>NZ_QGMY01000002.1:327129-654258 GCF_003173355.1 Methanospirillum lacunae | reverse complement strand
TCTTCGTCAGTGAGATCTAATCTGGTAATCATATCTGATGTATTCATTTTTTTCACCGGGGGGCAGTTTAACCATACACAATGGGATAGGTTTAAAACGGACTTTTTTTTATTTGATATAATAGTTATTATAGGAAGAGTCATGCAGAGCATGAATGCAAGGCAGAAACATAAATATTTATAATATACGAGTTCCTTTTGGAATAAAATCAATGGATAAAAACGAGGCACTTAGAATAGTAAAACATAATTAACCAACTATTCATCTTATTGTCAATGAGGTGAATTTTGGTTAAAATTGATTTTTATAACCTAATGAATGCTAATTTTTTTTATAAATCATAAGTAATTATAATTTCGTTTGAATAATATCTTAACTTTCCAAACCTACCTCAAGGTTTGTGTTTTGCGCCCTTTATTAGGCATTTGATTTGAATTTTCAAACGAAAAAAATGTAGTCACATCGGAGTCAAAAATAGGGTTGTTTAAGAGAGAATAATTGATTGTATAAATCAAGTCAAGTATGTAAATTATATTCACTAGGTTCTCGAATAATACACACCATATATTTCGTTATATAATCCTACTGTCTCTGATATTTTCAAGAGATCTCATTAGAATCTGATTTCCATCAGAGAGGATCGCTTCCCCATGACCAGGATAAATCGAATTAATTCTTCGGTGACAGAGATTTTCAAATGCTCTCTGAAATGGACGCTCAAAAGTGAGACTTGTATCTCTGATGTAAATCGGGGTATCTCCTGTGAACAATATCTTTTCATCTGAACAGTAAATACAGATTGAATCACTTGAATGTCCAGGTATATGGATAATCTCTAACAAATGAGTTCCTGCAGATATTACTTCCCGATCTTTTAAATTCCTGGTGATACCTACAGTATTCTCTGACCAGGCATATGCTACAGGAGAAAAACACCGCCTAATTTCAGGCAGCATCGAAGAATGGTCAGCATGATCATGGGTAATGATCACCAGGTTTACCGGTATTTCACCAGTCGAGATTTGAATCTCCTGAAGTGTTGAGATAATCCGGGGATCACTACCGGTATCAATTAAGATAGGACAATTTGACTGATGTTCCCCACAACATAGTAACCATGTATTTGAAGTGTATTGGTGACTTCCTTGAGTAAGGTTTTGAATATTCATCAGCTTTTGTCTCTACTCTTTTTTATTGTCAATAATGAATCCTCAAGGAGATGTTGGGGATAATCTGTTATGGGATCCCCATGTCCTGGATAAATCACCCTGATATCATGTGAACAAATATACTCTAGTGCTTCTATAAAATCTGAATGATATTCATCTGAATCAGAAAATATCCGATATGGCATGTCTCCGGAGAAGAGTATTCCATCGTCTGGACAGAGGATGCTGATTGAATCTTCACTGTGACCCGGAGTATAGATGACTTCTCCTACCTGATCAGCAATTCTTATTTTTTCATGATTAGCAACCGGAATAATTCCGGGAGTATCATTTTTTGGATGCGCATAGACCGGAACTGGAAATCGCTTAAGAATTTCAGTAACATTCTGAGTATGATCAAAATGCGAATGAGTGAGAACGATTTTATCAATTATTTTCTTTCCTATACCTGGTTTCATCTGTTCCAGATGAGAAAGAACGATTTTATCATATCCAGTATCGATCAGCGTATTAACATCAGAAAATGAATGAAACTCTCCGCTGACATGCCAGACACTTGATGTGTACTCCTTTTTTCCAAGGGTAAGATCTTTAATAATCATCAATTTTTCGTTTTCGATAAATCTGGGCGTTTGAAACCGGTTGTTCAAATAGGTTGGTAAATTTTTCTCCTATTCTTTGTGTCTGCTCGTGAAGAAGATATCCATCTTCATCCAATGATTCCCAAAACATTTGCCATAAGGCTTGTTGTTGATCTTCACTGAAATGGAGAAGAACATTTTTACAGATTATGAGTTGAAGACCTTTTTTTATTGGTATTAAAGAGAGGAGATCATGTTTGCAGAACTCCACTGCATGTCGAATCTCTTCTATTACTTGGACATTGCCGGGAATATCCGGGGTTTTAAGGAAATATTTTTCCTGGATATCTGGAGGAATTCGTGCAATATCTTCTTGAGGATAAATTCCAGTAGTAATGATCGGTCCAAATTGATCATACTCGTCGATATCAGTTGCAAAGATCTTTACATTTCTGTATTGAAAAGGTCCCATCCTTTCGCGAAGCATAATAGCAAAGGTATATGGTTCCTGTCCAAGAGAACATCCAGCACTCCAAATATTGATATGGGTCCGATTCTGTATATGAGGGATAAATAGATCTATTGCAGTGCTCAGTGTTTGTTCATCCCGATAAAAAAAAGTAAACCCCATACTCTAGAAGTTATCTCCTTCTTGTATTATGCCTTGCATGATTAGGAACATTGTCGTCTTTAGAGGAAGTTTTTTTCCTAAATTTATCATTCATACGCTAGTTTACCAGGTCTGAAACTGAGGTGCAGTTATTCCCCCTTATCCATTCTTAATGGTGCATGAAAGATCCAACATCCATCCATAGTATCAGTAAATTCCATTGATTCCCAAAATCCAATAGAAACAGGTCTGACTCGATCCGCAATTACTGTGAGATAATGCTCTTTACAGTAGTCGATGAACTCTTTGCCATATCCACGTCTCTCCCAATCCTGATAGATATTAATCGTAAAGATGGTGATTGTTGATTTATCTATCTTGCAACGAGCTTTTCCAATACGGGATTCTCCTACCGAAATATCAGCCCAGTCATAGAGTGAATTCTGTTCTTTTCTTGAGTTAAAGTGAATCGAAATTCTCATAATTCAGGACTTCTTTGTCTGAAAATTCCCATCTATGATAACATAGTTTCAAAGCAAGATGTATCGAATAAGATGCAACACAGACACAAATCTTCTTTTAAGGAAATGAGTCCATGATTAATAATGGCGATAGGATATCTGGTATAAATTATTAATAGAGATTGACCTTATTAAAACAATATCTGATCTTAAATTGATAGAATCAAAACCTATCTCGTAAATATCCATATGAAATTGATCAACTTCTTCAGTGACATCTCATAATGTTCGATACCGGATAATTTGAATCTTGTAAATGAGGCTTGAATCTACACATTACGTGGGACCGAACCTTGTTTTAAAAATTCTTGTAAATTTTGACCATATTCTCCGTTCTGTTTGAGTATTTATTATTACATTCATATAATAAAATTTTATACATCTATTTCACAAACCATTTCAATTTTTTCACTTACATTTTCACTTTACTATCGCTGATATTATTAAATGAATCCCCTCATTACTCGTTTGATAATTTTCTTAAATATTTTTCAATTTTAAATATAGTCACTATTCGGTTTAATGAGAGGAGAGCGATTATAAGAGAATTTGCTGATTTTTCAAAATATTGAATACGGTTTCATCTTTTGCTGCTAAAATCAAGACTTTGAAATATATGTATCAGGTACATATTTTTATCTAACGGTTTTAACATTCTGTTTTCATCAATTCAAGATAAAACCAAATAATTTTTCAGATAGATAAAAGAGAGTAACTATTAACCAGGGTACTGATATGTAATAACATGAAGCAAAGACTGCTAATTCTTTCCATACTCTTACTCAGCATTTTCATACCCGGTATGATGGCACAATCTTTGCCCTCTGATCTTCTCATTCTGACAGAAGATTATCCACCATTTAATTACATGGATAATGGCACCCTGAAAGGAATTTCTGTAGACTTCCTCGAATCAACATTCAATCATATGGGTATTGATATCCCTCGAAATTCAATCAACATTCTCCCCTGGGCAGAAGCATATAACACAACTCTGACACGAAACAACACCCTCCTGTTTACTACCGGAAGGATATCTCAGCGTGAAGACCAGTTCTTGTGGGCCGGTCCGATCATCAGCGACACCAAGGTCCTCTGGGGAACTACAAAGAACGATAGTTCAATTTCTTCCGATATTCATTCATACCGGATTGTGGCAATCAGAAATGATACCGGGATCAGTATGGCAGAACATGCCGGTGTCAATCCAAATCAGATCACAGAAGTATCCTCCCCGGAACAGGCAATCAGGATGATAGAGAATGGAACTACGGATGCCTGGAGCTATGGCGAACTTTCCGGGCAGTCGATGATTAACCGGTACGCTGATGATCCGGAATCATTCAAACCTGTTATGAATATAGGGGCAATTGACGAGTATTTCGCTTTCAACAAAAACACTGATCCTGAATTTGTAGATGAATTTAACAACACAATATCAAACCTTAAAATCAACAGGTCAGAGACTGGATCTTCTGAATATGAACAAATTATCTACAAGTATAAGCCAGTGGAATGTGCTGAATCTGATATAACCACAAAAATGGTGACTGATCTTGTAAATAGCACATCAGATGCACTTTCACAAAATACCCCGGATACGCTCAAACAGATAAATGCAAAAGTTGCACCATACAAGGATCCGGTGATTCCTGGCCTGTATGTCTTTGTCTATGCACTCAATGGAACAAACATGGCTGATGCAGGAAACCCGGATATCATCGGAAGAAACATGTCTGGGAAAGGGGATGTTACCGGTACCATGTTCCGTGACGAGATGCTCAAAGGAGCTGTGGATCATGGGACCGGCTGGGTTCATTATGTCTTTTCCCATCCGACACTCTCCGGAATATTTCAAAAAGAAAGTTATTTCAATCTTACCACCGGAAGTGACGGCATTCAGTATGTTGTAATCAGCGGAAGATATACACCCTGTGCCTAAATCAGGCACTCTTCTTTTTAAGGTTAGGTCCCATAGACATCGGACGAAAACGGTTTCCCGGTTATTAGGTTTAAAATGTCTGACTGAATTGAATATATGTAACGATATTCTCTGTTTTCCCATATAGATAGGAATTTTTCCTGCCGGCTGAATTTTAGAAAAAATGCATAATTATATATTATTATAAATATGATTAACCAATACCGTATTTCTTTTTGATCTGCTTTATGGGAGATGGAAATTGATGGATATAATGAATAATACTTTTTGGGACCAGAGGAATCAGCAGGTTCTAATTGATACGCTAAGATCACAACCCTTCCAGAATAGACGCGAACTAATTATAGCAACAAAGACCGGTGATATCTGATGAAGACAGACTTTAGCCTCGTACTTAATATATTTCTCAGTTTTCTGATCATTATGGGAGGTATCTTTGTCTGTACAGCCCAACCTGCAGTCAGTCCAACGGGATTAAACACCAGTGAACTGAACGAATCCCAGACTCTGCTACAGGAGATACCACCAGTGACAATCCCAATTCCACCATTTAATATTTCAGATATCAGGGATACTATTGACACAAAGAAACCCATAAATCCGTCTGTATCTGCATTATCTATCACAGATACCGGGATGGAAACAATGGGAAATGTTATCCTAGTTCCGGTAACTCCGACCCCAGAAGGGAGCGGGTATTATTATTTCAACACAACCGGAACTGATCAGAGTTATTATATCTATTCTCCTGGAACTTACATACTCCAGAGCGGATTTTCAACAGGGAATAGTTCGGCAATATATATCGAAGCATCGGATGTTGTTCTTGATGGAAATGGACAGACGATTACTGGAAATGCTACAAATAATGGGATCGCAACAGGATCTGATGTAAATAATACTTCGGTCAGAAATTTTTTCAAAATTGAAGAATTTACCTATGGTCTTTACTCTTACGGTGATAAGATATCTCTTGTTAATAATACATGGGCTGATAATAGGTATGCCGGTATTGTCGCCTATACATCAAATCTATCAGTCCATAAGAATACTCTGAAAAATTCCAGTATTGGAATTTACATACTTGGTCCTTATGCTGTTGTCTCTGAGAATACGATTCTGGATAATTTTATAGGATTATATAGTATCTATGGAGATACCATGACCGTAGAGAAGAATTCATTCAATAATAATCAATACGGGTTTGCTAGTTCCGGAAATAATATGACATTCCGTGAAAATACGGTTCATAATAGTCAGGATTACGGAGTCATATTCCAAAGTGACGGAGGTCTCTGTACTGGTAACATCATCAGTCAGAATTACAATAATTTAGCTTCAACCGGATCAAATACAACAATAAACGGCAATACCATTAGTGACACTTTCGATGAATATGGATATGGAATACGTGCTGAAGGTGAAAATACCACATTTTCAGAGAATACGTTATATAACAATGGATATGGTATTATGTCATCGAAGCATGACTGCAAAGCAATAAAGAACAGAGTCTATTCAAGTGTCCGTTATGGTATCCTGTTAGACGGCGATGATGGAATGATATCCGATAACATCGTCCGGGATATACAATTATATGGTCTGGGATGCTTTGGCAACAACTCATTAGCAAGCAACAATATTGTAACCGATGCATATTTTGGAATAGGAATAGCTGATCAATACAACAATACATCTGTAATCGGAAATCAGATCAACAGATCCAGCCGGTCTAGTCTTGCAATCCTTTCTGAATTTTATTATGAACCAATAACCGGGCCAGGAATTGGAAATATCTATAATAATTATTTTGGAAGTGATACAAATATCCAGGGGTACGGCAACTTCAGTAATTACTCCTATTCCTGGACTAACCCCTCCGGCCCCGTGCGGGGAACGAATGTCGTTGGAGGTCCGTTTATTGCAGGTAATTACTGGAGTAATGCAAACGGGACTGGATGGTCTGATCTGCAGACTCCAAATGTAACCGGATTTGTGACACCCCCATTCGATATTTCACCTCCGGTGAATGATACTGCCCCGCTTGTTCCACTCAAACCGGTTACCATCAACGCTACCGCAAATGATCAGGCCATTATTGTTCCTGCAGGGAACAGTTCATACCGGTCATACACGAATCAGACATTCATCACCCAGCCTAAACCCGGGGCAGATATGCCTGATGTAATTGTAGATTCTGAGTCTAAAGGAAATATTACGAGCTGGACGTTTACTCAGCTGACAGACAATCATGATATCCAGGCGATTGGAAATCCAACACCAGGTCAGGTTCAAGTTTTCTTTAATGCTTCACAGCGGTACGGTGAAAGACCATTGACAGTCTCGTTCTCTTCAATTCAATCACTCGGGTCACCGACTTCATGGTACTGGCAGTTTGGAGACGGAATAACCAATACTACCCGTAACCCGGTTCATACATATGAAATTCCGGGAATATATACAGTCACCTTGCGAGCTCTGAATAACCAGACCGGAGGATATGCTGTATGGAATAATTATATCACTGTTACAGACGGAGTTGTTCCACAGCCCACACCGACATTGGTACCCGGAAAGATCATTACGCAGTTTTCAGCATATCCTACAAGTGGAAATGCTCCGCTTACTGTAGATTTCAAGGATAAGAGTTCTGGAAATCCGGTTTCATGGGATTGGGACTTTGGGGATGGATCTCATTCAACACTGCAGAACCCGTCACATGTGTACACAACTGCTGGTTCCTATCCGGTTATGTTATCTCTTAAAAATGAGAACTATGGCGGGAGTCTGAGGATTCCCGAAGCCGTAGTTGTAACATGAATTATAACTAGTTTTTAACTTTTTTTGGTTTCACGGTACGGTTTTCTACGAACACATCATCGTTCATTATAATACGCTCACAACTGACGTTTTGTCCTGTTCATATTGATTATTCTCTGCATAAAAATAGTAGATCGTTGAATACCATCCTCATACAACGGTAATACCAATTCCTTGTAATCATATAATACGAAAATTCACCAGGCAAACTATAGAGAATACTATTATCGCCGGAACTACCGAAATACATCTTAATCAAACCCCGGTTCTTATCAGGTATGACCAAAACGGGAACCCTGATCCGGCCTTTGGAGAAGACGGGATATGTACCTTTGATTCCTTTGGACCAGGTTTACGTTATGGAGTTCATACAGATGAACAAGGCATTATCTTTGCGAACTGATATATCACAAAAGATAATAAAGAGTTCTCATTATTTGTAAAGATCACAGTTGAAGATCTGTAGGAGATGGGCATCCAATTCACAGAATTCTCATTTTTACAGACACGAATGCCGATCCAGTCTCCCTAATTATCAATGTCAACCGTGCATTACGATTCGTATAATTTATCAACAACCCCACCATAGTATCTGATATGACCATTCGTCCCGGGATATATTTTGTCAGTGCACTATTACTAACAATAATCTGTTCATTGGTTTGTTGTGTGTATGCTGAAGAATCGGCTACAGTTCCTCATCAGGATTCTCCATGGGGAGGTATATGGACAGATGCCAATTATTCTCTGTCTCTTTCACAGAATGGTTCAACGATTAGCGGAATAGCCACAACATCTGACTCAACCATAGCCGAGGCATTCCGGTTAACAGGCACTCTTTCAAAAGATGGGAAGACACTCAAGAGTGTATTGACTAATACCGGGACACTTACCATGAATCTTTCAGAAGATAAGATGCTGTTTGACGGAATTGTGACCATAGATCCTGTAGATAATGTCAGCAAACCATCTTCTTACACGTTCAATGGAACCAGAAACGGAACCACTATTGTACCTGATCAGGAATGGACAGGAATCTGGGAAAGTAAGAGGAACCAGATAAATTTAATTCAAAATGGGACTTTTGTAAGTGGAGATTATCATCCTCTGACTTCGTTACATTTCGGAGGACTGGTGAATGGGACAACCTCAGCAGATAGAAAGATCCTCTCATTGGTATGGATTTCCCCGGAGATTACTACGTTTACACTTTCAGATGACGGAACGAATATATTTGAAGGAGAATGCACTGAGGAAAAGATCAGGTTCAATGGATATTGTCTCAATCTGACAAAAAAATAATCTCATCTACAATACCCATTTGGGTATTTTTCTATTCTGGTATGCCTTCTGCCTCATGAACATGGTGATATCATTATTCGGCAAACCGGTATGCAAAAACAAGTTTTCGTGAAATTATAAGGATTGAGTACCAAGAATATTCCCTATACTCACTTCGCGAAATTCTAAAATTAATAAATATTAATCTTATCACTCCTCCGTTATTCCGGTGGTCAGTCTAATACCCTGTTTTGGCATCAATGAGGTTACAGTAATAACCTTTTTTTCACATTCAAGGGTTATGTGCAGGATATCTAGAGTTATTCCTATGTTAGCCAGGGTAATGCCCTTTTGAGAATTTTTCAGGAGGGGCGAATATATAAGTGAATCAAAGCCAAGGGGTAGTAATCATGGATGAGGTTGCATCGGTTCTGATCGTTGATGATAATAAAGCCATACGGGATTATCTAATCTCAATATTGGAAATAGAAGGATACCAGGTTTTTTCAGCATCAGACGGAGAAGAAACACTAAAATTTCTTCATGAGCATTCATCACCTGACCTGATTCTCCTTGATATCATTATGCCCGGGATGAACGGGATTGATGTTCTCAGAACAATTAAAGGAGATCCGGTTCTGAAACAGATAACAATCATCATGCTGACAAGTGTGAGTCTTACTGCTGACAAAGAACTCGCATTCCAGCTTGGTGCCAGTGATTATCTAACAAAACCTTTTGAACTCAGGGAATTACTTGCCAGGGTTAAGACGCATATAAATCTGAAAAAAACCACAGATGAGTGTGCCTTACAGCGAAAAATTCAGGAGACTATTTTATCAACAATTCCCGGCATCGTGTATCTGAAAAGTAAGGATGGATACTATATCCATGGTAATGAGATGTTTGCAGATCTGGTTGGAATTCCACTCATAGAGATCCCAGGCAAACGTGAAGAGGATCTATTTTCATCGTATGTTGCTGATGAGCGGATAAAGGCTGATGACCTGCTCCTCAAGTTTGGTGTAGAAGAGTTTGAGATCCAGGAGGAGATCTCTATGCCTGACAAGAGTGCCCGGTCATTTTTTACCAAAAAACGCCGGGTCGTTGATAAGAACGGGGAGATAACCGGACTGGTTGGTGTGTCTATTGACATTACTGAGCAGGTTATCCTGAAAGAAGCATATGCTGAAAAAGAAGAGATTCTGGATTCGATACTTAACTCATATCCTGCAGAGATTTGGGTTCTCAATCCAAACGGGGAGATAATTCTCCAGAATTCAAAGCATCTTGCAAAGTATGGTAATCTTATCGGAAGACCAATACCAGACCTGCCTCTATCAGAAGAAACGAAAATCTACTGGAAAGAGAGTCTTGACCTCATCCTTAACGGAAAAATACGAGAGAATGAGAAGAAAATAATAGAATCAGATGGATCCGAGTGGATTATAGATTCATTCAGACCGATCAGGTTACAAGACGGAATTCTTGGAATTATGGGGATGAACCTGAACGTCACACGATGGTCACTGGGGGATGACGATCTATCTATCAGGATTTCAGGAGAATCTGAACATAATAACCAGAATAGCGGAGAAAAAATCACTGACGAGCCCATTCAGTCATCTGATTCGTACAGGAAGAGGTCTATAAATAATGGTTAAGATCCTTATTGTTGATGATAACCTCTTTATGCGTACCATGATCAAGACCTTTGTTTCAGATGCAGGTTTTGAGATTTCCGCAATGGCAGTAGACGGGTATCAGGGTGTCTATGAATATACACAAAACCGTCCAGACATAGTGCTTCTCGATATCCTGATGCCAAAAATGGATGGGATAATGGCTCTAAAAACCCTCATAGCCTATGATCCCCATGCACGAATACTGATGGTGAGTGCGATTCAGTCAGTAAAAATGATAAAACTTGCAATAACCTGCGGTGCTAAAGGATACGTTCTGAAACCATTTCAACGCGAGCAGTTGATACAGGAGATTAACCGGGTTCTTGAATTAAATTTATGAAGGGTATTACTCACCATACAATTGAATCCAGGGGCGAAAGATGAGAATTCCTCGAATAGTTATTGTACCATGAGTTAATACCTACAATCAAGATTTTCTGGCAGATTTGAGGAGATACCGTATTCTTCTGATACTGACATCAGAACTCCCTGAATATTGACACATGATATTGACACATGAATTACCACATTTTTGAATTTTCATTGGGTAGTTGATGGTTATCACGTTTTTTCAATCGGTTAATTATTTCCCGGGCTTATAATCGGAGAATAATTGGGTACCAGAAAAGGTTTAGCCGGATAATCAGGTTTTAAAAAGGTTACATATCCAGGATATCCAGAACTATTTCGGAATGTATAATATTACATAAAGGGATTTTAGTATATTGAATTCATATGTAATGGTAGAACCAACCGCTCATCTGGTAGATACAGATTTGAATGGAATTAAAGAAAAATTTCTGATATCACGCAACTATCAAAACCGGACGGCAGGGATTCATCATTGTCCAGAAACCATCATATGAGTTGACATATACAACTGAAGAGATACCTCCACCGGTTCCGTGTTTTCTCCTCGGATTACAACACGCTCTTCTGATTGCAACCTCTTTTGTTTTTCCTCTCATTCTTATAAGGGCATCTGGGATGGGGACTTCTGAAGCCGGCTTCTTTCTCTCTATGACCATTATGGCGGTAGGGATCGGAACAATACTCCAGTCACTGAAAGGGCATTATATCGGATCAGGTTTTTTATGTCCTTCATTTGCAGCCCTGTTTTTTATCCCACCGGCGACGGCTGCATATGCCCTCGGCGGACTTGGCCTCATGTCAGCAATGACCGCCATGAGCGGCGTATTTCAGATTGCAATCTCCCGGGTAATCAGCAGGCTCAGATTCCTGTTTCCTCCCGAAGTTACCGGGCTTGTGATTATCATGGCAGGTATTTCTGCGATTCCCTTTTCTATTCAGAGTTTTTTGGGAATGGAGAACCTAAAGGCACAATTCATCTCAGAAGACCTGCTCATTGCAATCATTACGCTTGGTGTTATTGTTATTGCAAGTATTTGGGGAAAAGGATCGATGAAACTCTATCCTGCATTTATTGGAATCATTGCAGGGTATATTGCTGCCTTTTTTTGTGGACAGATTCCCACATCATCGGTCTTTACCTTTCTGACATTTCCCTTAATAGAACTTCCAAAACCGATCTTCCTCTCCTGGAGTTTTGATTCATCTATACTTCTTCCATTCATTATAGCCGCATTTGCCGGAGTTTTCAAGACGATTGGAAACCTGACATCCTGTCAGAAGATCAATGATGCAGACTGGATCAGGTCAGATATGGAAAATTACAGCAGAGGAACTCTCACCGAAGGAGTGACAAATATCATCTGCGGAGCCATAGGCGGTCTTGGTCAGAGTACATCCTCCGGAAATATCGGGCTTTCACTTGCCACCGGTGCGACAAGCCGGAGGATTGGAATTATTGCCGGGATTATTCTGGTGTTCCTGGCTGTATTCCCACCGGTTTCGTCGTTTTTCCTTATTATGCCTCTTCCGGTCATCGGTGCTGCCCTTGTCTATTCTATCTGTTACATGGTGATGACAGGGATGGAGGTGATGATGACGAGGATGATGGATACCAGGAGGTTTTTCACCATTGGTATCTCCCTTGTCTTTGGATTTGGTGCAAGTACATTCTCTAGTGTTGTTCTTCCGATAGAATATTCTTGGCTTGCAACAATTCTGACTTCTCCTCTGACTCTCTCGACAATTATTGCAATCCTGCTTACTCTTGTATTCAGAATCGGCATCAAACAACAGGCCACTATCAAGATCATGCCAGGTGATGAAAACCTGGCCGATACGGTTTTTTCATTTATCGATCAGAATGCCCGGATGTGGGGAGCCCGCCGGGATGTTGCCACCAAGGCCGGATCTGCCCTCCTTGAATTGATGGAGAGCGGTTTTTCGTTTGAGATCTTCAATACCGGTGCAACAGTAACACTCTCATTTGATGAGTATAATTTTGATATACTCGTAGAATACCAGGGAGATCCGATTACTATTCCAGAGGATGTGCCTTCTCACGAAGAACTGATGGAAGATCCGGATTCGTTTCTGCAGCTGGCACTTGCACTGGTCAGAAAGCATTCTGATTCGCTGAGTGTCACCCGGTCCGGGGAGATGAACAAGGTGTTTGTTCACTTTGAACATTAACCCCTACCCATCAGGAATACGCCATATCAAAGCATCTATACCATATCACGTGCTTCAATACAGACAGATAGAGAGTATGGTCATATGACATACATACAATTCATCATAAAAACTGTTTTTCTTCTGATTCTCTGCTCTTTTATATCGGTATGTATTCCTTGTGTCCTCTCTGAAGAAGACGGGCCATTGTATATCGGAGTGCTTCTCCCTCTCAATGGGCCTGAAGGACAACCATTGTATAACGCCCTTTTGTTATCACAGAACCAGATCAATGAAGGGGGAGGAATTGGTGGAAGACCGGTTCAGCTGATACTGCGGGATACCAGTACCGGGGATCTCATGAAATATGCAGAGGACCTTGCAAAAGATCCACGAATCAAGGTTGTAATCGGACCATATTCCTCTGATGATCTCTTTGCGGTTGCTGACTTATTTATTAAAAAACAGAAGGTGCTTATATCTCCGTCTGCATCATCTGATGAGATCTACCGGGCATTTGCAGGGACCGGTTCAGTCTGGAGAACGGTATCAAACGACGGTGATATTACTTCAGTGCTTCTCCAACATATCAAACAGAACGGGGGGAAAAATGTTGCCCTCCTTACCATAAACAGCACGTATGGCAATACATTTTATGACTGGATCCCCTATTGGGCGATTGAATATAACATTACTATCACAGGCGAAGAAAAGTATTCGACACAGAATGATATTGCCGGGGCAGTAGACCGGTTATGTAAAGTACGTCCTGATTATCTGATTTTTGTCCACTCGGGATCAGGGAATGAGATACGATCTGCCATTGAAACGCTTAAAGAACTGAACTCTTCTACCATTCCGTATTTTATATATCCTACTGTTGACAAACAGGGACAGATCCTGCTACGACCTGATGCACAAGATCAACAGAAACTCCTCGAATCAGGACTATGGAATATACACAATATCAGTGTTCTTTCAACCATAATTCCAGATAAAACTCTTATGCTCATGTCCAAAGAATGGGATCCGGGCTTTTCAAAAGAATACACGATATCGAAATATGGTCAATCAGATTATGCTCCTGAGGTCTATGATGCCCTGCTGGTTGCATCCGGCGTCATGGCCCGTATTACTGCATATCGTCAAAAATCTCCCATGAATGCAGCATTATCTATCTTAACCAATGAATCAGGTGACCTCATGCCCAGAACAGAAGAGGGATTTCAATCAGCATTCAACCAGATTCAACAAGGACTGACTCCGGTCTTTATCGGTGCAACCGGTCCACTCCTGTTCAAATCTGAAGGAACTGACCGGCGTGAACCCTGGTATGGAACCTATCGCATGGAAGACGGAAAGATAATTTCAGATCCTGTCCTGCATCAGAACCTGACCAAATCAGATAATAAATCAGGTCTAGCAGATAATTCAACCGACCTATCCACTGTTCCAGTCCAGAACATATCTCATGGTGATTTCTGGGCGGTGATAGGAGCATTTTCCCGGGAGTGGACAAATTACCGGCATCAGGCTGATGCTCTGACCATGTATGAGTATTTGAAATCCCAGGGAGTTTCAGATGATCATATTATTCTCCTCATCTATGACGATATCCCAACAGACAAAAAAAATACCAGACCTGGCGAGGTATATCATAAACCAGGGGAAGAGGAGGTCAGGAAACGGGCAATTCCGGACTATATCGGTGAAATTGTCGATAAAAAGACACTGACGGATGTTCTTTTTAAAAAGGTCGAATCTGATGGAAGACCTGTTCTTCAATCTGATGAAAATTCAACCGTGCTGGTATATCTTTCATCACATGGAGTTCAGGGAGGAGACCTGTTATTTGGTAATGATAGTGAGCGGATTACACCGGATGAATTCGCTTCAATTGTAGACAAGATGAAAGAGAAAAAGGTTTTTGGGCGAATGCTCATCGTTCTTGAATCCTGTTTCAGCGGGGTTATTGCTGATTCAATAACAACACCGGGAGTCATTGTAATGACTGCTTCAGCACAAAATGAGACATCAAAAGCTGCATCATATGACTCTGCACTTTCAACCTGGTTATCAGATGAGTTCACCACAGAGCTCATCTCCAGACTCAAAAACTCTGATTCGTCTGTTACTCTTCGCCAGCTCTATCAGCAGATATTTTACCATGTCAGGTCTTCGCACCCTACGATTTCTATGCACAATGCATCATTGGACATTACGGCAGGACTCTTCTTTGGCGGAGCGTAACATGACGAACTCTCCAATCTACAATATCCGGGCAACCATCAGAGAGAGTATATACTCAAAACCTATGGCCATTGGGATGAACATGAGTCAATCATTCAACCGTCCTCATAGAGCAGAGCAAAAAGATTCACCAGATAATGAGCAGAGTGATGTCAACAATTTTTCATATCTTCAAACACTTTCTCTTTTCGTTATCCTCATCATTCTTTCCATCGTTATAATTCTCACCATCTTCCCCATCTTCATCACCTCCCCACTTCCAGTCCCTGCTACTGATAATTCTACAATCATCTGCGGCGTTATCCTCCCTTTGAGTGGAGATTTAGGCAATATCGGTACGGATATCCTGCATGGCATTGAGGTCGCAACCGATGAGTTCAATACCGGAGATACAGCAGACGGGCGAAAAATTATACTTCAGATAAAAGATGACAAGGGAGATCCAAACCTGTCACATGCTCTTTTTCAGGAGATGCAACGTGAGAGAGTTCCTGTAGTTATCGGATCATATTCTACCAAACTCACGTTGAAGATGGCTGAAGAGACAAAAAAAGTTGATAGTTCCGTTCTACTTTCTCCCCAGGCAAATGGAGAAGCATTGTATGGGATATCTCCCCGGTTTTATCAGATTAATCCACCAGTTTTCTATCTTGCTGAATTTATTGGAAAATGGGTCTCATTTTCTTCTGACCGGGTTGCTATCCTGTACTGCGATGACGAGTATGGACGATCAGTCATGAACAATATTGCGTCAGATCTTACCAACCGATCTATACCTGTTTCCGGAAAGGAGCCGATTCGTCAGGATGATACCGATTATGCTGCTCTATCTCATTCAATCCTGGATAGTGCACCAGATACGATTATTCTCATTGTGTATGATAATCGTCAGATCCCCATCATCAGGAATCTGTCAGAGGCAGGTTTCCGTGGTCAGGTGATATTGTCTGAGTCCGGGCTTATGAACAGTCTGGAGAAGGAGAACTCTGATGTGCTCTCACAGTTTTCCCTTTTCACGATAGATTCCTATACAAACCTGGTTCCCGGGATACAATCAGAACGCTTTGTTTCCGCATATCAGAAGATGTTTCATCAGGATCCCACACGGACTCTTGCCGGATATGGATATGATTCAATGAAGGTTGTAACAGAGGCCCTGCCACCTGCCTGTGATACTCATACGGTAACAGCAGAGACCATCAGGAAAGGATTGGATACTTCCCGGTATTACGGTGTTAGTGGCCCAAAAGTCTTCGATTCTCATCATGCTGCAGGTCCAGCCCAGGACAGGTGGGTATTCCGGGATGGAACATTTGTTCTGATGACGACATCACTTGTGTAGGGTTGTGTCACCGGTTACGCGAAATTTGACCAAAGAAGAGTACCCTGAAGAGCATATCATCTCCTTTTCATGTTATGGTAACCGGACCGATGACCCGGTTTATACTACCAGAAGTAGTTCATGGGATGTCTGCAAAAGCGATGTATTCCTGATACGACATACCATTATTTGTAGGGAAATTATTTGCTGGTGGGTCCAAATTTATACGATTGATATATAATCGGGTTTACTCATTTCGTGTTCAGATATCTGATCGAAACAAAACCTTGAAATAAAATTAACCAAAAGTAACATAAGAATATGGATAGATATCAGGGCACCGGACTCATTGTTCTCGTATTACTTCTTTCTCTGATAGGAATCTGCTGTGCTGCAGATAGTCCTGAATACCTTGCATACCTGCATGGGGAAGGAAGTACGATTGTCAATACTACTGAAGATATGATGACCATCACGGTTTCTAATCCTGACACGGTTGTAAATATCACTAAAGACGGTAACACTACATCGTTTCCGGTTAGTTATTTGACTAATATGTCCACTCCAATAGACGCAGTGGTGGTTTTTACTGATAACGATTCAAAGTCAGCATCCATTGTAAAAATTGAAAACCTCACGTTTTCAGATGATAAACGGTCTCTTACCCTTCAGGTACAACCACTTGACTATTATGACAGAACACTCCTGAGCCCCTATGCACAGGAGACGCAAAATCTCCGTCAGCTAAATACAAAAACGTTCAACGCAACCGGGGTATTCATGGAGTTAATAAAAAGTGCTCCAGATAATGCACAGGGGTCGGGTTTACAATGTGATACGTGTGTTAATAATTGTCGGAATGATCCTAACCCCTATGATTGTGTAGATATATGTACTCACCTGGTGTGTGGATAACTATAGAAATAATGATATTCTTTTTTTTTCAGGAATTCGATGACCTGCATATGCAGTCTGTCTTCTCACTGAAACTGATATCTGAAACCTTCAGATTATTAAATACCTGATTCGTTTCAATGGTTAGTATGTCCCGGGTGGCTTGGTTGTACCAGAGACCTTCCCAATCAAGAGAACGATGATCATTCCAGTGAATAGAATACGCCGACATCTATTGTATTATAATTCAAATATGCTCATCCTCCTAACGATACCATAATTCTGATCTCTATCAGAAAAATACTGGCTGAAATGAATAGATTTTTCACCCTGTTTTTTGAACGAAGATATGGTACCTGGCATCACTCCTGATTGATTATCAGTCGGGAGGAGGATTTTGAGTTTCGTTTATTCTCTGGTCCCCCGGAATATCTCTTCCAGGTATAATGAGCCGGAGGTCAGAATTATTACTTGAATAAATCTTGTTTTTCCAGCTGTATTCCCACCGGCCTCTGGTTTTTCCTTATTATGCCTCTTCCGGTCATCGAGGCTGCTCTCGTCTATTCTATCTGTAACATTATGATGACCGGGATGGAGGTGATGATGACACGAATGATGGATACCAGGGGGTTTTTCACCATTGGTATCTCGCTTGTCTTTGGATTTGGTGCAAGTGCATTCTCCAGTGTTGTTCTTCCGATAGAATATTCTTGGCTTGCAACAATTCTGACTTCTCCTCTGACTCTCTCAACTATTATTGCAATCCTGCTTACTCTTATATTCAGAATCGGCATCAAACAACAGGCTACTATCAGGATCATGCCAGGTGATGAAAACCTGGCCGATACGGTCTTTTTATTTATCGATCAGAATGCCCGGATGTGGGAGGCCCGCCGGGATATTGCCACCAAGGCTGGATCAGCCCTCCTCTAACTGATGGAGAGCGGTTTTTCGTTTGAGATATTCAAACAAGGTGCAACGGTTACACTCTCATTTGATGAGTATAATTTTGACATCCATGCGGAATAGCAGGGAGATACGATAACGATTATCCGGGATATGCCGTCTCATGAAGACTGATGGAAAATTCGGATTCGTTTTTGCAGTAGGCTCTTGCACTGGTCAGAAAACATTCTGATACATTGAGTGTTACCCGGTCCGGGGAGATAAACAAGGTGTTTGTTCATTTCGAACACTGAAGGAATTGATGATACCACAGTTTTTTCATCTGAAGGTTAAACCCAAATTATCAGAAATACCTTTCAACTAGGTCGGTAAAAAAAGAGAGTTCTCATGATATTTTCGACGGGAAGTTACGTCAAACTCAATTGATGTGATATCAGAGAGATCTGTCTTTATTTATGGTTCTTCAACGTAACAAGAAACTAATCGCCAGTTTTTTTATCCTTTTTTGCTTTTTTCTGATATTTGAGAGATTCACATTGTTTATACGAAAGACGATTAATGGTCTTCAATAGTGGCCGCATCTATCTCTACCCCATGGAACCTTGGCCTCTCGAATTCTACAATTAAAACCAACGATTCCAGGGATCCTTCCATGAAGAAAGATTAGATGTTCAAAAAAGTCTACATGACGCCATGTTCTGGTTGTTGTATCATCGAATTCACAATCTATATGATTCCATTCTGGGCAAAGAAATCGTGAACATTATGGAAATTCAAGCCAAAGTCTCATTTACGCTTACCTTCGGCAAAATTTATTGAGGATATATGTCAGGGACCAGGTAAGTGAAGGACAGTCCGAATGGGATCTTCTGCAATACCCATAACTCATATTGAATGGAATCCTCCATCATACCCACTAAAAGAGACAAATAGCCAGTTATTCTATATTAACAGTAAAAATTTTTAAATCTGGCTTGTGGAGTCAGGTAATTCACATAACCGGCTCCATCCGATATCTTCTTTAGTTAGTTTCCGCTGATATTCTGGTAGAGGTACAGGCCCAACCCAACTCCTTACACTTTCTTCTTCAATCTGATTCTGTTGATCTTCAGTTTCAGGTAACCCACATAAAACATTCCATCCAAAATTTTTTTCATTCTCTATAAGGATTTTATTATTACCAGAATTTAAAGTCATTTTTATCTGTTTATTAATCTCTTTTTTACTTCTGGAGGTATCTTTCACATGATAGGATAGTGTGTCAATACATGGGTTGAGTTTCGTCACTATCTCGTTACATTCACTATTGAATGACACGGGTATTTTTGTAGATAATTTCCCTTTTAATATTCTATCAAGAAAGGATGATGTAATGGATGGGACAACGATATTATCAAGGATGTTATTAATCTGTTGAAGAATCACCAGATCATCTCCTTCAAATGATGTTAAATCTGTCCGTATTGAGTGATTACCATTTTGAATTTCTTTGGCAACGTGCATTATCTCATCGATCAAACATCTCATTTTTACCTCTTCAATAGATTTTCTTTCTGATACTATCAATTTTGGATTACTAAAAATCGGTAATCCAAAAGATTTCAACGGTGCACGATTCCTATTGATCTTACCTATTTCATCATTCTGATGAGAAGTGGGTATATCAACAGGTAGATTTTTAGGATACCTGCTCATGATCGAACCACCAGGTTCAGTAATAATATGAATCAACGGAGCAGAACAATCGTTAGAATCGAAACTTACAGGATCGTTGAAACAATTATTTATTTCACCGGTAAAGGAGGAGTGATCAATTACAATCATCTGATTTTCAATAGCATCTTCATTGAGTATCTCCAAATTCTGATCATCTGAATCATTTGTTATATGTGAATTTTTTTTCATATGTACACCTTCACTTCCGAAAATGGAAATATGTAAACTCAAATTAGAAGATACTCCCAATTTCGTCTTATTTTCATACGAACTCTCATGATATGTCTAAATTTCTTCTACAGTATCTAATGAAATTGAACAATATCACGTTAAGTAGTTGAATTGGTCGATCGGATCAATAAATCAGATAGTTAGCCGGTTTTAACTCACCTATTAATGAGATTTTTTTACCAGATAGAAGTCTGAATAGTATTTTTCTGAATAGGATTTTTATTAAGGCAACACCTTTAATCCCTTTTTAATTGCCATTTTTCTAATTTTTTCATCAATATTAGGACTATTTTCCATACGATGCCAGTCATCCTTACCCATTCCCATAAAGAAGTTACAGGACGAACATTTTGTCCAGGCTTCATATTGATCCGGGAATTCTACATACAATGTTGGTTTCCCACATTGAGGGCAAATGAGTTTCTTGTTAGAAACAGACGAGGTAACCGTACTATCCATATTATGGGGTATATTTTTAAGATCATCAGAACCAGTTTTTTGATCCACGGATTTTTGATTATTTGATCCGGGATTCGGAACCATATGGGCATCATCAACTACGATAGTTGCTCCACCTTTTATTTGGTTGATCATAATATTTTTTTTCTCTTCAATTAAACAAAAGAAACCACAGAGAGGTAATATGCCTCATGAATCTGATAGATGTAATTATCCAATTAGGGGTATATCTCTACCCTGTAGTTACAAAATATGAAACAAAAATCAATTAATTGAGAACTTTGTTTTCCAGTTTATTATATAGAGTTAGATCCATCCATCGCATGTGGTTTTTTTCATGCAAAAAAAATTGGCGGAAACCTGAGAATTCCCGTGCAGTTATTGTATCGTCAGTTAATACCACGATGCCTTTTTCTAAGAGATTTTCAGATGGGATCGATGTAATGAGATCATAATTACACTTCAGCCTGGAGAGGCCAATAAAGGCATATCACCCCGGTTAATCTCTTCTTCAGCGTATTGGAATCAACGTTACCTTGTGATTAGTGACGAAAAGGATAGCACGACTGAGAACAGTCTGATGATACCCAAAGAGCCAAAGTGTCATTAGTGTGGCAAAAAATTATTGCCTAATAAGAGATACTCAATATCACTCACGCAATTTAATACTGGGTGTTGTTCTAAATTTATTCAAATATTGAATAATAGTTCTTGAACGGCATCTTATAGGTTGGAAAGATTTTAATATGAATTTTAATGTACATGAGAATGGTTTCTATCCCTGTATTTTTGTTTTTATTGTCTGCATGTGTTTGGGAATTCCCGCTGCCCAGGCTGCAAATGGACAGGAATTGTATTTAGCAGGAGATTATTCCGGGGCAGTTGAGAAATTTACCTCAGATCTTGCAGGTGCCAAAGAAGCAGACCGGGCTTCAATATTAAACAATATTGGCACTAGTTACATGGGTCTTGGGGATCTGAATAAAGCAAAAGAATATTATCAAAATGCAGTATCAGCCGATCCGGCATATGGAAAGGGCTGGATCAATCTCGGGGTATTACAAGAGAAACTCGGAGATAAGGATGCCGCTCTTGATAGTTTTGAGAAAGTAACCACTGCTGATCCCATGGTGTATGCCGATGCTATGGTAAAAAAGGGGACCCTCTTAACAGAGCTGGGGAAACTTGCCGAAGCAGAAACGACGTTTATGCAAGGTGAGCAATATGCAACCGGCAGTACTGCTGCTGATATCTATACCGGAATTGGTGCAATTGCTTTTATGCAAAAAAAATCCGATGTGGCTGAACGCAATTTTCTAAAAGCGATTGATGCAGATCCATCAGGAGCAGTTCTGGCATATACCAATCTTGGTGTTCTCAGAGTAACCCAGGGGGATTATGATGGTGCCAGAAAATTGTTTAAAACTGCAATAAGTAATGATCACTCGGCAATATCACAAGCTTCAGAGTTCCTGAAAAAGCTTGATCAGATGAAGCCTGAACATACGAACTCTACTTCATAAAATGAAACCGATTTACGGGTATATTTTTACCATTGTTGTGTTCGTATGCTTTATAGTGGGATTCGGTATTGCTGATAATGAACAAAGCATGGGAACATCACCGGATATTCCTCCCACAACCAATGCTCTCTCTAAAACAGATGTAGTATCTCCTTCAGGTGATAGTACAGGTGGGACTGACTCCTCTCATGAAACTACATCAACAACAGATACCGGATCTGCTGATTCATCCTCGACAGGGCAAACTCAAACTGGAGAGATTACATCTACAACACAACAAAGTACTGACGGTTTGTCTGAAACTGGTTCTTCTTCTGAAACCTCTTCATCAACAACCGAAACCGGATCTGCTGATTCATCCACACCGGGACAAACTCAAACTGGAGAGATTACATCTACAACGCAACAAAGCACTGATGGTTTGTCTGAAACTGGTTCTTCTTCTGAAACCTCTTCATCAACAACCGAAACCAGATCTGCTGATGCATCCACGACAGGAGATACTACGACCGGGCAAAACCCATCAACAACAGAGCATACAACCGGAGATGTGTCTAAAAAGGTTGGTTCTTCTCTAAATACTGCATCTGGAGACCAGACTGTACTCAACCAGGATGATGGAACAACAACTTCCCAAACGGTGATTATTACTCCACATTCTGATAATGATGAAAAGAGTCCTGAAACGGTAACGCTCGGAACGGTAACTGTTCAGAGTATCATCGATTTAACACCAAGCGGGGGAACCGGGTATACATATGATTCAACAACATCATCATATGACATAACCGGGGCAGGTAACACCTATGTACTGCAAAGCGGATTTTCCACGACAAGTACTGATTTTGCTATCAGAATACAGGCAAGTAATGTTATCCTTGATGGAAATTATCAGACAATTACCGGTTCCGGGGGGTCAGCGGGTGTATCTGTTATTTCCGGGACTGATTCTGTTACAGTGCGAAATTTTGGCGGAATAAACTATTTTAATAATGGTATCAATTCTCAGGGTGATTCCACAACTATCTTCGGTAACACAGCATCTGAGAATAATTATGGTATTGTATCTACAGGTGATTCAGCCACCATAAGCGGCAACACAGCAAATGATAATGGTTTTGCCGGTATCAAATCAGATGGTGTTTCAGCCGTTATCAGTGGTAACACGGCAAATAGTAATGATGAAGGTATCGAGTCAACAGGTCCTACAGCAACCATCAGTAGCAATACTGCGGAAAATAACAATAATAATGGCATTAATTCTGACGGTGAATCAGCCACCATCCGCAGTAATACCGTGAATAGTAATGGTATTGCAGGAAGCGATTGTAATGGGATCGATTCAGATGGCAATTATGCCCAGATTAGTGGAAATATTGCAAGCAATAATAATAATAATGGAGTCGATTCAATTGGCGTTTCTGACGTCATTATTGGTAACGAAGTAAATAATAATGGTAAATCAGGCATCTATTCAGCAGCTCCTAACGCTTTTATCGGTACAAATACTGCAGATGGAAACACCCAAACAGGTATCGATTCGGAACAGACTTCTGCCACAATTAGTGGAAATACTGTCAGTAATAATAATTATGGCATCTATTCTGCAGGTTCTGATGCTGCTATCAGTAGTAATACAGCGAATAGGAATACTATTGGCATCGTGTCTTATGGCGACTCTGCAGCCATCAATGACAATACAGCGAATAGTAATAATAATAATGGTATCTATTCTGATGGTGAATCTGTCACAATAAAGGGAAATACTGTTGCCGAGAATACAAATTCAGGATTAGTTCTGGGCGGAGGTTCTGGTTCTGTCTATAATAACAAATTTGCTAATACCAACAACGTCGGAGGGGTAAGTAATCCATCCGGATATACCTGGAACCAGGCTCCCTCTCCGGGTTCTAATGTTGTCGGCGGGCCAAATATTGCGGGTAATTACTGGAGCGACCCAACGGGAACAGGCTGGTCAGATACTCATACTCCTACAACTACAGGATACACCACAGAGAGATATAATGTCGGTGGATCCATGTATGATAACGCCCCGCTGGTCAAAACCAGAAGTTCTCCTCCTTCTCCTGATCCAAACCCGGATTATCCCCCATCTCATCCAAACCAACCATCAGATCCATCATCACGATCTCTCATCAATATCGTTCCCAATTCTGCAGATCTTTCCTTTTCTGTCGAGGGAAATCAGGCTACTATCACTCTGGATCTAGAGAATATCGGTACGGTAACATTATCTCCATCAGCCCGGATTGTGCTTGTTCCGATAAATGATCCAGCAATACCAATTGGGGTACTCCCTGCCTCATACGATAGCGGAAAGTATCTCATCAATTTTGGAGTTCAGATCCCTTCATCTCCCGGCACTTACACCTATACCTTTCAGCCAGAGATGATTACAACCGATCCTTCCGGAAATGAGGTTCTTATGAATGCAGGAGGACTGGTAACTTTTATTGTAACGGTGAATCCAGATGGAACTGTGAACTGCACATTGGGATCCTAAATCTGAATAATAGTAATGTACTCAAATACATAGAATTGAATATTTCAGATTTAATCAATCTTTTCCTGAGTACTACCAGAACATCATACTACCAGAAATTAGTGGTATTTTTCAAATTAGGGATGAGATTATAGTTTTAAATCCTTTCTCATTCTAAAGATGATGAGTAATACTCTCCACCTTCACCAGTGATTATTGGTAATTCTAAATATTTAATAAAATGACCACCGAATAAAAAGAGATTGATCATTATTCAGGCATTTACGTACTATCTCCACTTCTTCATGAATTATTCATTGCACAAAAAAAATTCTTTAATTCACCCGGATCACCAATCCTCCATTAATTCTATCCCCTTTCCCAACTCTTTTGAATCTATTTTTATCTACACGTTGACATTATACATAGCCGTGAAATGCGGCAGGGAATCGAACAATGGCAGACTTTACAACCAAGAGTGTCACCAAGTCAGCTGAGAGAAAACTCAGCTCACCCATCGACACGGTAGCAAACTTCCTGGCACTTGTCCAGGACGTGATCGAGAACAACCCCTGGGGATGCACATCGTACACCTCAAACAACCAGACAGTTGCCGGGGTTGTCAGGGGATCTGAACACTACACCGGAAAGATCGTGTATGAGAATGCAGAAGCAAAGACAGTAGGGCAGATATCAGTCAGGGCTCCAACTTCTGCAGCTTTCAACACCGATATCAGCACGATAGTTGCTGCAACAGCAATAAACACCGCAATGGGGGGAACACCGTCACATGACAGTTCTGAAGACTCCTTCAGCTGTGCTCTCAAATGCCACAACTCAAATGGAGAGATCTTCTCTGTCACATTCAAACGTGACAGCGTTGTGGTATCAGGATACGAAGCAGACAGCATTCTCACAGGAATAGAAACCTGGGCAGATACCGTTGCTCTCCTGGCATAATCTCCAGGAGAGAAGAATGCAATGGAATTATCTGGCAACCGGATCAGTTCTTCTGATCCTTGCCTCTCTCACCGGAGCAGAGTATCTTGGCACAACCATCAACACTGACGGAACAGTCCACCTGTTTGGATCTGGTGAGGATGCCAACGGGTCGTTTGTATCCCGGGTTATGACCGTAGGGTCTTCCGAACTCTCCCGGATAATTACCGGTGAAGATTCAGGAACCCTGATGTCAGTTCATGGAACAGGTCCGGTGCTCTTCTCTGATTATACTACAAAAGACCGGGTAACTCCGACTCCACTGGCCTGTGTCTTTCTCGTTGACAGAGACAGTTCAGAACATCGTTCATACATGTCTGCATCAGGTATCCTTGAACGCGGAGCCTATACCATGAGCCGTGAATCAGAACCGAATCTCCTTGGAGAGAGCCTGATCAACGGGAGCGGGTTCATACTCCTGGAGTCAAGAAGTGAAGGAAATACCACATCAGAATCAGAAGGCTTTGTATCAGGAAATATGACAGTCCATGATACTGTCAGACTGTGATCAAATCGATATGGTTTTATAGGATCATTCGATCCTTTGAAAGTGAAATCTCACACCAGTGAACTGGATTCAGAGATCCGGGGATGAATCGATGAACATCCAGATCCCCCAGTTCACTTTCGCACCGTTTACCTAATCTTTAGATACCAGGGTGCTGAATCACCATGTGTCATACACAATCTGACCATGACTCAGCACCTCTTCAGGCCAGATAAATCACGAAAATTCCCCGGTATCGCAGTATTCAGATCAGCGTTCCTCATAAGGAGAATTTCAGTGATCCTGCTGTTATCTGAGGACCCGGACATTTCGAATCAGGAGATCCTCGGGCTGAATTCATGGACAATATGCCTGATCCGGTTCAAGAGGAGACGGAGCAGTATGGCATCAGATCAGATGACATGGAGATGATAGTATACTAAAAATTGAAACACCCCGCACAACACTTCACCTTCTTGCCTGGACGGGAAGATTGGCGGGGATAAACTACCTGTATAATCTTTTGAGCGTTTGTACCTTTCTGTCATCCGGGTTGTATCATATAAATCACCGGGAAAAAATCAATAGACTGATACTCAAATTGAACATCCACGCTACAGCATTATTCACTGTATATCGCACCTGCAATCACACGTTCAGATCTACAAGAAGGAGTGCAGAATGACAGGAACAAGCCTGACCGCCAGGAGTACTCTGTACCATGCCGGTGCAGAACTCAACCGTGCCGGGTACCATTTCCTCAGGATTGCAGGTTCAGGACGACTTTTTGATTTTGTTGCCTGGAGCAGGCAGAGGATCATTTTTGTCACGGTAAAGCGGATACGGAAAGGTGACATCTCCCTGTTTTCAGATGATGTCCAGGAACTAGCCTCATTCCTTAACGAGAATCACCTTCCCGGGATGGTGCAGTTCTGGATCTTTACCTCTAAGTCGTGGCTGATATATGAGATCCTGCCAGGCGGAGCACTTCGTATCAGGGGAGGGATCCATGAGTCGTTCTGAAGACCGCATCTGTCCGTTTATCTCATCAGGCACGGCCCTTGTCACCTGTCTCGGGAAGAGATGCACAGCCTGCAGGTCTGTTATCACCGGAGAAGACCGGTTTATGATCTGTCTGCTTATCGACCGGGAGTTGTATGACTCTGTGGAGGTGGATGATGCCTGGATCTGATCCGGCTCACTATCCCACTCGTTCTGCCTGCTCCATACTGTTTGAACAGGGCCAGACCGTTGAGGTCAGACTCATCGGCAAGAGAGGAACTGCTTCAGGGTATTATGATAACTTTGACAGACTGAGTGCAGATGCTGTCTCGTTTGATAACCGGGGTGAGTATTCTGGGATTTATGTGACCCTGAACCCGGTGAATCCTGATCTTCTTGCCCGCCGGGCAAACAGAATAGAGACACGGCTTGGAAAAGACGAGAAGTCAGCAGGAGACAAGGATATCCTCAAGCGGAGATGGCTTGCGATTGATATCGATCCGGTCAGGCCATCAGGTGTGTCGTCGTCTGATGCAGAGCATACTTCAGCGATAGAGAAGGCAGCCAGGATAGCAGCATATTTTACCGGTCTTGGATGGCCGGCCCCGGTTATGGCAGATTCAGGAAACGGTGCCCATCTTCTCTACCGGATTGATCTGCCGAACGATGATGTATCCCGGGATCTTGTGAGAAGTGTGCTTGAGACACTGGATCTTCTCTTCTCTGATGCATGTTCCACGATCGACACCTCGGTCTTCAATGCTGCACGGATCTGGAAACTTTATGGAACAACGAGCAGGAAAGGGGACAACATCGCAGCAAGGCCCCACCGGAAGGCACAGATCCTCTCTGACATTACTGAACCGGAGATTGTTTCTGAAGCGTTCCTGACCGCCCTTGCCGGGATGTTTCCACAAGAGGCTGAACCATTACCGCCAGCCAAGGGTCAGGAGAGCAGGAGTAAGAGTCCTCTTGACCTTGGACTGTGGCTCGATCATCACTCAATCGGATACCGGAAGAGGCCATACGCTCATGGAGAACTCTTTGTTCTTGATGCATGTCCGTTTTCACAAGATCATACCGACGGTGCATACGCGATTCAGTTCCCGAACGGGGCCATATTTGCGGGCTGTCATCATGATTCATGTGGAGGGGGACGGCAGCGGTGGCCTGAACTCCGTGCTATGTTGGATGGCGGTTCATCCAGTGGGACTGGACCAGGACAGGCGAAGAAGAAGAGAGATCAGAAACCTCCTGCCACTGTTATCAGTTCTGGTGGTAAACCCGTGAGAATTCAGGTTACCGGATCGCCTGATGATCCCGGTTCATCAGGAGATATCGAAACGAAAGCGACAGCCATCCTCAGGACCGGTGATCCCCTCTCGTGTATGCTTGAGACATTTGCCCTGGATCATATCGGAGATCCGGTAGTAGCCGAGTGCCTGGTGATGTCACTTGCATCCCGGAAGGTGATCAATGCCCGGGGTCTGCATGTCTCTGTGACCGGTGAGTCGGGAAAAGGGAAGTCTCATGCATTTGAGACGATGATGAGCCAGATTCCCCCGGAGTTCAGGCTTGAAGGCCGGATGAGTGAGAAGGCTCTCTTTTACATCAAAGGGATGCAGCCCGGAAGCGTAATCACGCTCGATGATGTCTCTCTTTCTGACCAGATGCAGGAGATTCTCAAGGGTGTCACGACCTCGTTTCGTCGTCCGTTCATCTACCGGACCGTTAGTAAAGACCGGGTCGGTGAGACCTGTGTGATTCCTGAACGGTGTGTCTGGTGGATCGCTAAAGTCGACGGG
This sequence comes from Methanospirillum lacunae, assembly GCF_003173355.1. Classification (NCBI taxonomy): domain Archaea; kingdom Methanobacteriati; phylum Methanobacteriota; class Methanomicrobia; order Methanomicrobiales; family Methanospirillaceae; genus Methanospirillum; species Methanospirillum lacunae. The sequence continues at coordinate 625,012 of NZ_QGMY01000002.1, read as the reverse complement.
ACCGGTGACGATCAAGTCTGGAATCGCATGCTAACCTGCTGGATCGATGATTCAGAAGAGCAGGATGCAGCGGTGATCACCATGACCCTGAATGAGGCAGCCGGACTCAGGCAGGAGAAGTATGATGTCCGGGTTGAGTCCCTGGTATGCCAGGAGATCTGGAGGCAGCTTGAGGCTGCCTGGGTTGTGATCCCGTTTGCGAACCGGATCAGGTTCTCTTCAACGATCAACCGGAGAAATCCTGATATGATCCTTGATCTGGTGAGGGCTCATGCGATCCTGATGCAGTGCCAGCGTGTGCATGTTGATACAAACGGGATGAATCAGATTCTCGCAACAGAGGTGGATTTCAATGCTGCAACTCGGCTTTATACTGCCCTGAACAGTACATCCGGGGGTCAGGAGTCGAAACTGACACGGAGAGAGTCGTTCCTCGTCGATGCAATCAGGTCTCACGGAACCGGAGAGATAACGATTGCCGAGCTTCAGCATATCACTGACCTGTCAAACTCGGTGATCTACAAGATCATCCATGGGTCTTCGAGCCATGGGCATGAATACTCGGGACTTCTGGAGAAGTGTCCGGCGATTTCAGTCTGTGACCGGACTCTTGTGGTTGATGAGAGCGGGACGACTGCTGCATACCGGAGATCAAAGGCGTACTCCTGGGATGAACGGGTGTACCAGAATTGGCGGTTTGAGGGAGGATGCTGGCTGGACCCTGATGATTCAACACATGATGATCCTGCGAGTAACGATAAGAAGGACGGTCATACCAGTGAGCCCGATGATCCATCTTGCGGAATCGCGGAACGTTGCAGCATTGTCGCGGATGATTCCGCGAAGAATCGGGATGAGAATTCAGGGGTAAAGAGTAAAAATAATAATAATTATTGTACTTCAGGTACTCTTCGCGGAAAATCTGAAAATACAGGAGAGGTAGTTTCTGATACCACGGTACCATGTTCGTGTGCTTGTGACCCTGAGATTTCCGCGAGGAGTGATCATGAGCAGGGTACCGGGGCTGATGTATCTTCAGATTGTGAATCCGGGCCTTGCGGTACTCGCCCCGTTTTCCGCGACAATTCCACGAATGCCCGGAATGGGCAGGAAACTGGAGCACCTTCCGCGAAGGACGGGAATCCGGAAAAACCCTTCAAGGTGAGACCATCTGACTTCTGTGAGATTGACCGGGGGTTTGGTGAGGGGCCGTGTGACTGCTGTGGGTCAGAGTGGGTTCATTTCCAGGAACGGATGACCCGGGAGCGGATGTCTGCTCCGGTACGGATGAACCGGAAGATCTGCAGGTCATGTTATGAGAAGGCAAAACGTGATGAGGCTGCATCGTTCCGGTCACTTCCCCAGGTGATTGACCCGGTCTCTCTTGTGAAAGTGACTTGTGATCTTGGACGATGCCAGGTCTGTGATACGTTCAAGGCTACCTGGCATGATCCAGAGACTCATACTGCAATCTGTGACTCATGCAGGTCCAGGATTCTCAGGGAGGGATCGTAAGTGATGAGGCTTTTCAGGATGAATCTGCCTCATCTCTTCTGGTTTATCTTCTGCTGTGGGGCACTCTGGAAGATTGGCAGACTGAAACCTGATCCCGAAACAGATATGGTCAGGATCATCATCGACGGTCCGGGTGAGATCGGGAGGATCTCAAAGCAGGATGCCCGGGATGTGATCAACCGGGTGGAAGGGATCGGAATCGAGCCCGGGGGAACGGTTGGGTTATCGACATCCGGTCACGGGGTTGTGTTTAAGATTCCGGGAGAGGAGAGAACTCAGTTTATAGCGGTAGCGATGCAGGTGTGGAATATGCTGGAGTACTGGCCCCGGAAGAAGGCAGCGTTGTTTGAGGAGGTGGGGGGAGGGTGAGAAAAATTAAATGGACAATGTATAGGTCATACAGATAAGAACATTAAAGAAGTTTATTCAACAAGATATGGATATTTGAAGAGATAACCAAATTTATCTAGGTAAACACTCCGCTAAATAGTCAAGCTATGAAAAACATTATTTATTAGATAGAAATATCTGAAATTATATCGTGATTTAATGACACATAATTATTTTGAATATGATTTTGCAATTTCATATGCTGGAGAAGACCTAAAAATTGCGGAGGGCATTAAGAAAGCAATAATAGAAAGATATGGTAATTATTCAGTCTTTTTAGCAGCGGACGAGCAAGATACACTTGTTGGTAAAGATGGAGAGATTTTTTTTGAAGAGTTGTTTAAAAACTCAAAACAGATCATTGTTTTATTTTCAGAAAACTATAAAAGAAAGGATTGGACTCGCTTTGAATTGGATATAATTAATCAACAAAATGATGAAAATCGCTTTATCCCAATAAAATTGGATAATGTAAAGATTCTTGGACTTCCTTCAAAAATAATATATCTACCATTTTCTGGAAACTATATTGAAATTGCATCAATTGCAATTAAAAAATTAATTAAATACGAATCAGATAATGACATTTATAGAGATAGTGCATATCAAAAAGCCAAGAAAAAAATTGATGATTCAAGAGGAACTGTTGACAAATCTGTTCAATTGATAAAAGATAGTCGACAAAGAACACCACTTGACAATATTGATTATCCAAAAGAGAATTTTGAGCCATTATATTCAATTATTGAAGATAAAGAGACAAAATACTCAACCATCATTCGAAGAGTAATTCGATTAAATATTCCAGACGGTTTAAGTAAGGACGAGGTAATTTATAACATAAAATACTGCACAACTCATATTTTTAATAAAGATAAACCTGAAGCTATTGCTATTTTTGTTTATTCAGACCAGGCTTCTAATTTTTTAGGATATGATGATAAAATTAATGTCGCCAGATCACATTTTGCATTTTTAGGAGATTGGGGAAAAGCTGAAGAAGGATTTGCTTACAATATGCCAGTAAGTAAATTTGAATATACTTATGATTTTGAAGAAAGTTATTTTGATAAAAAGTTGAAAATTAAACCTAGTTCTGATGATGCAAAGGAGATTTTGATAGATATTTTTGAAGATAAAATCTTTGATCTCATCAGCAGTACACCAAAAATAAAAACGCGAAATATCTACAAGAATATAAAAATTAAACCTGAAGAAATTAACAAAATATTAAAAAAACTGGAACATAAAGGTGAAATTCAAAAATGTGGTTCTAGAAACGATTGGTTTTGGGAAATTTCTAATAAAATGCAAAACAAGAGATAGATAATTGGTTTCTAATTAGGGATTTTGCAGATATAATTATCATTCGTAACTGTTCAATTGTGTTTCAATATGGCGTTTATTTTCTTCATTAGATAGTCACATGTAAAAAGTATGGATTTTTGATATTATCAAAATTTATTCCGATTTTCGACATTTTATCTAATCTCTTGCTTATATTCATTTTATTGAATATTCTGCTTTAATTTTTTTAAGGATTTTATCTCCATATTCAATATTAAATTGAACATATCTACAAAAATCATCTAAATCTTCATCTAATCCATATCTCTTCATTAATTCTTCTTTACTATCTGGGTTATTAAAAATATTTCTTATTTTTTCATAAGAAGTAATTATCATGTCTTTTCGGTTATTAATTGGTTCCCCGAATGAGTAAAAATTTGTTATTTCAAAATATATTAATTTAAGTTTAATAATCTCGGGTAATAAATTTATAAAAATATTTTTATTGAAAATTTCTTTTTCTCGTAATTTCCATAATGCATTAAAGTCACTTGGATTTTTTAAAACTCTTATTAATTCCTTTTGAGCTTTTATTTGTGAAAGTATATCTTCATAAATTATACTTGCAGCATATTTTATTTCATTTTTCTTTTTTCTCCATTCATAATACCAAACGATAACGAAGGAGAATATGATCCCAAGAAAAAAAGTAACTCCAGTATACACATAATCCATAAAATACATATTAAATATTGAATATTCTAACCAATTAATTTTATGATTACAACAAAAAACCGCTCTCATAAAAAAATTCGAATTAAAACCTAGTATAAACTCTGTTGCGAAAAAAATAAATTTTAAGCATTTTTCTATAATATCATTATTAATATTATCATTTATAATCTGATCTAAAGTCTATAAAGATACTTAATCATATATCATCCCTATTCCTTACCATTTCCTATCTGTATTCTTTACCTTAACCTGCATATCTGGAAATAATCATACCCACCACATTATTTCCCGGTTTTTCCCGGGACCTTCTTCACCTGGATCTGATAAATTAACTCTCGCATTTTCTATATATGCAACCTAGTCGGATGATACGCTCGTTCCAAGAAGGCGTAGTCTGTATACATAAATCTTCACCTGCATTGCTGAAGCTTCAGGAGCAATCACCTCATCCAAGGTCTTGTAATCCTGGATCTCAAGTCCTTCCGGTGAGTCGAGCATTACATCGATCCTACCGATGATATTCCCATTCCGGATCGGAAACTCTATTCAGAACTCGGATGGATGAACCTGAAGTAGATCCTCCTTTCTCTTGGTTGCATAAGACAAAGTCACTGTAAAGAGCTCGTTTCATATCCCCAAACTGGCTTCAGTCTGCATATGGCAGAAAAAACCCGGACTCGATCGACCGTTGATTATATTGAACACCCTGATTGAGATCTCATCCAAACAGTAATGAAGAACATTTCCAAACTCAAAATCTAGATAGAGCCCCATTCCATATTCAGGCGGTACAGGTACAGGCATAGTTAATAGAGGATGAAATCTTTTGCACAAAACTGCAACACATTTCACATGTACCGATGCCCCGGGTTTACCATTCAAAGTAAGACCATCTGAGTTCTGTTAGATTGACCGGGGGTTTGGTGAGGGGCCGTGTGACTGCTGCGGGTCAGAGTGGGTTCATTTCAAGGAATGGATGACCCGGGAGCGGATGTCTGCTCCGGCACGGTTGAACCGGAAGATCTGCAGGTCATGTTATGAGAAGGCAAAACGTGACGAGGCTGCATCGTTCCGGGCTCTTCCCCAGGTGATCGACCCGGTCTCTCTGGTGAAGGTGACCTCAGATCTTGGACGATGCCAGGTCTGTGATACATTCAGGGCTACCTGGCATGACCCGGAGAGCCATACTGCAATCTGTGACTCGTGCAGATCCAGTATTCTCAGGGAGGGATCGTAAGTGATGGCCCATTTCAGGATGAATCTGCCTCATCTCTTCTGGTTCATCTTCGGTTGTACTGCACTCTGGAAGATTGGCAGGCTGAAGCCTGATGCCCAAACAGATATGGTGAGGATCATCATCGACGGTCCAGGTGAGATTGGGAGGATCTCAAAGCAGGATGCCCGGGATGTGATCAACCGGGTGGAAGGGATAGCAGTCGAGCCCGGGGGAACGGTTGGGTTGTCGCCGTCCGGTCACGGGGTTGTGTTTGAGATTCCGGGAGAGGAGAGAGATCTGTTTATAGCGGTGGCGATGCAGGTGTGGAATATGCTGGAGAAGTGGCCCCGGAAAAAGGCAGCGTTGTTTGAGGAAGTGGGGGGTGAAAGATAATTTAGCGAATTGGTTTTAAATAATATTATTATCTAGTAAAAAAGGCTCAAATTTTTTGGTTAATTAAGATACCATAAAGTACTTTCTCATAGAATTTGGATATTATTCTTATCAAAGGTTTAGGAACTTAAAATCGGAAATAATAATAAAAACGATAAAATTATATATATTTTTACAATAGGAGAAATAGCGCAGTTTTTTTACATCAACATTTTTTTCATTAAGAAAAGTACCAATTAAAAGAATATAAGCAGATATAATAAAAATTAAAACAATGGTAAAATAAGGAATTATTTTATGTATTATATCCCTTTTTCTCCATCTTTAATATACATCTTATTAATATACCCGGATATCAGCCATTTATTAACTCTTTATACTATAAATGGAATTCAAATTTGCTTTTTCACCCTTACCCCATTATTCACGAATTCAGATCCTACTAATGAAGGAATCTTTGATACAGTAACTCAATCATTAGCAGCTATCATTGCTATAGTATTTTCAATATCATTATTTGTAATTGAAAAAGGCACCAAGGATTATTCGTATAAACTTTTAAAATTTTTTAAAGAAAATTATTGGACTAAAATTTTGTTATTTATTGGAGTATTTACAATTTTAATTTCATTATTTTTTTCTTTATTAAATATAAGTAATATATATTTAAATACAATAATTTTTATATTATTCACATTAAATATTATATTATTTGGTAAATATTACTATAAAATGGTCGAAATTATAAACCCATATAAGATTGCAGATCTGTTGCTAATAGAAAGTAAAAAAATTATTAAAAATGAAAATTTGGATGATTTTAAAGACATTATTACTTCAATAATGGATATTATTCAAAAAACCGCTTCGAATAACGATAAAGGAATCTCCTTGAAGTATATCAGTATATTGTTAGACATTTATAATGATGTTTGTATCTCTAATTTATCCCCAAATATTAAAATAAATTTTAAAGATATCTTTTTAAATCAAATTTTTCTCGAATATATCAAACTTATAAAAGAAAATAATGAATTAAAAGAGGATATTTGGTATTTATTTTTTGAAATTGTAGAATTGGAGATAAACCAATGAAACATACACACAAAAGAAACACTGATCTAATCTTATCCGACTATCTTTATAATTTTATTAAGAGTACTTTAGAAAAAAATGATTTTTCTCAGTTTAAAAAAATAATTGATGATTTTTCCTTATCATCTCTTCTAAATCCAAGAGAAATTCAAATGTCTATTTCTAATAATCTCGATCATCAGATAAAATCTCCTTATTTTTTATCAGATCAAAAAGAAAATGAAAAAATTAATCGAGAGATAAAATGTTTTAATTTCTTGTTGAATTATACTGCTTTAAAGAATTTTTCAATAATACCAATATTAACTCTAATCAATCAGAATTACCAAAACTACCTCATCGAATATTTAAATAGACTATTATCACCAAACATTATAAAAGAACTTTCAAGTAAATATGGATTAGAACCAATAAATATTATTGAAAATATTAATTTTTCTCTAACAAATTGCCAGAAGATAAATGAAGATGAAGTTTCTGGCATAAATATCCTATTAAAACAGCTCAATTATAGTGTAAAAACCTATTTTACATTTTATCGAGTAGGAGCTTTAATTCTTTTTTTAGGAAAAGAAAAAAATATTAATCCAGCAATTTACCTTAAAGAATTATGGGATCATACTAACCCAGAAGATGCAAATAGATTTATTCAAAATAAAACCCCTGTCCAATTTGATCTATTATGGATTACCTACATTCAATTATTCGGGGGAAGAAATGATGAATTGTGGAGTAACTCAGCATTTGAATTAGGTCTAGGTTATAATGATTACCATGGATCTGAAAATTATTTATATCAATATTATATTTTAATGATTACTCGTTGTATTCAATCTAATAATTCAACAATATTTCCAGATATTGATAACATCAATCTAACCAATACTAATCAACAATATTATCTAAAAGAAATATTCCTTTTTGTTAATCTATTTATTAATGAATCTTGCAAATTCAATGACCATTGTGACTTTCTGATAGAGAATAGCGATAATTGGGAAATATTATTTAAAAATAAATCTAAAGAAGCACTAAAAGGTACAAAAAAATGGATAAATGACACAATTTCAAAATTTAATGAACAATTAATAAAAATAAAAGCAAAAATGGATGTTGATCCTCAAAAGATTGAATATTTTTCAAAATTAGTACTTGATGAATATGGAAAGAATAGTTTGCTAAATGAATTAACAGATGTTAAACCATATACTTATGATTCAAACAATCCATTAGAATTTAACAGTATTGCATTGAATATTCCAAATCTTAAAAAAGAGTGGTTTTTTAAAGAAAATTTCTCTCATCCAAATCACTTTTTTTCTTCGTATTCTAATGAAATTGTAAATAGAGAGATACAACATGTTTATAAAACCCTTAATATTGAACCAAATATCCAAGAAATTTTAATTAACAATTTTTTACCACATAATATTTATCATTTAATAAAATCGGAATCTATTAAATTAAAAGAAAATGGACTCAATCCTTCAATCATATTTATGCCTTCTTCATGGATTAAACGATTTGTAGAAGAAAAAATTGGAGGATCCTTTTCTTTAAATTTAGAGGAGAATTTGAGTCTAAATATTATAAAATCAATACCCAAATACGAATATGAAAACATTATAATTTTAGACAAGTCTGCAGGATTATGGATGTACAAACCGATATTGAATAATAATCGATTATGTGTTGAAATAACAAAAAACGAAGCAGATGAACTATCTATGAAAATATTGATAAAAACTACCATAAATTATTCTATATTACATCCAAATAGGGCAATAAGACTCAAATTTGATTATAATATATTCAAGTAGAGTCAAATAAAATCTCTAATTTTTCACAATCATTACAGGATTCTCTTTTTGAGCGGTTTAGAACCGACTCCCGGCATATTGAGTACTAAAATCAAATTTTTTTTCCAAAAGTTAAAAATAAGAAGATTGACCTACATTCATCATATGGAGATAATTGAGGGTTCAAATGTCACAATCTCACATCTTGGTTTGATTTCGGGGCTCATAGATCAACTCCGAATCTCTGAGTGCATAGATACTTATATTCTTAAAACCATTCCTCATCATATCAATCACAGATTAGCAGTAAAAGCACTTCTTTTAAATTGTCTCGAGTTTACTGAACGTCGTCTGTACATCCTTCCCGAATTCTTCGAAGATATTGCAACCGAGAGACTTCTCGGTCCTGGAGTAAAAGCTGAACCGTTCATACCAGACCCCTGCCGGATTTGAGAGACTATTCGGAGGGGCTATTTCCCACTATGACCTGAAACACCGGAATCAATACGCATCACTTTTCTGATGAAATCTCCCTTTGCTCTGGTATACGCTTCCCGATCTCCTTTGAACTCTGCAGTTAATCTATATTTTAGATCAGCATACTCGTTGGCTAATACCGGATTGGATTGTAACCGGTCTCTAAATACCAGATTGTTCCAGATTTTATGATTACAAGAGGTTATGTGAATATGATGTGTTCGTACTCTGGTTTTTTCGTCCCGTTTAATGAGAGTAATATGATCACCATACCACCAGTATTCCCAGTTTTTTGTATCAGTCAGCCGTACGATTCGTGCAATGGCTTCTTGTAATGAAGAGACCTCAACTAAAAAGTCTAAAATAGGTTTTGCAGGCATCCCGGGAATGGATGTACTCCCATAATGCTCCATCTTCGTGATAATATCAGCACCAAATTCGTTATAAAAAGTATCAACGAATGCAGATGCCATAGCAGGCCATGACGGATCGTATGGAATGAGGTGTACTTCATCAGCAGATGCATTATCCGGAAAATACCAGGATAGTGACCCAAGATATAGTTTCAAATGCTCTTGTTCCAGATTGCATTGTAACAGAAGAGTATCAGATTCAGTACATGTTGCATCATGAACCGGGAACACTGACTTTGTACCATGAAAAGATGTTACTTCTATCAAATCCGGAGATATGAGAAGAGTGTCTACGTTCTCCCAATCAGGAATGTAGAAGTCTGCATCAGCACCGAACGCTATTCCGGCTAGAATGGGACCATTTTTTATATCGTATCGAATAACCCGGACTCCTGATTCCGGAAGATCAGGTCTGGGTAAGTAGGAATAAAAAGCACTATGGGACTCAATACATTTTTCATACGGATCTGCACCGGACTCAAAAATGTCCCATATTCCAATAATCTTCATAAAAAAACTCACGGGAATTGTTAGCAGCAAGGTATCGAATTGATAGTAATTATTTTGTTTTCTCTTTGCCACTCATAAAAAATAAGGAGGTTGATGTTTAATGAATTTTTTGATAGTATGCTGATTTTTTGAGGTTTTACTCGTGATACACCTTGCCTTACCCGATGACATATGCATTTTATTTATGAATACATGATTCCTTTCGATAAAAACCTCGAAGAGCGAGATATCAGAATACCGAAACGAAATAAAAATATCCGGGCATTTTTGAAGTGAAGAGGGATTAATGACAGTTTCAAAAATTCAGAGTATCTATCCTCAATGCAGAAAAATGACAGATCTGTAATTATGTTATATTCTAGGCAGTTAGAAAAGATCCATGAAGGCCAAATGGTACTCACAATCGTTACTTGGAAAAATTAAATTTACATTCAGATTTGGCACATGTTTGTATAGTTAGATTTAATAAATGCTGAATTAAACTACTCTCATCTGCCGAAAAGCAGATCTTCTATTAAAAAGAGGCATTTTCATGAGATTTCTTACATTAACCATTATGCTACTATTTTTCACTATGTTCACCCTAACTTTAGTTTATGCGGATGAACAAGATTTTCAGACAAATAGTTCAGGAAAGACCCTGTTAGTATCGAGTGGATCAGGTCAGACTGAACCTATGAAGGAAGTATGCTGGCTCTATGAGAATCAGACCGGAACAAAGATAGATCTAAATATCCTTGGTTCAATATCACAGATTTACGAGATGAGTACGAATCATACCGGTGATGTTTATGTATCTGGAGGAACCGCCGAATATGCAAATGCATCAAAACAAGGTCTGGTTAATCCTTCTCCTGCACTAATTGCATACCGTATTCCAGTAATACTTGTCCAAAAAGGTAATCCCAAAAATATTACCACACTTGAAGATTTTGCTGACCCGGGTATCAATGTGGTTCTCGCTGATCCAAGTAAATCTGCTACTGCAAGGGCGAGCAACCTTATCTTCTCAAATCTAGGGATTTTAGATGATGTAAATAAAAATGTCCAGATGCGGCCAGGAACAGTAGAGGAACTGATTGATGCCATGAAAAATGGTATGGATGCAACCATCATCGCACGTGAACTTATTACTACTAAAGATCTGGATATTATAGACATACCGATTGACAAAAACAAAGTAATGGTTATTGCAGCCGGACGTACTACCTATACCAAAGATCCCGATACTGCCCAGGATTTTGTGAACTTCTTAAATTCATCTGCTTCAAAAGAAATTTTTGAGAAGGATGGATTTCCTCCATACCCTGATTGTGGATATATTAAGTAATTGAAGAATCATTCCCTTTTTTTCATATTTAGTTTCACACTCAAATACCCGGTTATTGACCGAATACAACACTCTTTAATAAGAATATTTCATCTGGTACCGGTTAAGTGCGACAAGAAGCAATAAGTCGGATTCATGAAACAGCGATAGCTTTCCGGTTGATACGATCAACCTTTCTTCCGAATAGTATCATCCCTGGAAGAAGTATACCTGGATTCTCTATTTTAATTCGGTGATCAAAAAACTCAATTGGTCCTCCTTTCAGGAAATAATCAATAATACCTACAACAGAACCGCTCTTTCACTGATGATAAATCTTAACTAACGTTAGGATCTATTGAATGCAGTCGATGACCTTATTATCAAATCAGAGATATTGAACATAGAATCAGAATACGTAACCGGATGGTATCACGTGAATAACAAAACAAGATTGAATTCCATAACATCTATTCTTCAATCACTAAAACCCCGGCTCTCTGAACGGTATCATATAACCCGTATCGGAGTATTCGGATCTGTAACCAAAGGCACCCAGACAGATGAAAGCGACGTTGATATCCTTGTGGAGTTCTCTGATCCTCCTGGATTGTTTAGATTCATGGAGATTGAAGCATTTCTGTCCGATACTCTTCAAGCACGTGTAGACCTCGTAGATGTTGAAGGAATAAAACCAAGGCTGAAGACCCGGATTCTATCAGAGGTCATATATCTCTGAACCTCATGATGGGCAGTTTTTTTTAAAGATCTACTCGACTCTATGTGAGAAATATCATTCCCCTGATCCATTCCAGAAACATCGATGAGTTCTTTACCGAGTCCCTCATATCATCATACTATAAAATACCCTACTTAATTGTAGGTATCAGATCGTGCCCAGATGATCCACTAACAAATTAGCTGGTATCTGGTGACCCACAAATACCTGTTCATCCATGAAACCTGAACCGTTCATACCAGAACCCCTGCCACCATCAGATATAGACTGGATCAGTCATATCCCTCTTATTGGTGCTGCAAACGCAGCGTTAGCCAGGTTTGACGGTCTGCTCCAAAGCATACAGAATCCGGATCTCCTCCTCACCCCTCTTATCACTCAGGAGGCAGTCATATCTTCCCGGATAGAAGGAACATAGGCAACCATGAGAGACCTGTTTCTACTTGAAGCAGGAAAATCAGCAGAAACTGATGAAAAACGGCAGGATATCAGAGAGGTCATGAATTATCAGAGAGCTCTCAGTCATGCACAGGAGAGAATGAAAACCGGGCATCTCTCTTGGGATCTCATTCTTTCCCTGCATACTATTCTTCTGGATGGGGTAAGAGGGAGTCCATATGGTGGAAGTGTTCGGAATATTCGCAGTTATATCGGCCCAATCGGGGCACCCATTGAGCAGGCAACCTATATCCCTCCCCCTCCGGAGTTACTTCCAGAGATGATTCATAACTGGGAAGAGTACTCATCGACTCTGAAAAGGATGCCCTTGTCCAGCTTGCAGTTCTGAAAGGTCAGTTTGAGATCATACACCCATTTTGTGACGGAAACGGAAGAATCGGCAGAATGATTGTACCCCTCTTTCTCATGGAAAAAAACCTTCTCTCATATCCTGCATTCTATATCAGTGCATATTTTGACCGGACTAGAGAAGAATACTATACGAGGTTACGGCAGATCTCACAATCAGGAGACCTCAACGGATGGATCGCCTATTTTCTGAATGCCATCCGTACCCAGGCACTCCTCAATATCACCCGTGCTTCAGACATTGTATCCCTCTATGATTCGATGAAGGGTATAATTCCACAGGTAATCAGGTCTCAATACTCAATCGCTGTAATGGATACACTCTTTCAAAGACCTATAGTATCCTCTACCGATTTTATGGAAATATCACAAATCCCTCCCGAATCCGGAAAGAGGATTCTACAAAAACTTCGTGATGCAGGCATACTTGATATAATCAGGGAAGGAAAGGGAAGAAATCCCAATATCTATCAATTCACAAAAATGGTTCAGATAGTTGAGAATGAGATCTCCACATGAAAATGGACAGGCTCACCTGGAAATGATAACCAGCACCAGAATATCAAAGACCGGGATATGAACTGGACCGAAGAGACCTAGGCCGGGTTTTTTTACGTAATTCTATACTAACTCTGTCCTCTCACCCATCTGGCTTCTATTCGCATGGAGGGGGTAAAGTAAATAATTACACTATGCAAATTGTGTTTCCATTATATCAGGCTGAAATGATTGCCATTATACGGAATAAGGGAATAAACCGATAAGATACTTTCTTACGGGAGCTCGGGGTCGTATCATGGATAAAAATGGCCTGGATACGAATTCACAACCTTGAATAGAAGACATGAATATTATGGGTCTAGGGATCTAAGAACGGTATATGGGATCTTTCATTATTATTCAGAGAGGTGAACAATGAACACCTTAACAGCAATAATTCATAGTGAGGGAGAATTATTCCTCTCATTCTGCTCTGAAACCGGAACGGTTAGCCAGGGGAATACTATTGAGGAAGCAATTGAAAATCTCAAAGAAGCAACCGAACTGTACCTGGAGGAGTTTCCTCTTTCCCCTATATCCAGGAGTCTGATTACCACATTTGAGGTAGCATCTGTTGTAACCCAATAAACCCGTTTTCGGAGCAGAGGTGATAAAAATTCTCTGTAAGAATTTCGGGTTTGAGATATCTGGCAGAAAGGGTAGTCATGTACGCCTTTCAAAAAGTACTTCTGAAGGAAAAGTTGGGACTGTTATTCCCATGCATGATGAATTAGCTATAGGAACTCTCCGATTTGCATTAAAACTAGCAGGAATCACACTCGAAGAGTTTTAAGTATATCTGTAGCAAGGTATTTGCAGTGAATATTTTTCCTTCTTCGTCACGTTATAAGAATAGACATACAAATACAACTTTACTACACCTATCCGCTTACCCTTTTTCCACCGGATTCTATACCAAATTTGTATATCTGAAAATAATCACAACCACCACATTTCTGGTAAAGAAGCAAAAGGGATTCACGGCTCCGAATCCTGGTTTTGCTTACCCAGTTCTTTAACCAGACTGAAGATCTTTGGTTTTATTTCAGGAATGTCGTTTGTGATGACATTCCAGACGATAGAATAATCGATAGAAAAGTCTCCATGAATGACACGGTCACGAAGTACTGCTATCTCACGCCAGGCTATCTCCTGATGTTTTTCTTTTACAATATCTGATACATCCTTTGATGCTTATCCGATAACTACAAGGGTATTTCGTACCACATGAGAAAAGCAATCACCATGAATGATATCATCGTATATTTTCTGGTCCGATATTCGTCCTAGATATTGAATTTCATCAAGAATATGCTTCAGGTATATCCGGTTATTCTGGAGTCCAGACCACCTCATTCAGAATATATTGCTGAATATAGGGCTCAAGACTCTCAAGTGTAACAAGATCTACCTTACTGTCAAAGAAAGACTCAAGATAATCAACTAACGCAACGTAATTTTTCAGGGTTTTATATTCGTCTTTGAATTCAACGAGGATATCAATATCACTCTTATTTGTCTGCTCACCCCTGATAACAGAACCGAAAAGGCCGATCCTGATAACTCCGAACGAGGTTTTTAGATTCGGAACTACTTCTGTTAGATCCCTGATAACAGTAACCCTGTTTTTCTCAGTGAGTCTCTGCATAATGAGATACCATCAGATTATCAGAGGGACGAATATTTTGTTTTTCCATTCAGGGTCTGATTCTGAATGACCAGATCAGAGATATTTAATACATGGTTCATTCTGGAGCATACTCTTTCTGCAAACAATAGAGAATCAGATAGGAAAAGATGAATTTTGATGAATTTAGTGTAATCTTGAAATGCACAATACGTATCCTCATGACCAGATATCTGCACATTAAAACCATTCACGGTAAATGAACTATCATCTCTTTAATAATATCTATCCGGGGGGTTGTCCTTAATGAAATCATCTCACGGTTAGATGATGGTGCCAATTTTCATCACAATTTTATCCACCCTTTTCAGAGAGCACCGCTTTTCCCCGCCTGGTAAGCCGGTATCTCTGTTTAGGGCTTTTCGGTGAATCCGGATGTGTCATTTCAACAAAACCTCTGTCCATAGCAGGTTTCAGGTAATCATACATAAATGTTGGACGATGATTCAATCCCACACTGGACATCATCTCTCTCAGGCTCATATCTTTATTATTTAGGCAATTTATCAATCGGGTTACTTGTTCGGTTACTTGTTCGGTTACTTGTTCGGTTACTTGTATCTGATGAGTCTCTGCGAGGAATATCGTCACCCTGACTCGCATCCCAATCTCTTCAATAACCGGATCTGTTAGCCCAAGTTCCTCAGCCTCTCGAAGAATCCTTCGAAATCCTGAACCCCATTGCTCAATCAGATCTAGTTCTCTGAATACCCGGGCAATCACCCGGTTCCTGATCTTCGAGACACCCTGCTTTACATCCTCAATAGTCATACCAGGCAGAAGTATACCGGGATTCTCTATCTCAATGCGGTTATCAAAAAATGCAACCCTTATAGGTGCTCCTTTCTGGGAATAATCAGCGTGAACGATAGCATTTATCACTGCCTCCCGGAGCATAATGAGGGGAATACTCCAGAGATCCTTTCGTCGAATCTCCGAAAAATCTGCCCCTCTCATTGCATGCTTTTTGAGAAAAAGGATGATACTTTCTACTGCATCTGGAAGATGCTCATGAATCTCAATATGATCAAATATTTCCGCTTTATCAGTCCCAATAAAGCGTCCACACTGAACCCAGGCATCAGGGAAATAATCATCACGTCTCTTTCCAAAGAGAAGTACTCCACCACACGTCGGAACGAACTTTCCCTGGATTGACGTGAGAAAACGGAGTGTCACCAGTTCTTTATCATGCAGTTCACGAACTCCTGTAAACCATCTCTTTGCTGCATTAAGATCAAGATCCTCAATCGTAAGATCAGGTACCGGCATTTCATCAAACGATGTCCCTGAACAGGAACGCGATAATTCCGCAATAAGTTCTTGATCTGCCTTCCGGTTGGTTGACCCGAGCCGGACATATACTCCCTCTATTGGACCTTCCTTTTTTAGAAAATGGGGCCTTTGGCCGCTTGGATAGACCTGAACCGAGAGAAGCGTCTTCTCTCCTACAGATATCAGATCCACATCAGGGACGAGCCTGGGTGCAATCAAATCAGCGATGAGACTACAGAGTCGTTCTTCTTCGTCGAGAGGATCAGTAACGCCGGTTATCGTCCGGGAAGAATCTTCAACTCCTATAATAATTCGGCCACCTGCAGTATTAGCGAAGGCTACGATTGTTTTGAGAATATTTTTGGGTGATGAAAGGTCCCGCTTAAATTCGAGTGTCTTTCCCTCCGGTTGAGAGATTAGATCAGATGGACAAAAGATGATTACTCTCCTCCGTTTATTCTTTTTATGGGGAAATCAATCTCTGATTGGTTAATAACATATGAGCACATCTCTCTGATATCTTCCAGAAGAGAGAGATCACGATCCATATATTCTCACCATAGTTGAGAGAATTTCTTGTCTCATAATCGGATTCATGAAATCATCGATAGCTTTCCGGGTGATGAGATCAACCTTTCTTCCAAATATCCTCTCCAGATCGGTCTGTAGTGAAGCAAGTGTAAGAAGTGTAATTCGTGCATCCGGCATAAACTCAACAACCAGATCGATATCGCTATCTTCTGAATAATCATCACGAATTGCTGAACCAAAGATCCACATCGAAGAGATCTGAAAATGAGGAATAATATTAGATCGTACTTCTGATGGGAGATCTTTAATTTTCATCATATATCTGGCTCCTGTGAATTATTCCTTGAATCTACTCGTATTGTAGATGTAGTTCTTGTTGGTTCTGTAGAGTATTCAGATTACAAACTCTATACAATTCTTATCCTTTAGTCCTTTTCTATCTGTATTCTTTACCGAAACCTGCATATCTGGAAATAATCGCACGAACCACACTGTTTCCCTGGTTTTCCCGGAAACCTCTTCTCCTGGATCTGATCAATCAGCCCCTCAACAATCTCCCGGACTCCATCGATCTCAGTATCCCGGACCGGAACCGGATCAACCCGTGCTTCTTCGATATATGCAACCCCTGCCGATGAGACCGGTTTACCAAGAAGCCGGAGCCCGTAGGCATATATCTTCACCTGCATTGCTCCTGCTTCGGGAGCAATCACTTCATCAGAGGTTTTGTAATCCTGTATCTCAATCCCTTCGGTTGAATCGAGCATCACATCAATCTTGCCGATGATCGTTCCGTTCCGGACCGGGAACTCAATCCTGAATTCAGATGCATAAACCCGGAGAAGATCCTCCTTTCTCTTGGTTGCATACGACAAAAGCCGCTGATGAGCCACCCGTTTCATACCAAGAAACCGGCTCCGGTCTGCATATGGCAGAAAGAACCCGGACTCTATAGACTGGTCCACTGCCTGCTCTACAGGAACACCCTGTTTGAGCAGGTTTGAGATCTCACCTAGACAGAAGTGAAGAGCATTTCCAAACCCGAGATCAGGAGAGAGCCCGGGAAGGAACCCCCATTCCTTATTCAGACGGTACCGGTATGGACATTGCTGAAAGAGGATGAGATCTTTTGCAGAAAATGAATGGAGTTCGGCATCAGGCTCCGGGGCCTGACAAGCCACTCCTGGAACAGGCCGGGTATATGGATGAGGAATGACCGGTTCCCTACCTATCTCATCTTCGATAAACTGTGTCGGTTGCATGCCTGAATCGCCCTCCTCCTCGTACCAGCTCAGGCATACCAGATCCCGGGCCCGGGTTAAGGCGACGTAAAATAACTGACGTTCAGCCTCGGTGTTGCCCTCGTACCGGAGAGCAGGGAAGAGTTCACGGGGAATAAGCCAGTTCTTCCTCTCTCCAACCCGGGATGAGGGAAACTTCCCGTCAATCAGGGCAGGAACGAACACAACCGGCCATTCAAGCCCTTTTGCCTGGTGAACAGTGGAAAGGCGGACTGCATCTACAGCACTATCCTGCTCACCGGCAGACTCCTCGTATCGCCAGTATGCATACAGAAACAGATACCAGTGGAGATCCCGGAGAAATTGAGCGATATCACCGGTCTTTCCCCCGTAATGGTGGGAAGACTCAAAGTCGGCAAGCACCCTTCCAAAACTGGCGATGTTGCCCATCACTACCGCATCTTCAGCATTATCCGGTGATAAGGCGTGAAACCCAAGGATTGAAAGAAGATTGTAGTATGCTGTTGTGAAGTTCCGGTACGCTTTATTCTCAAGAACTGCCAGCTTCCAGTACCCGAGCGTCTTTCTGACAACCTCTTTTGTATAGACCGGTGACACCACTGAAAACCAGTCATCAATCGCTGAATCAAGGAGAAGATCCCCGGAAACCGTGTTCTTCCGGTCTTTGATGGATGCCGGGAAGAACCCCTTCGGGGAGAGCCAGCAGAAGATCTTAGCAAGTGCCAGGATCTCCTGTCTCTTGAACAGACCGACCTGACCTGACAGGATAAACGGAATATGATACCTGCGGAGTGCCTGGATAAATGGCGTTGCACTGTTGTTCACACTCCGAAGCAGAATTCCAATATCCTGGTACCTGCATGACCCGGAGTTCACCAGAGTGAGGATCTGATCAGCAACTCCTTCAGCCTCATCCCCGGCCGTCGGATAATCGATCCGGTACACAGCCCCGGCATCAGGCCGTGTTGCAGTCATCGGTTCGTACGGTCCGGTTCTGAAATGAGAGGCAAGCGTATTTGCAACGGTTACTATCTGTTTTCCGCTTCTCCGGTTTTCAGGCAGCACAATATCATAGACATCCGGGTAGAAGGTTGCAAACCGCTGGAAACACCCTTCATCAGATCCTCTCCACTGGAAGATGGTCTGCCGTGGATCACCGACAACAAAGATATCATTCAGGCCGATGGTCTTGATCAACGCCTCCTGTGCCGGATTGATATCCTGGTACTCATCCACGATCAGATGCCTGATACTCCGGGTCACATCCGGATGTTCCTGAAGATGAGTGAGAGCAAGCGTTATCATCCGGTCGAACGTGAGCAGGTGGAACCGGTCAAGATACGCTTCGTAGGCCCTGACCGAAGCAAAAAACTCAGGAGCCTGTTTTTCGATCTCATCCCGGGAGAGGAGATCGTTATACATCACAGAGAGGCTCTGCTTGAATATGGATGCCTTGTCGGTGGTGTTTCTCCCGTTTGTAAGACCGATCCGATCACTGATATTGATTAAAAGAGCCATCTCCTGATTCTCATCCAGGACCTCCCATGACCCGTATCCAAACTTCTCTTCCAGGATCCGGTTACAGAACCCGTGGATGGTCCCGATATACATGTCACCGAGTGTATTGTAGATCTCCACGGCTCCAAGACCCAATACTCGTTTGAAGATCCTGTTCTTCATCGAGGCGGCTGCTTTTTCAGTGAACGTGAATGCGACGATGGATCCGGGAGAGAAGTGTTTCTCAAAGAGCAGGTAGAGGATTCTCCGGGTCAGGGTCTCTGTTTTTCCTGCCCCGGCTCCGGCTATGAGGCGGACATATTGGCTATCTGCAAGGACGGCTTCTTTCTGTGAATCTGAAAGAGGGTGAGGATCATTGAGAATATACGTGAGATATTTATTCATCATCGATTATTCTGGCAGAGTTGGATTAATATTACGATTATATCCTGATTAAATTTCTGAAAATTTCTCTTTTTTGGGAAACATCCGAAGATACATTACTAAAAATCCCTTCACTTTGAAAGTTTGTTGTATAAAGACAGGAATGTTGATGAATATTCATCCATAATATATCGTTCATGGAAATAGTACCTGATCTTAACCCTCTCCTGATCGTCTACTCATATCACCATAATAATACTCTCAAGATTGCCCGGAAAATATCAGAGATTCTCAATGCAGAAATAAAAACTCCTCTTGAAATTAACCTTGATAGTCTATCTGACTATACCCTCATTGGATTTGGGTCAGGGATATATTCAGCAAAACATCATGAATCCCTGTTATCTCTGGCAGATAAACTCCCACCGGGTGAGAATAAACCGGCATTTCTGTTCTCTACAGCGGCATTAACCGGTGAGTCAAAAACCAGGAATGATCATCGTTCACTTCGTGAAAAACTTGAATCAAAAGGATATTTCATAATAGGAGATTTCAGCTGCAAAGGGTTCAATACGAATAGTTTTTTGAAATATCTCGGAGGTATGAATAAAGGAAGACCAAATGAACAGGACCTGAAAGATGCAGAGGCTTTTGCACACCGAATGAAAGAAAAAGTGTTAGAGCCTGCTACTCAAAACCCACGTACACCGATAGAATAGATGCCAACCATTTTTACTGAGATCACACATTTTTTCCATTGAATGCCTGATGAAAAGATATCCAAACGTATAACGTCACATTTTCTCATAATCGCTGACTATCTCTTTCATTGGCATCCACTTTTTTCTGACTTGAATCGAAAGTTGTACTTTTTTGTCATTTACTATAAGTTACACAATAACCGATAGTTATAATATAACAAAGAGATAGATTATGATCCAGATAATCTCAACAGAATTGGATGAGTTCCTTCCTTGGGCTACTCATCCTTGAAAAAAGAATCCGAACTATATGACAAATTGAAATGGAGTGAAAAATGGAGATCAAATCAACGAAATTACTATATTTCTCACCAACAGGAACTACAAAAACAGTCCTGTCAGCAATCGCTCGTGGCCTGAACCCAGATAAAACCGAACAGATCGATATTACCACACCGAAAGGAAGAGAGCAATCAGTAGAAACTTCAGAAGACGAGTTGCTCATTATTGGTGTTCCGGTATACATGGGACGGATACCGGCCCTCATAGTCGATTGGCTCAATGAAATCCGTGCTCACCAGACACCAACTGTATGTGTTGTTGTATATGGAAACCGGATATACGAAGATGCATTACTTGAACTGAAAAATATTGTGAAGAAATGCGGCGGGATTCCCATTGCCGGAGGAGCATACATCGGAGAACACTCATTCTCAAAAGATGATACGCCGATTGCAGTAGGACGACCAGATACACATGATCTGCATCATGCAGAAGAATTTGGAAGAAAAATAAAAGATAAACTGCAGTCCCTCTCTTCAGGATCAATGATCTCTGAAATTGAACTTCCAGGGGAATTCCCATATCGGAGTGATTCAAAATTATGGATTGTAGATTTCATAGCAGTGAATGATGATTGCACAGATTGTGGTCATTGCGTTGAAATATGCCCTTCAGGAGCCATCGACCCACAAAACAGTTCAAAAATTGACACTGAAAAATGTATTACCTGTTGTGCATGTATCAAAAATTGTCCGGTGCATGCCAGATCAATGAAACCCGGTCTCGTACAGGAGGCGTCGGTACGACTCTTTACTTTGTACAGCGACCCCAAAATGCCGGAAAATTATCTGTAATCAGTACAATAGAGGGTTCACTGAGAACCTCTTAAATCTTTTAGGTACAGAACAGAATAAGGAAAGGCTCACCTATATCATTAATCGTATAGATTTGATATTTGTCATACCAATGATATTCGATCGTATGTCTGCTTTGACTGTATTATTACTCACTCATTGCCTGCAGGCGTATGAACTATATAGATAAGGACACGTGAACTGATGGGAATTGCAGAACGAAAAAAGCGGGAAAAGGAAAAAAGAAGAGCAGATATTCTCGAAGCTGCACAGCGGCTCTTCTTCTCCCGGACCTTTGAAGAAGTCTCCATGGATGAGATTGCCAAGGAAGTTGAACTGAATAAAGCAACCCTCTATCTCTATTTTAAAAACAAAGAAGACATCTATGCAACCATAGTTCTCCAGGGTATCGAGATCCTGAAAGCAAAATATAAACACTGCATGGACACGGACGCCCCGGGAATTGTCAAAGTAGCCCTGATGGGACAGGCCTATTTTCAGTTCTCACAGGAATATCCGGAATATCTCCGGATGATACATTTTTATGGATCTGAACGCTTTTCAAAGGAGAATCCATGCAACGCAGATATTGGGAAAGGATATGGGATATGTCGTTTGATCCTCCGTGATGCAGTTCAGTTGGGCATTGATGACGGATCCATCAGATCAGATCTCGATCCATTCCTCACTTCCATGTACCTCATGATCTCGTTCATGAATAACCTTTCAATGGAGGCAAAATGGAAATTGGTGATAGAAGCAGAGGGATTCAGTTTCAATCAATACGCCAGTGAAGTCTTCCGGTTTATCATACCCTCGATAATCTCTAAAGAAAAAGCTGCCAGCCTGGATATCAGGGATTTTGCTAAATACGGGTTCAATTTATCAGATAATATAACGATCTAAAAAATACCTTAATTTTTACTCAAACTGCAATAGAGTTTTTGAGAAAGGATTGTAACCTTCTCGTATTGGAATTAGTACTCCATGCATGATTTATATGAAATCTCCAGGAATCGTGAATATACAGAACGTTTGTACAATAAATCCTTCAGGGCTGGATCTGGCTGTATCTTTGATCATGAGAATACTGGTTTTTCACGTATATACTAAGGAATAATAGCAGCGGAGCAAATACGTATGAACCGGCCATATACAGTTCCATTATGATTTCAGAAATAGTTCATCCAATGAAGGCAGATTAAATTCATCGATCCCGGACCTTTTCAGTCACCATAGTGGTATCTGAGTGTTCTCTCTATCTCACCAATTCTCTTATTTTTTGTTGGATTAATAGGAAATCAACGGTAACGATTCAGGTAAAGATGATACCCTTCTATGTGTATCATCAACCTGAATAATTACCATTATACCATCACGATGTCCGGATAAACTGATCAACGGCCACTGAAATTGGATCATTATCTGAGAGATATGTCAATTCAAATGCATCTGACCCAAGAATTTTACCATGTGAATACCCGTTATTCTGTTCTACAACAGACAGTTCAGTTCCATCTGCACTGATTACACCTGCCATCTTCATCATGACAGGAGTGCCATCCGCTTTAATATACGAAGAATTTCCAACAAAAATCCGGTCCTTCTGCTCTGTAATATTTATGAAGAAAAATCCTCCCTCATTTTCAGAGAAACCCTCACTGGCATTATATTCGACATAAGGGCCAGTCCAGTTCCCGATAAGATGAGGAATATCAGCAGTTGCAATACCCATCATACTTACAAAAAAGCAGAGTAACAATACAACGAAATACCCTTTCATACGGTATTGTTATTCACAAAGGAGATAATTATTTCTCTTTAACTGACATAAGAGACAAAATGATGTGAATGTATAATCTATTCCCGGAAAAATCAATTGCATATTTATATCTCCAGTCATTAGAAATTGACCGGTTCTCTCTTCTTTCTTGAAAATATAATACCAAAATAAAATATTAGAATAAAATACCAGAATAATAACCAGATATCCATAGTATAGATATAGAATTTGAAACAATCATAAAGAAAGAGAGATTAATTCTAAATTTCTTATTGATAAACCATTAATAGAATCGAACAAACGCTCTGGATTGTTTCCGAACGCTTTGCCATTTCCGATATTTTAACGGGTCATTTAAATTACAAAAAGATGAGAATGTCTTTTGGTGTATTTAAAAATCATACATGTTATTTAAAGAAATAACTCAATGTATGACTAATGGTTTTTGATATCAAAACCCTGATACTCATCAACTTTTTAGTAAATTTCGTAAATGTCTTCGTGGCTTTTATAATATGGCAACAGTATAAAAGACGGTTTTCCGGACTGACCTGCCTGCTGGCATCCATGATTATGGAGGCTGGAGGAATCGGCCTGGTACTCTTTAATGGGACAATACCTGATTTTTTCAGTATTGTCCTCGGAAACGGGATGATGCTTATCGGATGGGTTTTCCTTCTGATCGGCCTTGAACGCTTTACCGGAAAGCCAGGACCACAGATTCAGAATTTTATTCTTCTTGCCATCTTCTTTATCAGTGAAACGTACTTCCTGTACATTCAACCAAATCTCTCTCTTCGTGAGAACGTGATGGAATTTTTAATCGTTCTCATCGATTTGCAGCTCTGCTACCTGTTATTTGGAAAAATATCTGGCAGTATAAAGAAGACAACACAGATTATTGCTCATGTCATGGGCATTCACCTTGTATTTAGTATCATTCTGTTAGTTCTCGAATTCCTATTCCCGTTTAAAGGAAACAAGTTCTTCTTTTCCGGCATGATAGGGGAAATTATTCCCACAACGTACCTCCTTATGGGAATTCTGGTAATCATAGCTTTCATCATGATGGTAACCAGCAGGCTTCTTGAAGAGATCAGAGCACAGGAAGAAAAATTCAATACAGCATTTCACTCTTCTCCCTACGCGATCATTATCACGAGAGTATCTGATGGTGGGATATTCGAGATTAATGACGGTTTTACTGCAATTACCGGATATCAACCGGAAGAGGTCCTGGGAAAAACCACTGTGGAATTATCGATATGGGAAAAGCCTAGAGACAGATCTCTCCTAGTAACAGATATTACTAAAGGGAAAGTACGGGGTGTTCAGGTAGAAATCAGAGCAAAATCAGGAAAAATTATATCGGGTCTATTTTCTGCTGATATCGTAACCATTAACTCTGAACAATGTATTCTCTCGAGCGTCAGTGATATAACTGAACTGAAACATACTGAACAGGCATTAATACAGGCAAATCGGAAGCTCAATCTTCTTTCCAGTATAACCAGGCACGATATTCTCAACAGGACAATGGTAATCCAGTTTTACGGACAGGAACTTATAGAAAACCTCCCCGGAGACTCCTATCAGAAAGAGATTAATGCTATTGTTCAGTCAACTGCCGAGATTCGAACCATCATAGAATTTACCGGAGAATATCAGGAACTAGGATCATCTGCTCCTGAATGGCAAAATCTTGAAAAACTATTTTCAAGCCCGGAAATTCAGAAATTCATGTCAGATATTTCCTTTCAGTCAGATCTTGGTACCCTTGAAATATACGCAGATCTTATGCTCAGAAAAGTAGTGTATAATCTTGTTGAAAATTCACATCGGCATGGAAATAAGGTAACACAGATCTCTCTTTCTTCCCATACCGAGAATAAAGACCTGCTTATCTGGTACAAAGATAACGGGGGAGGTATCCCACTTGACGAGAAAGAAAAATCGTTCGAGAAGGGATATGGAAAGAATACCGGTCTTGGATTATTCCTGATTCGGGAGATCCTCTCAATAACCGGAATATCAATTCATGAAACCGGAGTTCCCGGTATCGGGGTGAAATTTGAGATCAGAGTCCCAGAAGGGAAATATCGAAACGCACATACAAATCCTTCTCAGTAATACTGTGACGTCGATCAGGATAATTAAAACATGTTCTGATTTACCATCATTTTCACGGGAGCCAGGTGGTCACATCACGTGCATGTGGCCTTATGGATGCTGGCAATTTTTCAGCTGGATATCCGATTGCACATCCCATAAATGCCCATTCCCCGGGTTGAAGATGAAATATCTGGCTGAATTCATCGACATTATCCATCTGTGACACAAGAGATACGAGTTGAAATCCCAAACCCAGAGCAGTTGCCTTGAGCCACATATTCTCAAGACAATGAGCCAAAGATGCCTGCTCAACAGGAGGAAATCCCTTTTTCTCTGATATTATAATAAATACCGGTGCTGTCCCTACACCTGGGATTGTTCCCATCTTTTTGATCATGGAAAGACGCTTGATAAAACCTGCAGCCTGTTTGGAAATTTCAGGATCACGAGTTGCAGCTTTCTCCAGGTTTTCAGACATACCTTTTAGTTCGTTAAACAAGAGTGGCTGAATAGTCTTCATCGTCTCTGAATTTTTCCTGATAACAAAGAATTTTCTGTATTCATCACCTGATACAGCGGCACCGGCATAGGGAGCATGTAGTCCGGCTGATATGATACCCAGAGTAGCCTCATCAGATATCATTTCATCTGTAAATGCACGATAACTCCTGCGTTCTGCGATTATCTCATCCAACATCTGGTTCTTCAGGGTATTATCAACTGAGCACATATTCTGACATATACCTAGACATCAGACTGGAAGTTATTTTCCCTGGTTACTAAATCCGCCTGATCCAATGATTGTGAGAATACATATCACCCTCCCATAGAGGGTGGTGAAAAGAACCAATTTTTAATGGATGTTCGAGAGACCCATGGTGAGGATCATCCAGAACAGGTAAGGTACAACCATAGTATTCTCTATGTATTATAAAAAATACAAAATCGGGGGATTTATTTCAAGAGCATGCAAAAAAAGGGAATATCAGATCTAACTTGCAGGTGTATCAGCCTCTTTAATGATAGTAAAGACTCCACCCAGCGTATCTTCACCAATATCCGAGCTTTTCACCACAACGGCCCATTTCTTTTCAGACCCTCCGGGATATCCAACAGAATCATCAGGAATATGTAGTTTACATACGATCAAAGTAGAATTAGAAGTCACATCAGTGCATGGAATTTCTATAGAATCACAAACCAGTGTAACATCTCTCACTAACTCAAAATTCTTTCCAAACACCTTTAATTCAATATCAGTTCCACGTTTTCCTTCTGTTGGATTAATACTCCGAATGAGGGGAACTGCTGATAAACCACTTCCCACAACGCCAACAGCCTTACTGCCAAAATAGAAACCTGCTACCGCAACAACTAAAGTACTTACCGTGGTAATTATCTGTTTTGCAATATCTTCACCAGCTCTACTCTTTTCAGTTTTTCGCCCTACATTAAAAAGAGTCCCATTATTCAGTTCTATCGATCGCTGAATATATACGATCTCATCTTTTGGAATACTGTCTAATTGACTTTGTGTAATATTTGTGCTATTGTAAATTGGAGGGCCACTGTGTTTTTCAACTTCCTCATACAGGAGGATAGAACTGGTCATAAAAATAAGAATAAGACTTAATGCAATTACTGCCCGGATACTGCCTTCAGGGAGGCCGAGAGATTGTGAGGGATCAGACAAACCAAGATATTTGAAAATAACTGTCGTAAACGTGAGAAATACAAGAAGTAAGATTACACTGAGGACCAGAAGGATCGAAAGATAGAATTCAGCCCCTCCCGCGTTCTCAAAACTAAGAAAACGGTATGCATATGCAACGAGGGCAGTTAAAGTTAATAGTATTACTAAAATAATTCCCGCCCACATCGGAAAGTCATGCCTTTCGATCATGGTTCAACCACAATTCATTAAAAGAATGTCATCATATAAAAATCATAGTAAGGATATTAAATTTAATATATTTAATTGATAATAGAAAATATTCATTCACCTTTTTTAAAAATTGGAAAAACCGGTGAAACATAAACGTATCTTGTACCCGTTACAAGAGAATGTGGATGGTATTCCGAATATTCCGGAATAAAACCATCTTTCCCATTATAGGGTAATATTTGCTAACGGCTGTGAAAGATCATTGATATCAGTTGCCATAATATTCTGATGAGAGATTGTATACAGGATTGAATCCATGAGAAGGGATCGTTTCACTGCAGAACCCTGGTCATAATTATAAATCCAGCTATTATTATCCTGTGCTATTCTTCCTTTCTCAATAAACCCGGCTTTTGGATCTATTCCAAATACATACGTCCCCTTCCAGACCTGGGGAAATTCTGGACTTCTGCCATAATTCCCAATTATTACCTCCTGTACGGGGATCGCCATCACATTTTTGCTCTGATCCAAGAGGAACGCCCGATGATCATTCAATACTTCTGAATCAGAACCTTTCTCTCCGATAACGACGTGATCCACTTCAATAGGGTCTGTAAGGTTCGATACATCGAATAATGCAATTTTTAATCCGGTTGTAGAGAATCCGAACGGACTCGGAGCGGTATCTTTTCCGATTCCTATCAGATGGGTTTTATCATACGGGTGAAGGTAATCAGAGTATCCCGGAATCTTTAACTCTCCTAAAATTCCCGGGTTTTTCGGATTTGAGAGATCTATTACAAAGAGCGGGTCCATCGTTTTGAACGTGACCAGGTATAACAGATCACCCATAAACCGTGCCGAATATATCTTCTCTCCTGAAGCCAGGTGATCAAGACTGCCGATCATGACCATATCTGGATCAAGAACATACACTCCATTCGAACGCCCACCAGTAGCGGCCGGTTCGTCTATCGTGGTTGCGACCCGAAGGTTTCCCTCATATTCATCGAGAGAAAACTGGTTGAGAAGGTATCCAGGGAATGTCCCCGTGGATTTATACGATATCTTTCCATCCTTGATACCAAATCGGTGTACGACAGAATCCTTATAGGTGGGCAATGAGCCGGGATTGTTTGCCTGATTCTTGTAGGCAATATATATATTTCCTGTTGAAACATAGAGCGTACTATCCCGGCCAAGAAGAAATGATTCAGCTGTAGGCTGGGCATCATTATGAATATTAAAGGATGTAAGTGAGTAAAATACATAATTATCCGGTGGAACCTGAGGAGCCCGGATATTTCTGATTGGAATCTCCCTTTTCCCATCATAGATAACAGGCATATGGTAATCTCCACTGTTCCGGCTCTCCTGATTCAGCACGTAGATATCACCATCAATCATCCGTGCGTTCTGATATTTTCCCGGAATACTAATGTCACGCTGTAACTGCGGATGAGCACGATTAGATATCGAATAAACAAGTGCATGGGTCTGATATTCGGAACTTGGAACCGGAGCAACTGATCCTGCTGGTTTAATCCAGCCCTGACCATTCTTCCCGGTAAAGATAACCAGACGATCTCCGTTCAGGAAAATATCAGATACATCGCCTTCTACTGGGATCTGTGAATCAATTTTGGCGTTTTGAGGAGGAAATGCGTCAACAATCGTCAGGTTTTTGTTACTGATGATATAGATATATTTTCCATCATTCTTAACAAAATCCGGTTCATCTACTCCGGTTACCTGGATATTTGTTGTTGAGAATGTTGATGCTACATCTGTTCCTGATCTGGACTGGGAATAGCCAGTAGCTGTATCCAATGAGAATACCTGGTTTTCTGGCATCATTGCAGGAAGGTGTGACCCTCCGTTTGTAAGGGGTGCGGATACTTTTTGAGATTCGACATTATACAGGCCTTTACCCGATTCCGTAGACGTAAAATCAAAATTTTTTCTTTCTGAGTTTAACGCCTTATCTTTAGCAATTTTTTCTTCATTCGCCCGGGTCTGGTTTAAGAAATACAGTTCCAGACCTTCAGCAGAACTAATCTTTCTTAAAGCCAAAGGATTATCTTCATTATCACCTAAAAAAGGGACAACTCCGAGTATTTTTGAAATTACGGAGGAATCATAACTTGCCGTGATGTGAGGGACAGCAGTTTCCGTACTGTTCACATGTGAACCTGAAGTCCTCGATGCATTTACAATTCCATCTGGAGAGAAATACTGTACTTCAGGCTCCATATTGGGTAGACGATCTGCAGAGACACTACAGATAATAACCAAGAGCAATAAGAGCCCTAACTTTATTTTTAGATTCTTTTGAGTCATATTATGTTCCTGTGTTCTGAGACTCAGAATAACTTTTACTACTTCTCACCCCAGAGAGCAATATGTTTCCGGGGTTAGTGTTCAACTATAATTTCCTTCTCATATCCCCCGGGGAGGACACACTGGATAGTTTTGAAAACAGAAATATACTGAAAGAAAAAGAGATTCCAGTCTGAAATCCTAAGCTTCTGAAACAGATCTCTTGTATTCAGGTTTATGCAGTATGTGGATATCGATAGATCTGGGAATCAAGAATGTTGGGATATTTTTTAGTTTGTTATTGAGATTGTTATTGAGGTATTCTGGACTTAGAGGAATTTCTCTAAAACCAGGCTCTATACCGTATGTTTCTTCATCCCTGCCCTATATAAACTCCAAAAAGTCCGGATTCTTTTAAAAAATTTATAATTATTAAAAAATTGAGATCGAAATATTGTTATGTACATATTGCTTATATAAAAAAAATTATTTACTTCTATTCTTCACAAGGGTTTTCTCATTATAAAATAGGTATTCCCAAACTCATCAGGGTGTTTCTCAAAGATTCTGGTCTGTTTTTTGAGTCCATCAATTACCATCATGGCAGTCTCATCATCAGCAAATTCTTCTTCAAGTGTTCCAAACTTCTCCCTCAATTTACCGTAAAAACTCTCTTCCCATACATTAGTTGGGAGCCTGAAGGATCCAACCAGATTAAGACCTGCATTTCTGATGATCTCACATCCTTTCTCTTCTATCATCATTGCAGGATGAAATTCAGCGAAGAATTCACGGGCCTCATCAGATGGTTTTTCTGTAAACCAAAAAATATCTGATATCATAATGTATCCGCCCTGTTTCAGGAATTTTTTCCAGTACAAAATGGCATTTTCGATACCTATGATGGATGAGCATCCTTCAGCCCATATAATATCGAAAGATTCCTCTTCAAAGGGCAGATCATCCATAGATGCACAAAGCGTTTTGACTCTATCGAAATAACCTTCTGCGACGATTTTTTTATCCAATGCATCGAGGAAAGGCTGGTATATATCTGCTGCAATTATCCTGCTGGATGGACACAAGCGGGCAAGGGCCATTGTCTGTACACCCTTCCCGCACCCAACATCGAGGATATCCACATCTCCGTTATATTGATCTACGGTGAGCAAAAATGCCTTTTTAGTATGCTCATCATCCCCGGCCCCCTGCCTGGGAAGATAATCAAAAATCTTAAAAACAGGATTAGTTTCCATATTTATGTTATTTGTTATAGCCATATATGATTTGCCCTCATTTCGGCACATTTCCAGTTGTTCACTCGTTAGGCTCTCCATTGAGGTATTTTAATATCAATGAGGATTAACAGAAAAATAAAAAAATGACACTGAAAGGTGATATAATTAAAGAAAGACCAGATCAATTCGTGATCAGGAGTTAAAATTTAAGATTTCGAGATAAAATCGGAATTACATCAGATTTGGATCTGGAAACAGAAATAGAAACAGAAATGAAAACGGATTCCGGGAAATGCGACTGATATAGATAATTGTTCTATTATTTTCAGGAGAAGATCTGTACATTACAGTCAGTTTCTCAAGATGATTATGCCTAGATTGAATAGATATTCATGATATCTCTATGGTGATATCATGTGGAGGAAATGAGAGAGCATGACGCTCTCCCAGAAAAGGTGTGATTTGGTGTATGGTATTTCCTTGAGTTATCGAGTGGTATAGAACTTTTTTATGTACATCCACAGCTGTCAGCCGGGTTCTTTGTCAGTACTAATTTCACCTCACTTGGTCCTAATCGTTCGCTCTGCATCGTAAACCCGCAGCATGTTGACTCGAGTGCTATCCATGGCGGAATATGATCACAGATAACCTCAAGCTCTTGATATGCCCCGGTTTTGATAAACTTCTGAAGTACCTGTTTACTGCTCACTTCAGGTCTTTTTCCCTGGATGTCCTTAATGGACAGGTAGTATTTGCCAGGAGAAATCTCAACCGGAACAGGAATATCTATAGCACCTGTTGGGACTTCAGACTCCTGATCTTCTTCTTCTTTCCAGACCTGGGCAAGGAACTCTTCAGGTTTGCCTGAGATCTCCCAGACTCCGCATCTGGCTTTTTCCAGCTCAAAGAATATCGCCCCACTCGCTGCCTTGGCAACAAAAATCCTGCAGTCACCAAGGAACGCAATGAGTTCAGACATCTTTTGCCTGAGCTGTACAAGACCCTGACTTGTATCAAGGGCAAATGGCATCCTCCTGACTGGTTCCCAGGAAGACAAATCCTTGGAGTATATAACGACTTCTCCGGGGCCGGTCAGGGTTGTAGTACACCCCTCCTGATCGAGCATTGCTGCAATCTCGGGGATCATAATGCCTCCTTTAGATAACCAGCCGGTCCACGACTGTGCCGCCTTCGATGTGTGATTCCATGATCTCTTCCACATCATCAAGGCCTACCGATCCATACCAGACATTGTCGGGATAGACCACAACTATCGGTCCTTTCTCACAAATCCCGAAACATCCGGTGTTGGTGATGAATACGTCACCGCCCAGATCGCGTTCTTCAACCTCTTCCATGAACTTTGCCATTACATCAACGCCTTCCTTGGTGTGACAGAATCCTTTCTGCTGACCTGTTGGGCGTGAGCTGGTACAGATAAAGATATGTTTGCTTGGTTTCTGCATAGTACATCTCCGAAATAAATTTGCCGGGTTTATCCCCGGATATGGTTAAACATCTCTTCCTTCTTCTTTTCCCGGTATGAACTGTACTTCTTTTCTAGAAGTGTGTTCGTAAACCGGTCAAGGAATGCCAGAGTTCCGGCATACCCTGCTGAGAAGATCCGCTGACCGCCAATCCGATCATGTATCGGATACCCGATCCTGGTTACAGGAATTCCATGTCTCTCTGTCAGGAATTTTCCTCCAGTATGGCCGACACCGATCGTTGCACCAGCCGAAACTGCTGCATGCTCGATGGACGCAAAGTCAGCCTCCTCTATCAGAACCGGCTGTTCAGCCAGATCTGATATCATCGGTCCGACGAGATCTTTCAGTTTGCTGTGTGGTGAACCGCTTGCAATAACAACCGGTTCTGCACCATTCTCGATACAGATCCCGGTCAGGGCATAGACCATCTCAGGCTCGCCATAGATAACCGGCCTTCCTTCTGCATTGTACTTGTGTGCATCTGCCATTCCATCAAGAAGCCAGCCACGTTCAAGTGTCAGCTGCTCTGGAACAGGTTGTCCACTTATTGATGACAATGCTGCAACGAACTGGTCTACGTTATCTACACCGATAGGGAGTGGCAGATTGACCAGCCTGACACCAAACTGCTGCTCCAGGAATAATCCCGGGGACAGTGCGTCCGGACAGGTCTTTCCAAACTGTATCGTAACTGGTGCACCTGGCATCCGTGAGATATCGGCAGGACTTGTCCCTCCGGTTGGAATCTTCTGATACCTGCCACCGTATGGCCTGTCAAGGGTCATCGAGATATCAGGAATCAGAGTGTATTCCATTCCGAAGAATCCCAGAATCCGTTTGATCTCCCTGATATCAGCTGGACTGATGTTGGGAACAATCACATTGATCCGGTTGTGACTCTCACAGGGTTTTGCATAATGTGCAATAACTGCCCGGGTAGTGGCCCAGAATCCTTCCGAATGAGTGCCACCATAACTGGGAGTTGCTACCGGAATGATATCAACACCAATGCTTGGATGACTCTGCATGTATGACTTGATCATCCGGTCCATATCCTCACCCATCGTCTCAGCTAGACATGTCGTAAGGATACCAAGCATCGTAGGCTGATACACCCGCAGCACATTATCAAGTGCCTTGTTCAGGTTTTTCTCTCCGCCGAGGATGGTCTGTTTCTCATTCAGCGAAGAGGAGGCGACATCTACAGGTTCGTGGAAATGCTCCACATTTGCAAGACGCATATACGTGCTGCAGCCCTGCGAACCATGTACGAGTACCATTGCACCCTCAATTCCTTTGAATGCAATAACGCCTCCGAGTGGCATACACATGTGGCATTGATTCTCGTTGACTTCTTTAACCCGAAGGGTATTGATTGCCGTATGGTTCGCCATGATTACACACCTCCTATACTCTCTTTCAGATGTTTCCAGACCGGCGAACAGGTCGTGATGTACACTTCCCGTGCAAACGTCACTGCACCGTCAAATCCGGCCAGACATTCCTTGCGATCATGGTTATGATCCACAAACCCGATTCCAAGTTTGTAAGCCAGAACCCGTTCCTTGACTCCGCCAGCCATCACGTCAACCTTCATGTCCAGAAGGAACTTTTCGATCTCTGCTGGATTGGCATCGTCGACAACGATGGTTCCTTCACTCAGAAGGCCGCTGATGGTCTCGTACTCTTCCTGCTTTCCGGTCTGGGTTCCGGTCACCACGACCTCCATTCCGAGGTCCTTCATCTGCCTGATCAGGGCGACAGCCTTAAACGCACCGCCTA
The DNA here is from genome assembly GCF_003173355.1 of Methanospirillum lacunae. NCBI lineage: Archaea > Methanobacteriati > Methanobacteriota > Methanomicrobia > Methanomicrobiales > Methanospirillaceae > Methanospirillum > Methanospirillum lacunae. The sequence continues at coordinate 590,699 of NZ_QGMY01000002.1, read as the reverse complement.
CGTAAATCGCAGCTCGCTTTCCTGTCAGTTTTTTCCGGTATCCGGCGATGATCGGGGTGATTCGTGCCAGTTCACGTTCGATGAGAACTTCTGCCTTTCTGATGATCTCTGGATCACCATAGAAAGCAGCAATTCGCCGCAGACTATCTGCAGTATTCTCTGCTCCGAAGAAGTTGACATCCATATACGGAATTCCATACTCCTTCTCGAGGTTGTTTGCCACCCAGTGCATCGATCCGGTACACTGCACGATGTTCAGACAGGATCCGGGAGCCTGTTTCAGTGCTGCTACGGTTGAATCTCCGGTGAATGCAACATTCACTTCAATTCCGATCTCATTCAGGTACCGTTCAATCAGCCACTTCTCTCCTCCCAGGTTATATTCACCCAGGAAGTTGAGTTTTCTGGTTTTCTCGATTACTTCTCCGGGTTTTGGCCGGATAAGTTTCATTATTGCTTCTGCTGCAGCCCGGTATCCGACGATCTTATTTCCTGAGAGGAATCCTGATGACTCCACCGGAATAACGTCTATTCCATGTCTTTCTGATGCATCTTTGCAGACTGCAATGATGTCATCGCCGATCATCCCGACTACGCAGGTTGAGTACACAAACACTGCCGGGGGATGGTACTTTGATATGACTTCGTCCAGACAGGCAGCCAGTTTTGGTTCGCCACCAAAAACCACGTCCTTCTCTTTCAAGTCGGTGGAAAAACTATGCCTGTACATCTCGGAATCACTGGAAAGGCTTCCCCTGATATCCCAGGTGTACGTGGCACAGCCGATTGGACCGTGGACCAGGTGGATTGCATCCGTAATCGGATTGAGTACCACCCGTGCTCCGCAGAACACGCAGGCTCGCTGACTGACCGCCCCGGCCAGACTGTCATCTGCGCAATGAATGCGGCTTTTGTTCTTCCCTGTGGTTATGATGGAGTTTTGGCGTTCGCTAATGCATCCGGAGGAGCCGGACGCAAGCGAACAATCATGCTCCATGACATTCACCGGTTTATTTTGATATAAGGTATTTTAAGGATCCAATGATGCTATCTTGGAACCTTAGAGTACCAGTTCGTAATCTTCGTCCAGGCAATCGCGGTCCCGGCGTTCCAGGAGGGCGTTGCTTATCATTTCTATGAGCCGGAGGCATCCTTTGTACCCGGTTATGGGCATGAGGGGGTGAACGGCCCGGTCAAGAATGGGGAATCCGACTCTGACAAGTGGAATATCCTCAGTTCTTGCGATATACTTCCCGTACGTATTTCCGATCAGAAGGTCGACTGACTCTTCCTTGATCCACTGGTGGAGGTCGAAAAGATCCCCTTCAGCCTTGACGATGTAGTCTTCTATTCCGGCTTCCTCGATCATGGCTCCGACTTGTTCTTCGAATGCCTTTCCGGGAGTGCCTGTTATGACATACTTGGGAATCATTCCCATCGTCAGCACGAATTCAACCAGTGGAACCACGATATCGGGATCCCCGTAGATGGCGACCTTCTTTCCCTGGTAGTGGAAGTGTGTATCGATGAGGGTATCAACGACCTGACCACGTTCAAGAGTCAGGTCATCAGGAACTACTGCATCGAACTTCTCTTTCAGGGTCATGATCAGATCATCAGTCGCCTTGAGACCGATTGGAACCTTCAGAGGAACGCAGGGTACTCCGCATTTCTCCATGAGGGCTGCACCGGCAGCGTTTGATGACCAGGCTCCAAGTGCCAGGGTCAGACGGGAATTCCCGGTGTCCCTGATCTCTTCCACAGTTGTCCCACCCTCCGGGTACATATCATATTTTGCAGTGAGCGGAGAGTCAAGCACATTTGTGGTGTCAGGGAACATGATCATATCAACACCAAGACTTGAGGTGATCCGTTTGATCTCCCTCATATCAGAGGGGTTTACAAATCCCGGTATGATATTGACACGTTTCTTTCGGATTGTCTCCTCATCCCGTGCAGCCAGGTACGTGACCATGGCTTTGACCATGTTTGAGAACCCGGTGATGTGGGAACCCTGGTATGACGGGGTGTTTGCATGGATGACAACCTTTCCTTCCGGAACCTCTGACTGTTTGATGATCGTTGGCAGGTCATCACCGATGGTCTCACTGAGGCAGGTGGTGTGGACAGCGATGATATCTGGCTTGTAGATCTCAAACACATTCTTGATTGCGGTCTTCAGGTTTGCTGCACCACCGAACACCGATGCTCCTTCGGTGAACGAGCTGGTCGATGCAAGGACCGGGTCACGGAAGTGACGGGTCAGATGCATACGGTGATACGCACAACAGCCTTGTGATCCGTGGCTGTGGGGAAGGCACCGGTGGATTCCGAGTGCCGCATACATTGCACCGATAGGCTGGCAGGTTTTGACCGGATTAATCTTTCCGGCCGTGTGAACTACCTCGCCTTCTGGCATACATTCGAGCATTCTTATCACTCCTGTTATTGGGTCTGTTTCTCCCAGGGGGCAGTGACCAGTTTCCATGCCGGAGTTGTGATTGCGTTGGCAACATCACGGGCAAAGTTTAATGCTCCGTTGTATCCGGCATATGGTCCGCTGTAGTCGTATGAGTGCATCTGTTTTGCAGGCACTCCGAGTTTCTGCACGTAATATTTGTCTCTGACACCGGCGAATACGAGATCTGGCTTTAATGCACGAACCATCTTTTCGAGTTCGTGGTGATTGCAGTCATCAATCATTATCTCGCCATCTTTCATGTCAGGCTGCATACCTTCATAGTAGTTGAGCGGAACTTTCTTGTTCAGCTCATCGAACTTCTCTTTTGACATGTTCAGATGAACATGTGCATCCTTGAACTTCTCAGGGTCCGGGCTCAGGTGCAGTTCGGGAATATTTTTTGAATCTGCATCAATCTTGAGTGTCGGAATTACCTGACGACCTTCGTAATCATCACGGTGTGCGAACTCATATCCGGCTACTACCACTTCCATGCCCAGGTCCCGGAGGAGGTGCATGTAGTGGTGACTTCGTGAACCACCAACAAATGCAAAGGCAGTCTTGCCCTGGCAGATCTTGCGGTAGTGCTCGATGACCGGCATGATTCTCGCTTCTTCGCGTGCAATGACTTCTTCTGTTTTCCTGATGAGTTCCTCATCACCAAAGCAGAGTGCCATTTCACGAAGGCTCTTCTTGGTCGCTTCGACGCCGATGAAGTTCACCTTGAGCCATGGAGTTCCATACTTGGTCTCCATCATCTCAGCGATGTAGTTGATCGACCGGTGACACTGGACAAGGTTCAGATGTGCCTGGTGAAGATTCTTGATCTCAAGGTAACTTGTGTCTCCCGTAAGGACACAGTTTACCTTGTATCCGATATCTCCCAGTATCCGTTCCATCTCCCAGCCATCACCACCGATGTTGTATTCACCAAGGATGTTGATGACATACTTGTCATTAGGGTCCCGTTCAGGACCGGTTCCAATGACATTCTCCATCAGGTTGTTGTTGGCGATGTGGTGACCTGCAGACTGGCTGACACCCTTGTATCCTTCACAATTAAAGGAGAGTACCTGAATGCCATGTCGTTCCTGGGCTGCTTTTGCAACTGCTCCAAGATCATCTCCAATAAGTCCAACCGGGCAGGTTGCACAGATTGAGACTGCACGGGGATGGAACATCTCCACAACCTCGTCAATCATCTTGGCAAGCTTCTTTTCACCACCAAAGACGATGTCACTCTCCTGCATGTCAGTTGAGACACACAGGGTTGAGAACATCTTTTCCGGTGGAGTGTTGTCATCGGCTCGTGCCTTGTTTCTCCTGGTACCCCAGGCATAGAATGCACATCCAATCGGACCGTGAACGATGTGGACCATATCCTTGATAGGGCCGACGACCACACCTTTACATCCTGCATATGCACAGCCACGCTGGGTAATAATACCCGGAATAGTCCGGGTATTCGCCTCTATCTGCTGACAGGCCTGATTTGTATCTACGATAGTGATATGCTTTTTCCGGTTTTTGAGAACCTTTTCCGGATATTTCTCCAGCATATCCCCCATCATTTCTTCGCTCATTGACATTTCAATCAAATCCTGTATTACCAGATTGCTGCTTCCCCGGCTTCTCCAGTCCGGACCCTTACAGCATCGGCTATCGGCATGACGAAGATTGTTCCGTCTCCGACGTTATTCTCAGTCTTATTGGCTTTGGTGATGGCTTCAATGATCCGTGGTACATCGTCGTCATGAGCAAGGATGGTAAAAAGCCTGCGGGGAAATAGTCGTGACCCGTCAAGGAAACTGACTACCTGCCGTTCTGCTTCTTCAGCATCTATGCTCTCGTGTACTGCCATCTCCAGAAGCTTATTTTTCCGCTCCTGTATCACAGCCTCATCTTCGACAGGTTTTCCCCTGCCAAGAACCTTTATGGCAGTAAATCCTGCCACTCCGGCTTCGATCAGTGCTTTTTTGGTAGCATTCGTCTTATTCATCCTGACGACTGCCATAATCTCCTTCATGGACAATGCCTCCCGAATTAGAGGCCTCGTCCGCCCCGGGAGATTGTATAAACCTCTTCGAGCGGAGTGATGAAGATCTTACCATCACCAAATGTTCCGTCCTCACCGGTTCGTGCGGTCTTAAGGACAACATCGATGATATTCTCACGCTCTTCGTCATGAATGGCTACCATGATGAGGATTTTTGGAATCTCATCATAGAGCATTCCACCCATCTTGATACCCTTCTGCTTTCCACGACCGACTACATCAACGACGGTTGCTGCCGGAAACCCTGCTTTGGAAAGGGCTGCTAGTACTTCGTCTTTCTTTTCAGGTCTGACGATAGCTCTGATGAGTAACATGTTTCCTTCCTCCTGCCACCTTATAACAATGCATCCAGGAATCCGTGCTGCATCATCAGTTCTTCAAGTCTGTCCTGTTCCATTGGTTTTGGTTTAACAAACAACTTGTTTGTGTCGATGGCGTTTGCAAGTTTTTTGTACTCTTGAGCCTGCTCTGAGTCGGGTTCAAAGTCAATTACGGTCTTCTTGTTGATCTCTGCCCGCTGAACGAGGTTGTCACGTGGGACAAAGTGGATCAGCTGTGAGCCAAGTTCTTCTGCAAAGGCTTTGAGCAGAGCATATTCGTTGTCTACCTTACGGCTGTTACAGATGATTCCACCAAGTCTGACTTTTCCGGTGTCTGCGTACTTCTGGATACCTTTGGCAATGTTGTTTGCTGCATACAACGCCATCAGTTCTCCGGAAGCGACGATGTAGATCTCTTCTGCCTTTCCTTCACGAATTGGCATTGCAAATCCTCCGCAGACCACATCACCGAGCACATCATAGAAGACGTAATCAAGATCCGGTGTATATGCACCCATCGATTCGAGCAGATTGATTGATGTGATGATACCACGGCCTGCACACCCAACACCAGGCTCAGGACCTCCGGATTCCACACATTTTACATCCATGAATCCTGGTTTCAGGATATCATCAAGTTCAAGGTCATCTCCCTCATCACGCAGGGTTGCCATGACAGTCTTCTGACAAAGACCGTGTAGCAGAAGCCTTGTAGAATCTGCTTTCGGGTCGCAGCCAACTACCATGATCTTCTTTCCAGCAACTGCAAGTGCTGCGACTGTGTTCTGTGTTGTTGTGGATTTTCCAATTCCACCTTTTCCGTAAATTGCGACTTGTCTCATGTTTATTCCTCGATTTATGAAATTTACCAATGCTATTCGCTATTCAATACGACAGAGGGGTTGCCAATATCTGTTGCCCCCTCCTCCTTCACCCAACTCCCGGTTCAGGACCGCTGGCTCTGATCAAAACCTTCAGATTTCCGATCAGGCGTGATTATATCCGGTTGTTCAGAATTACCTGAATGCACGGACAGTTGCCGTGGTCTTTCCGCCCGGAAGTAGGCAGGAAGTATACCTGTAATGGGTGACACGATTCTGACCAGAAACTCTGCCAGACCGGACCCCGGAATAAGCAGGCATCTGTGATCTGATCGATCCACCTCGTCCCTCGTTCTTCATTCCATACTTCATCGATCTACCTCCAAGGTAGTTGATCATATGTTGGTATCTTTAATATAAATAAATTATGGAAACTCACTTCTTTCTACCATACTTATACTTTATTATATGAATCTCAAAAATATTACATTTCAAAGGAAATTTACGGAGATTAACATCACTTCATTATAAATATATGAGATAACATAATGCTGACACACTCACGTTGGATTTGTAAACGTGCTGTCTGTATCAGAGGGAAATGATGGGGCCACAGGATACAATTTCAGAATTTGATGGCCAGATAACTGGTCGTATATATGAAGAGATTTCGAAGTTACTTGAATTTCAAAAATCGGGACTTTCAGATGCTAGGATTGACATAACTCGTTTTTCAGGGAACGAGTTAAGCATCCTCAATCTTGTTAATCAACTGACTGATTTGTTTGTACAGGAAGAAAAGGGTATATCAGATGCAATAGGTTCAATATTGGAGGGGTCATTTCATCCAGATATTCCACGGCTCCCCGGTAACCGGAATATTGTAACTGAGAAACTCAATAAAATTTGTGAAAATCTTTCGCTCATGCAAACCGATTTTACTAGGTTTTCAGAATCATGCAGTTCTGGTGAACTTTCAGCCCGGATAGAACCGGCCAGGTACCAGGGAGGGTTCAGGAACATGATAGATTCCCTGGACTTAGCAATTAATAGTATTAGTACCCCAGTCAGGATAGCAGCTAGTGCTTTTTCAGACTTTGCAGAAGGCAAAGTACCTGATCTCATCCCTACTGACAAATATTCCGGTGAACTCGGAAAAATACTTAAAGATTTGAACCGGGTCATTGAGGTCTCAGTGATGCGGGGTAAAGACATAAATATGCTCATTAGTGCAGCAGTTGAGGGAAAACTCGATGCACGGGCAGATCCTACAAAATATCCAGGATATCATGGAAAAATTCTTGAGGGGCTCAATAAGATACTGGATGCCTACATCGGACCAATTAACGTATCTGCAGAATATATAGACAGAATAAGTAAGGGAAATCTCCCTCCGCGGATTACTGAAGCATATAGGGGAGACTTCAATGAGATCAAAAATAACCTCAATGCCCTCATTGATGTTGTTCACATGCGAAATGAAGACATCAAAATGCTCATTAATTCAGGTATAGATGGACGCCTGGATGTTCGAGCTGATTCAAAAAAATATCCGGGCGAAAACGGAAAAATGATTGAAGGCATCAATCAGATGCTAGATGCCTACATTGCTCCAATTAACGTATCTGCAGAATATATTGACAGGATTAGTAAAGGGGATCTTCCACCACGGATTACTGAAGCTTACAGGGGAGACTTCAACGAAATTAAAAATAATCTCAATAATCTTATCGATGTTATTCAGCTCAGAAATGATGATATCAAGTCCCTTATAGATGCTGCAAAATCAGGAAACCTGGATGTAAGGGCAGATCCCAGGAAATATTCGGGAGAGAACGGAAAAATGATTGAAGGCATCAATCAAATGCTTGATGCGTATATTGGACCATTCAACGTCTCTGCAGAATATATCGATAGAATCAGCAAAGGAGATCTCCCAATTAAAATAACAGAAGAATATAAAGGAGACTTCAATGAGATTAAAAATAATCTCAATACGCTAATCGATGTAATCCACCTCCGAAATGACGATATTTCGCTTCTTTCATCAGCAGCAGAAGAAGGTAGGCTTGATGTCAGAGCGGATACTTCAAAATACACGGGGTACCATGGTGGCCTTATCAATAGGATCAATAAAATACTGGACGCATATCTTGGGCCTATCAATGTATCAGCTGAGTATATAGATCGGGTCAGTAAGGGAGATATTCCTCCGAAAATCTCCGACGATTACAGGGGCGATTTCAATGAGATTAAAAATAATCTTAATGCTCTCATTGATGTCGTTCATATGAGAAACGCTGATATCAAGATGCTCATAGATTCAGCTATTGATGGGAAACTGGATGTCAGGGCCGATTCTTCGAAATATCCCGGCGAAAACGGGAAGATGATTGAGGGTATCAATCAGATGCTTGATGCCTATATCGGACCGATCAATGTATCTGCTGAATATATTGACAGGATTAGCAAAGGAGACATGCCACCCAGGATTACTGAAGAATATCACGGAGACTTCAATGAGATTAAAAATAATCTTAATGCTCTCATGGACGTTGTCCACATGAGAAATAATGACATTAAGATGCTTATAGATGCTGCCATTGATGGGAAACTGGATGTCAGGGCTGATTCTTCGAAATATCCCGGCGAAAATGGGAAGATGATTGAGGGTATCAATCACATGCTCGATGCCTATATCGGACCGATTAATGTATCTGCTGAATATATTGACAGGATAAGTAAAGGAGACATGCCACCCAGGATTACTGAAGAATACCACGGAGACTTCAACGAGATTAAAAATAATCTTAATGCTCTCATGGACGTTGTCCACATGAGAAACGCAGATATTAAAAATCTCATTGATGCTGCTATTAATGGGAAACTGGATGTCAGAGCGGATTCTTCAAAGTATCCGGGCGAAAACGGGAAGATGATTGAGGGCATTAATCACATGCTTGATGCCTATATCGGACCGATTAATGTATCTGCTGAATATATTGACAGGATTAGCAAAGGAGACATGCCACCCAGGATTACTGAAGAATATCACGGAGACTTCAATGAGATTAAAAATAATCTTAATGCTCTCATGGACGTTGTCCACATGAGAAATAATGACATTAAGATGCTCATAGATGCTGCCATTGATGGGAAACTGGATGTCAGGGCTGATTCTTCGAAATATCCGGGCGAAAACGGGAAGATGATTGAGGGCATCAATCACATGCTTGATGCCTACATCGGACCGATTAATGTCTCTGCAGAATATATTGACAGAATTAGCAAGGGCGATATACCGCCAAGGATTACTGAAGAATATCATGGGGACTTCAATGAAATTAAGAATAATCTCAATGCTCTCATTGAAGTCGTTCATATGAGAAATGCAGACATCAAAAACCTCATTGAAGCTGCTATTAATGGTAAACTTGATGTCAGAGCGGATTCTTCGAAATATCCGGGCGAAAACGGGAAGATGATTGAGGGCATTAATCACATGCTCGATGCCTACATCGGACCGATTAACGTATCTGCAGAATATATCGACAGGATAAGCAAAGGAGACATGCCACCCAGGATTACTGAAGAATACCATGGGGACTTTAATGAGATTAAGAATAATCTCAATGCTCTTATGGACGTTGTCCATATGAGAAATAATGACATTGAAATGCTCATCGATGCTGGTATTGATGGGAAACTTGATGTCAGGGCTGATTCTTCGAAATATCCGGGCGAAAACGGAAAAATGATTGAGGGCATCAATCATATGCTTGATGCATATATCGGTCCAATCAACGTTTCTGCTGAATATATTGACAGGATCAGCAAAGGGGATATGCCACCCAGGATTACTGAAGAATACCACGGGGACTTCAACGAGATTAAGAATAATCTCAATGCTCTCATGGATGTAATCCACATGCGAAACGCAGATATTAAAAATCTCATTGATGCAGCTATTGATGGGAAACTTGATGTCAGGGCTGATTCTTCGAAATATCCAGGCGAAAACGGAAAGATGATTGAGGGCATCAATCATATGCTCGATGCATATATCGGACCGATTAACGTATCTGCAGAATATATTGACAGGATCAGCAAAGGAGATATGCCACCCAGGATTACTGAAGAATACCACGGGGACTTCAACGAGATTAAGAATAATCTCAATGCTCTCATGGACGTTGTCCATATGAGAAATAATGACATTGAAATGCTCATCCAGGCTGCTATTGATGGGAAACTTGATGTCAGAGCTGATTCAGCGAAATATCCGGGCGAAAACGGAAAGATGATTGAGGGTATCAATCATATGCTTGATGCATATATCGGACCGATTAACGTTTCTGCTGAATATATTGACAGAATTAGCAAAGGGGATATACCACCAAGGATTACAGAAGAATACCATGGAGATTTCAACGAGATTAAGAATAATCTCAATGCTCTCATGGATGTTGTCCATATGAGAAATCAGGACATAGAGATGCTTATCCAGGCTGCAATGGAGGGAAAACTTGATGTCAGAGCTGATTCAGCGAAATATCCGGGAGAAAACGGAAAGATGATTGAGGGTATCAATCATATGCTTGATGCATATATCTCCCCATTAAATCTGGCAGCAGAATATATTGACAGAATCAGCAAAGGAGACCTTCCACCTATTATTACTGATGAATACAGGGGAGACTTCAACGAAATAAAAAATAACCTCAACCAATGTATCAGTGCTATACACCTACTCATTGATGATGCAAATCTCCTCTCACAAGCAGCCGTACAAGGAGAACTTGAGGTACGAGCTGATCCTCTGAGACATCTGGGTGACTATGCCCGTGTTGTAACTGGAATGAACCAGACCTTCGAGGCGGTAGTAAACCCACTCAAGGAGGCTATGAGAGTTTCAGATAACTATGCTAAATGCAACTTTGCTGAAATCTTTGATAATTCAATCCGTGCAGAAGGGGATTTCTCACTGTTCAAACAATCACTGGACCATATTGGAATTGAGATATCAAAAACAGTTGCCACGCTGATTAAAGAAGTGGAAAATCTCTCTCATCATGCATCAACAGCCCAGTTCGGTGTTGAAGATGTCAGCAGAGGAGCTAAAGAGATCTCACAAAACGCTGAAGAGACCTCTGCTAATGCAGCAAAATCCGAAGACGGAATTTATCAGGTTCTTCAGGCCATGTCAGATCTTACGGTTATGGTTAGTGATATTTCCGGGAATGCTGATTCAGTTGCACGGTTAAGTGAAGATGCAAACAATCTTGCAAAGAAAGGAACTGAACATGCTGAAAACGCAGATAAAGGAATGGAAAGTATCACCCGTTCATCATCCGAAGTTGAATCAATAATCACAGAGATTAGAAGTGAAATGAATCAGATCAGAAAGATTGTCAATATAATAACTGATCTCGCTAACCAGACAAACCTTCTTGCTCTTAATGCAGCCATTGAGGCTGCACGTGCTGGAGAAGCAGGAAGGGGATTTGCAGTAGTCGCATCTGAAGTAAAATCTCTGGCCCAGGAATCAAGAACATCAGCCGAATCAATTGCAGATATGATTCAGGGTCTGGAACGCAAATCAGACAATGCAGCCATCGCTATAGAAGCAGCAGGAAAAGCCGTACAAGATGGTAACCGTGCTTTGAACGACACATTAAACGTATTTACCCAACTGACATCTTCAGTTGATACTATAAACCAGAAGATGCTGACAATAGCTCGGGCAACAGAACAACAGGCAGCATCATTCGAAGAGATTACTGCCAGTGCAAACGAGATGAGCGTTCTTGTAAAGAAAACCGCTGATGATGCGACCCATTCATCAGCTACAAGTGAAGAAGCCCTTGCAGTAGTCTCTCAAATAACAGAAATAATTGATTTAATTAATGATGCAGTAGCCAATATGAATAAAGAGATGGGAGTATTTACCTTACGGAATTCATGATTTAGAAAAATCAATCATAAGTTTTTTTAGTTCTTCTGGTGCTAGTGTTTGATCTACCTGTTCTGTTTTTAATGCTGCTTCAGGCATACTTTTGATTGTACAGCTAACAGGATCCTGTACAGCAGTTATTCCACCAATTTTTTTTATATGAGCGAGTCCTTCTGCTCCATCTGAACCCATCCCGGATAAGATTATTCCAAGAACCTGGTGCCTGAGATCCCGTTTTAGATGTAACATTGTAACATCGATAGACGGGCGGACAAAGTTTACTTTTTCTTCACTGGTGAGATGTATGTGTTCATAATTCTCCAGGATAAGATGCTGATCGCCTGGGGCAATGAAGACAGACCCGGGTGTGATAGCCTGCTGGTCTTCCGCTATGTATATGGTATTGGATGTTAACTGGCTAAGGCGTTTAGCCAGCCTGTTTGCAGTAGAAACGGGCATATGCTGAATGAGAATTATTGCCGCCGATAATGTTGGAAGATCAGCAAACAGATCAAACAATATTCTCGGTCCACCAGTCGAGGATCCGATCAATATAAATTTCATATATAGTTGAATGAGAATATCAGAGAAGCTCTAAGTACTCATTTACAGTCTCAATAAGATCCTGTGGTTCAAATGGTTTTGTGATATAATCTATCACGTACTCTTTCAAATATTCCATTTTTGTATCTGGTATATCTTTGGCAGTGAACATCGATATAATTAAATTATCTGCATAGCCACGATCAACAATCTCTCTGATGGTATCCCAGCCATCCATGCCGGGCATCATGATATCCATAAGGACGACGCCTTTGAATCCCTTATCAAGAATTTCAAGACATTCAGCCCCGCTTTTGGCAGCATAAATCGGTACTGTATGACGTTTAAAGATCGATTTGACAGTAAAGAGAATATCTTCATCATCATCTACAACCAGTATTCCTTTCTCAACGGTTTCATTCATAAGATCATCTCTCCATCCATTTTTTTGTTGTTCCATTACAGGTAGCAGAATGATAAAGATGGCTCCTCTGTCAGGATAAGGACTCTCTGTTCGAATACTACCACCATGGTTTTCTCCGATCTTTCTACAGATTGCACGCTTTAAACCGGTTGAAGTTTTGTCATGCTGCGAACGATCTGACTTGTAAACACATCAAATACCTTTTCAGTCTCATCTGCATGTAAACTCTGACCATTATCAGGTACGTGGATCTCTATCAATTCTCCTGATGTATATACTGAAATATGTATCTTTCCGTCCTTACGCTGGATATACTTTTTTCTGCTTGATACCAGATTCTCGATTAGTTCATGAAACAGAATTCATTCAACACCTGAAATGAGGTCTGATGATAAGTCATGTATGAAAGTGACTCCGGCAGTTTGAAGATAAGGTGCATGGGAATTAAAATACGGGATATACGTTCCTGATAACTCCTGACTTGTGAAACTGTATTATAAGATCAGTCTGAATCTCAACGAGTGAACGATACCGTTGTTCACCTGAGAACAGCCCATTCTCTTTCTCTTTAAGGTTTTTAATGAGAGATTTTTTGAATAAATACTCTGATGAAATCTTTTTATTTAGTTTTCTAAGTTAATTTCCATGAGGTTTTGTTCTGACTTAATATGTGCTTCTAGAATGAGACGAATATCTGTATCAAACAGGATCATATACAAGTTCAAACAGTTGAAATCCATCTGAAACCTGGTGAATAGAATCAATGAGATGCTGTAGAGTATTCAATGTCAGTCTCAATTTATTCCAAGATTTCGACAGGGTTCAGAGTAAGATGCGACTGATACTACTATAATAAAAATGAGAGATACCATCATAGTAAATAAAAGATGAGGAAAAAAACGGAATTTTACCATGAATTTTACCTTTCTTTTTCATCAGATACTTCCTGCTCAACATCTACCAAACCGACTATATTGACCTGGCCGAACAACCAGTTAGATGGGACACGATAGTCTCCTTTTCACTCCCTATAAGATGAGTAATAATAACTCGTATGGTACAAGAATATAAGATTCAATTCTGAGTGAGATACGAGGATTCAGATCAACAGTTCTTTCGGGCATTATATGAAACAAAAAAGACCTTCAGATAAAAGTGAAGTTAAGAGCATTCAAGGTAAAAAATCTTATAATAAAGATAGTTCAGGAAAGAATATTTCAGGATCAGATTCTCGAAGGAAACAAGATACAAAGATAAATAAAAAATCAGGGAAACCCAGAAACACCCAGAACAGATCTCACAAAAATAAGCCATACGAACCTGTTGGGCCAAAATTTCCTTCCGTCCTTGAAGATCTCATCTCTCAATTTATAACAGAAAAAACCGGAAAACCATATCAGGATCAGATATTCCTGGATCGCTTACGTCAGGCAATCGTGGCACAAAAAGCCGCATATTGGAGAGAAAAACCAGGAAAATCTGTGAAATATGGGAGGGGATATGATATACTTGCCTATCTGGCATATCAGGTTCCTGTTTACTTCACTCAATTCAGATCTCTGTTACAGAATTTAAAACCGGAATCCATACTCCCTCACGACGTTGTCGCTCTTGATATCGGAACAGGTCCCGGCGTTGTTCCTCTGGCAATTATCGATATCTGGAAAGATCTGAAAAAAGGATATTTAGATATCTATGCGATCGAACGGTCTGTAGAACATATTGAAGCATACAATTACCTCACCAGAGAATATACCAAAGATAAACCAGATATCAGGATTCATGATGTTATTCATGATGATCTAACAAAGATTTCTGATGCTAGTCTTGCACAATTGCCCGAACATGTGAATCTTATCACATTTCAAAATGTACTGGCAGAACTGGAACACTTGAGTATCCCTACAAGGGCTGCAATTGTCTGTTCATTTACCAAGCGTCTTACTGATGACGGACTTCTTATTATTGTTGAACCTGCTGAGATGAGGCATGCCACCAGTCTGCGATTGCTCCAAAATGAATTGATTAAAAATGGTCTGAATATATATAGTCCATGTGCATATCTCTGGGGAAGTGGCTGCGATCCATCATCATGCTGGACCTTCAAAGAAGAACCACCAATTCAGGCTACATCACTCATGACACTCCTTGCAGGTGAAGAAGAAGCATACCGGTTTATCAACACAGACAGAAAATATGCATATGCCATTCTGACAAAAAAGCAGATTAATGCATGTGCATACCGTATTCCAAGAAAGACCCGCATGGTACGCCTTTCCCATATGGAGAAGAATGAAGGGCGATCTATCTCTGTGGCAGGTCTTCGGATGTCAGAGGATATTGGGACAAAGGGGATGCATATATTTAAATTCTGTGATGGAACCTGCAGAGAACCGGCCTATTTAGTTTTATCAGCCAGAAACAGGAGACCAGGGCATGGAGCTCTTTTTTCAGCAAAATATGGAGATCCTCTGACAATTACTGGAGTCCAGGTTCGTCGCCATAAACAACATAAGGCATGGAACTTGGTTATCAATCAGGATTCTCGTATAGAACGACCAGATACCGGGGGAATGATTCCAAGAGCGAACACTTCTGAACCAGATACATATACAGATCATGAGGATCATTTTTCTCCTTCCAATTCCCATACCAACAATTCAGATGATAATTTCCATCCAGTAGAGATTATTACTAACCGGACAGTTAGTTCTGTAGATCGTGGCGTTGGAAAAGAAACTAAATCGAAAAGATCAAGAAATAAAAAGTCAGGGCAATGATCAGAAGAGGAAATGAAAATAGTATTAATGTGTTATGCACCTAATTTTCTTTACACGTGGGGTGGGGGATGTCTGACGAGGATCCAATAAAAATATTAAAAGTTCGGTATGCTAAAGGAGAGATTACCACCTCACAATATGAGGAGATGCTCTCGTATCTTTTAGAAGATGTAACATCAATACAAAAAAACCCCATAATAAAAACCTCTATTGAAGATGATCAGGAACTTTCACAAAATCCGGGATCGAGTGAAGCTGTTGATAATATAACACCTGATACACAAAGTTCTGAATCTGGTGACAATACAAATATCCAAACATCATGTGGGATTCAGGATGAATTAGATTATGAATCTGATGAGCCTATCGGTGATGATCCTATTACGGATGAAGGCTTTCATCCAGGCCTATCATCAGAAAATGGTATACAGGCTGATGGTACTACAACACCTAAACATGAAAATCAGATTCCCGAAAGTCAATATCTTACTGATGCCACACTCTCAGCAGGAATAGTAGATGAGAACCGGATTCTGGAAGAACAGATCAACGAACTGGAGATCATAGAAGAGACAGAAGATGAGGTTACAACAGGTGAGCCATCTTCTATCCCTGGTGTTTTTCTATCTGGTCAGGATCTGAGTAATGTCTGTTATGTAACAGCAGTAAACCTCATCCATGCAGGTGAGTATGATAAAGCTCTTCCATTCCTTGAAAAATCCATCGAGATTGATCCTCATCAGTCACAAGCCTGGCTCTATCGTGGAAGTATCCTCCATAACCGAAAATCATATAATGAGGCACTCGTCTGTTTTGAAAAAGCACTTTCTCTTGATGAGTCCCAAACCAAAGCAGCTCTCTTCAAAGGATACTGCCTATTTAATCTTCACAGAGATCAGGATGCTCTCTCTGCATTTGATCTGGTACTATCTCAGGATCGGCGTCATGCCCGGGCCTGGCTTTTTAAAGGATACTGCCTTCAGAATCTGAAACAATTCAGGGAGGCTGCTTCTGCCTTTAATGCTGTAACTGAACATAATCCCAAAGAGATGGCAGGATGGCTCCATAAAGGAATATGCCTTTTTGAGTTAGACCAGCACCCAGATGCCCTCTCGTCTTTTGACAAAGTTCTTGAACTTGATAAGAGGAATTTATCTGCCTGGCTCTTTAAGATCCGGTCATTTATCAAGATGAACAGATATCAGGAAGCTTTGCAAAGTTCTACAAAGCTTATTGAGATATCCCCACGCGAGATAAGTGCCTGGCTCTCACGGGCAGACATCCTCCTTAAATTAAATAAAATAGAAGAAGCTCTGGATGCTACCAAAAAAGCCCTGGTCGTTGATAAGTGGAGTGCAGATGCCTGGAATCTCAGGGGCCTGTGTTTTCATAAACTAAAGCGATATGAACAGGCTCTCCCTTGTTATGAAAACGCCCTGAAACTAAATCCTCGACATGCCGAAGCAATGAGAAACCGGGCATCCTGCTTCCATAAATTAAAACGCCATGTAGATGCTCTGCAATACTACGAAGTTGCCATAGAAGACAATCCCAACAATATTGAGGCATGGTTCAACCGCGGGCTGATACTTCATAAGTCCAAGAAATATGAAGAAGCTTTGAATTCCTACGAAAAAGTCATCAACCTTGACAGATTCAACGTAAAAGCCTATTTTAACAAAGGAAAAATCCATCGCGCTCTTGAGCAGTACTACGAGGCTCTGCAGGCTTTTACCCAGGCAACAAATATTGATCCACAGTTTGCATCAGCCTGGTTTCATATGGGCCTTATCTATTCAGATCTTGTCAGGCAAAAAGAAGCTATCCAGTGTTATGACAGGACTTTAAGGCTTGACCCCAGACATGTCGGTGCACTTCTTTACAAAGGGATCATACTCGATGATCTCGGAGCTAAACGTGAAGCTTTTGCTTGTTTTCAGAAAGCAACATCTCTCGATCCAAAAGTTGCAACTTCGATGAAGGTAAAGGGCAAATTCGCCCACTAATTTTAAAAAAAATGGGATTTACGTTCCTACATCCCAGCTACACATATAATGTTCCTGATCAGCACTCAGGGTATCAATTCCAAGACCCAGTGACGCGAGTTTTATTGATGCTACCTCACGATCGATGCTGTCAGGTACTGCATGAACTCCGGGCTTAAGCTCGGTATGATGTTCTGCAATGAACCGGGTTCCAAGGGCCTGCAGAGCAAACGAGAGATCCATTACCTCTATCGGGTGACCCATTCCTTTTGGTACAGCCAGGTTAACGAGTCTGCCTTCTGCTAGCAGGTGGATGGTACGACCATTGATCAGGTAACTCTGAATGCCATCACGTTCAATTATCTGCTCGGCATTTTTGTTTAGCCATGCACCATCAATCTCAACATTGAAATGACCGGCATTGGAGAGAATTGCCCCGTCTTTCAATAATTTGAAATGCTGTTCATTGATGATGTCTTTGTTACCAGTTGTGGTGATAAAGATGTCACCGATCTCTGCAGCTTTGTTCATCGGCATGACATGGTATCCTTCCATGTATGCCTCAAGGGCCCGACGTGGATCAACTTCAGTAACGATAACCTTTGCACCAAGCCCGGAAGCTTTCCGTGCGATTCCTCTTCCGCAATATCCAAATCCAGCGACAACCAGCCATTTTCCGGCTATCAGGTTATTTGTAGTTGCCATGATAGCAGTCAGGGCACTTTCTCCGGTTCCATGCACATTATCAAAGAACCTCTTCATAGGGGTATCGTTGACAGCAATGACCGGGAACTCTAACTTTCCTTCTTCAGCCATTGCACGAAGGCGGTGGATACCGGTTGTTGTCTCTTCACATCCACCGATGATCTTCGTTAGCACATCCCGCCTGGACGTGTGCATCCGGTGGATCAGGTCCATTCCATCATCGATGGTAATATCCGGCTTTGCATCAAGAACGGCATCCATGGCCGAGTAATACTCATCAACTGAGCATCCGCGTTTTGCATAACACGTAACGCCATCAACTCTGTCTAATGCCTGAGCAACATCATCCTGGGTTGAAAGTGGATTGCACCCGGTGATGAAAACCTGAGCTCCACCTGCTGCAAGAGTTTTAACAAGGTTGGCGGTTTTTGCTTCAACATGAAGAGCCATGCCGATGGTCATGCCCTCAAATGGTTTATCTTTTCTAAACCGGTCGGCAATAGTGCCAAGCACCGGCATATATTGCCGTGCCCATTCTATCTTAAGATCCCCTGAGTCCATGTATAATCTTCCAAAAATTTTTCCTATCCAACATCCGGATAGTCCGCGTCAGACAGGATTTTGAATCTTCGGTATAATAAGGACGGCTGAAATATTAAATGAATCAGATACTGAATCATAACCCTCATCAGGGAAGGCGGAGGAGATCTCAGGCATGGTACTTACCCGTCGCATCATCCCATGTCTGGATATCAAAGACGGTCGTGTAGTAAAAGGGACGAACTTCATTGGACTGCGAGATGCCGGCGATCCTGTGGAACTCGCCGAGCGATATAATGAACAGGGAGCAGATGAAGTGGTATTTCTTGATATCACCGCATCAAAAGAGAACCGGGGTATGATCATCGATGTAATCAGTCGTGCTGCAGACCGGCTCTTCCTTCCCCTGACTGTTGGTGGGGGTATCAGATCCCTGGATGATATCAAACGTACCCTACGTGCGGGAGCCGATAAAGTCAGCATGAATACGAGTGCTGTTGAAGATCCCTCATTAATAGAACAGGGTGCCCGGGCATTTGGTACTCAGTGTATCGTGGTAGCCATTGATGTCAGGCGAAATATGAGTGATAATCCTGAAGCTACGCAGGTCTCTCTCAAAGATGGTACCACGTGCTGGTACGAGGTTGTAACATACGGGGGATCTAAACCTACCGGAATTGATGCAATAAAGTGGGCGCAGGAAGCAGAAGAGCGGGGTGCAGGAGAAATTTTGCTTACGTCAATGGAGACAGACGGAACTAAAGATGGATTTGACATCCCAATTACCTCCCGAATATCAGATGCAGTTGGAATTCCGGTCATCGCATCAGGAGGTGTAGGAAACCTTGAACATTTTTACGATGGGTTTGTATACGGTAAGGCTGACGCAGCATTAGCAGCGAGCGTCTTTCACTATGGGGAGATGACTGTTTCAGAAGTGAAAGATTATCTTATAGAGAGAGGACTACCAATCCGTCCTCCTATGAGACGATAAATTAATCTTTTCTTTTCCCTACTGCTGCAAGATAAATGCAGAACTGCTCTTCTCCATCCAATCCAAGAGCACAATTCATCTCATCATCACGATATGAACCGATGGCACATGTTCCACAACCAAGGGCTGTTGCAATAAGATACAGGTTCTGACAGACATGTCCGGATTCGATAAATAAATACCTCCAACCTCTGGATCCAAACTTCCAGAGAATCCGGTCAGGAACAGCGATCCACAGGAAAGCAACTGCAGCTCTCAGGATTATATTTGGCCTTCTGCAAGCTGCAGCAACAGCCTCCCCTCCACCAACATGACATGTCTCTTTTACCAGGGCATGATCGAGCGGGAGGTATCGATAAATACCAGGTTCAAGACCTTCAACCCGGTTTACAACGATATATGTTTCAAATGGGTGCAACGCACCAGCAGACGGGGCATTACGCAGATGTGGTGCACCTCCGGTTTCACTCACTCCTTGAGTATAATGAAGCATCAGGGAAAGTTCCCATTTCATAAGAGGCTCATCAGAATATTCACGGACAGTCCGACGCATCTCCATTATATCGCTGAGTAACATCGGATCCATCGGAATATCTGAAACCTGAGGAAGTGCTATCAGAACCTGGGATGGTTCACATGTACCACATACTTTAGGATTTCCGGTTTCGGTTCCTGTTGATGGACTCGGCTCCTGTAGATGAGTCTGCTTAAGAAAAGAGCGTCCAGTATGCCAGTCTGGTGTCTCCATATATAGCAATAGCAACACCAGCTACTTGAATCGTTCTGAGTAAAAGTTTTGAGTGGGAGGAGTAAGCCCCCTTCTGTTCATTGCGGCATTCAGCTTAGCGCCGAACCCGGGCAGACACCGGGCTGCCTGTATGCCCTGTTCCGGCTTGCACCCGCAGGGATTCACCGTTCCATCGACTCCTGAACTTC
Organism: Methanospirillum lacunae; assembly: GCF_003173355.1. NCBI lineage: Archaea > Methanobacteriati > Methanobacteriota > Methanomicrobia > Methanomicrobiales > Methanospirillaceae > Methanospirillum > Methanospirillum lacunae. The sequence goes on along the minus strand of NZ_QGMY01000002.1, from coordinate 570,181 downwards.
GATGCTCTGCAGTTTGGATCTGCATCATAGCTCAGATCAGGCCGTGTCGTTTCTGTGCCATAGCCATGACTCTCGCCATCCCCGAATGAACGAGGCTGCGTACCCGGTAGGTGGAGGGACTTTCCTCAGCTGCCGATCAGATATAATCAAACCGGCTACCGTCAGCCGCACTCTCCCTCTCACCTTATGGGTTTATCAGTACTTGATGAAGAAGCTGACCAAAAAAAGATCTGTGAAATGGATTAATCAATGGTAAGATAGATTATAGCTTTTGCAGATGCCGCATCCTGATCCTGTTTACCATAGAAAAATGTAATTTTATCACCGGACTTTACCTTCCTGGTATTTAGTCCGTCAGTGCCTGGATTCGTAAAGTGCTGAAGTGTTACATCATTGACCTGACAAAACCAGTTTTCATCGCCATACTGGAAATCACCGATGCTGTCAATAGCCAGGATATTTCCTTTTCTCATCCCGCGATCATTTACATTCATGCCTGATATCTTCTTTTCATTTGCCAGGTACTGAAGAAGTCCAAGCGGTGTATCTGCTCCGACTTCATAATCTTCCCCTGATTGTGCAGTCACATTTACGAAACCTGAAGGAAGTTTCAATGATCCATCATAAAGCACATTCTTTCCTGAATGACTAGTATTTGACTTCGAAACTTCAGTTTCATTAGAGGTATCATTTGTGCGTCCGGATGAAGATGAGGAACTATTTTCTGAAAGAGTGGGTGTTTCAGTAGGTTCAGGAGTACTATCAGATGATATTTCTTCGTCACCATACACCGGCTGATTTGGATCTTTTATTTTAGATGAGGAAGTCGTCTTTGTAGTAGTATTAGTTTTAGTTTCTGAATCTTCATACACTGGCTTGTTAAGATCCATGGAATTTGAGGGTGAGGATGTGGTTGATTCAGATGTAACTACAGACTTCCCTTCTTTATCCTCATATACCGGCTGATTTGGATCACTTGTACGAGATGAAGACGGAGATTCTGTCGTTACGCTTGATTTCTCTTCATCATCCCCATATACTGGTAGATTTGGATCTTTCCCAGATATTGTGGATTTTTGTGTCGGTTCAGTTGATGGAGCCTTCGTTTCCACAACTGATGGTGTTGTTATAGTTGGTGATGGTGTTATCGTAGGAGTAATAACAGGTGTCAGAGTTCCTGTACCTGTCGGGGTAGCTTGTACTGAAGTTGTCTGGGGTGATATCTGGGCCACTGTTTTAATCTGGCTTGCCTGATCAGACAGAGCACCGATGCTGACTCTGATAGTCGCTGTGGCATCCTGAGGTGACTTGGTCGGATTTCCAAACACAAATACAACCTTGTCTCCGGTTTTCAATGGAAATACATTCAGGCCATCCTCTGTTGGCAGCAGATAATCCTGAAGTTGTTTATCATTTACAAGAACAAACCAACTGTTTTCGCCAGAATTAACATACCCGTTCACTCCGTCCAGAGTCAGAATACCACGCTTCGTTATCAGTTCGTCTCCAACCTTGTAACTCTCAATACTGTCAGTACCGGCAAGAGCCTGAATTATACCAAGAGGGGACATCGCAGGAACCTGATACAATTTTCCAGATACCGCTTTTATCGAGACAACACCCTCACCGGAGGGTATAGAACCACTGAAAATTTCAGCTTTGCCTGATACAGATGCAGATGATGACAAATTACCGTCAGCAAGTGCGACAATAGGTGTGATTGTACAAATACAGAGAAGAACAAGAATGAATATTAAATTTGAATAGAATCGCATGATCAACCATCACTCCAGATACTGAATGCAGATCTGAATAGAGTGTAGTGTCTCATATACTATAAAGGATCAACAAAATCCCGCTCCATGTAGGAGATCGAAAGGCAGTACTCATTCAAAAGAGTAAATGGGTCAGAGTATTCAGGACATATAGTATCCAGAATTCTCCGCCGGTATATATATCCTCATACGAACCTCATTACTCGGCATGGAACTGCTCACTGCTGATGAGGGTAGACTTGCTCTCTCATATGCACGGAGTGTAATGCATGAGCATATTGCCGGGACACCATACGATGAGCCGTCCTGGCCCGCAATCTTTTCCAAAAAACGCGGGGTCTTTGTAACACTCACAATTCATGGAGAACTTCGAGGATGTATTGGGTATCCGTATCCGGTGCTTCCGCTTAAAGAGGCGATTCATGACGCAGCATGCAGTGCTTCAACAGAAGATCCACGTTTCCCTCCGGTAAAAGCCGAAGAGCTATCACACATATCAGTGGAAGTGACCATTCTGACAGAACCGCAACTTCTCGAGGTTGCTCCGGATATGCGGACCAGTGCCATAGAGGTTGGAAGACATGGACTCATTGTGAAAGGGTTTGGAAGATCAGGACTTCTGCTTCCCCAGGTTCCGGTTGAATGGGGATGGAATACACGTGAATTTTTGGACCATACATGCAACAAGGCGGGACTGCCTGCAAAGTCCTGGCTTGAATCTTCTGTGCAGGTATTTACCTTTGAAGGACAGATATTTAGCGAGAAACACGATTAATGGCGCTTTCATTTGAGATTCTTGAAAAGGATATCGCTGGCAGGATCGGCCGGCTCTCCGACGGTAAAAAGACAGTAAAAACACCTGCTCTTCTTCCTGTAATAAACCCACATCTGCCCATTATCACCCCAAGGGAGATGCAGGATATGGGAGTGCAGGCCCTGATAACAAATGCATACATCATCTCCCGTAGTACTGAATTCAGGGAGCGGGCTCTTGCTGAGGGACTTCACGCAATGCTTGATTTCGATGGCGTGATAATGACCGATTCAGGATCTTTTCAGCTCTCCGTATACGGAGAAGTGGAGATATCCAATCAGCAGACCATTGAATTCCAGCAGGCGATTGGATCTGACATTATCGTTCCTCTTGATATTCCAACTCATCCGGACACCGGACGCGAGCAGGTAGAAGAAGAACTTGCAATAACCCTGTCCCGCCTGAAAGAAGCAAATGGATTTGCCAATCATGCAAATCACACCCTGGCAGGTCCGGTTCAGGGTGGCCTTTTTGAGGATCTCAGAGAGTTTGCAGGCAGGGAAATATCAGAAATGGGCCTCAAGTTCTGCCCGCTTGGTGCAGTCGTACCACTCATGGAAACATACCGGTACAAGGATCTTGTACGGGTTGTCATGGCTGCCAAGCGAGGCCTGAAACCAGGGATATGTGTCCATCTCTTTGGTGCCGGCCATCCATCCATGTTTGCCCTTGCAGTTGCAATGGGATGTGACCTCTTTGATTCTGCGGCATATGCCCTATACGCAAAAGCCGGGCGTTACATGACAACACACGGAAGTTATCATCTCCATGAACTCTCGTACCTTCCATGTGCCTGTCAGGTATGTAGTACACATACGGCAGAATCACTCCAGAAATCACCGGATAAAGAGCGACTTCTTGCATTGCATAATCTTCACGTGACTCTTGCAGAGATAAACAGAATCAGACAAGCCATCAAAGACGGAGTTCTTTGGGAACTTGTAGATGAACGGTGTCGTGGTCATCCGCAACTGCTCCGCGGGTATAGGGAACTTCTCACATTTGGAGAAGAACTGAAACAACAGGACCGGGTCTCTAAACGGCGGTTTTTCTATAGGGGCACTGAAAGTTGTCTGAGAACAGAGGTTCTCAGGTATCACGATATGGTCGAGAGATTTGAGGTTGGAAAAAGAGCACTGGTAACGTTTGACCAGAAAGTACACAGTGGTTATGATGCTGTCTTCTTCTTTAAACCACCATTCGGCCCATATCCTCCGGAATTATCAGAAACATTTCCAATAGGTCAGAGTGAGATACCAGACTGGGACAACGAGATGGTCAAATCCGGTTGCATTGGGATCGAGCGGCTTGCAAAAGCAAATCCGGATACTAAAATAATTGTCAGGTGTCGTTCGATCTGGAAAAATATTATCGAAAGCAATGCCCCGAGCGTGGAGGTGGATCTTGAAGACTTGTGAATTTACTGCACGTGATGGAACCGGCAGAGCAGGAAGGCTCCGGATTGATGATAGTGAATATCTCCTCCCGTGGGCTGGAGATGTACCTTCACTCTTTCCAGCCCTTACAGAGAGGAAACTTGATGCCTTTTTCCCCTCTGATGATCCAGAGTTCGTGAAGAAATTCTTCACATCAGATGGAAAACAACCGATCCGGTTGCATATCCACCATCCTGAAGAGGTAACAAGCGGGGATGCAGTCATAACCCCGAACTGGCACACTCTTATTCAGCAGCCCAGGGATTTTGTCAGGCATCTGCAGATTCTAAAAGAAAGAATTCCTCCAGACACCTGCTGGTATTTCCCGGGAGGAGTGCTCCCAGAGAACGCCGCCATTCTGGTTCATGCCGGATTTGATCTCTTTGATTTTACCGGTGTGGATCTCAAGGCTGTCCAAGGCAGATTCTGCCTTCCTGATGGAGATTATCCTGAAACAGTCATGGCAGAAGGTCTCTGTCAGTGTCCGGGATGCAAAGCAGGTGATCTCAGGGAACATAACCGAAACGCCCTCAAACAGGAACTTGCCCTAATAAGGACACGTATTAAAGCAGGAACATTCAGGGAATTTCTTGAAGGTCGTGTACGAACAAGGCCACCGTATGTATCTATTATGCGTCATCTGGATCGCAGTGCCCTGATGGAGAACCACACACCGGTGACCAGATCCACGCCCTTTATTGCAGCAACTGGAGACAGCATTCACCGCCCTGAAGTGAAGAGATTTGCAGAGCGCCTTCTCACCAGATATATCCCACCTCTTACAGATGTGGCTGTTCTGCTTCCCTGTTCAGCAAGAAAACCATATTCACTCTCTCAGAGTCATCACAAGTTCACCCAGGCTATCAGCAGGCGTGCACATGAACTCATTCTCACATCTCCACTCGGTCTTGTCCCTCGTGATGTTGAGCTTGTGTATCCTGCAGCACACTATGATGTCCCAGTAACCGGGTATTGGGATCACGAAGAACGATTCCAGATCGCTGACACGCTTGCTAAGTATCTCATGAAACACCAGTACCGCCGGGTCATTGCACACCTTGATGGTGATGCTCTTCTTATCGCAACAGATGCTGCAGATCAGGCAGGTATAACCTTAGAGTCTACCTGTTCTACTCATCCAACCGATCCCGTAGCTCTCAGGCAACTGAGCGAGGCACTGTCAGGCGAGAAGAAAGTGAAGAATCATCTTCTCAGGGGTTTGGTCTCAATGCAGTTCGGATATGACCTCAGGGTTCCTGGGCTTGAAGTTAAAGGATCATACCCTGAAGTTATCGTGAAGAAAGGGCGTCAGCAGATCTTCTCTCTCGAACCCTCAACCGGTATGCTCAGACCGACCTTTGACGGATGGAGCATGATTGACACCGGGTACCGGGTCTATATCGACGACTTTGTTCCCCAGGGGGATATTCTTGCTCCGGGAGTTGTTGAGGCTGATCCTGCAGTCAGGGAAGGCGATGAGATCCTAGTCATTGGGGAGAATGCCATGGCAACAGGTCGTGCTGTGATGTCAGCAGATGAGATGATAAGGTCACACCGCGGGGTTGCGGTTCGCGTGCGTAAGGTAAAGAAGTTGAACGGGTAATAAATAAGGCACACGACCAGCTTTCCGGATGTGACATTTTTTTGTATACAATAGAGAAATCAAACGAGATAGCAGATAAGATATTTGAAATCTGGGTTGATGCACCACATGTTGCTCGAAACGCACAGGCAGGGCAGTTTGTAATCATCCGAATCGATGAGACCGGAGAGCGGATACCCCTTACTATCTCCCGCGCTAGAGGAGATCTGGTCAGAATCGTTTTTATGGCAGTCGGGAAGACCACCCACGCCCTTGCAGCTATTAAACCCGGTGGCAATATTGCAGATATTGTCGGACCTCTTGGTCACCCAAGTGAAGTAAAATCATGGGGAACCTGTGTAATTGTTGGTGGTGGAGCTGGAATATCTTCAACACCCTGTATTGCAGAGGCATTGAAAAAAGCAGGAAATAAAGTCATCGGGATCATCGGGGCCAGGAATGCCGGGATGCTCATCTTTGAAGATGAAATGAGAGAGATCTGTGATGAACTCCACGTCACAACCGATGACGGCTCAAAGGGAAGACATGGTTTTGCAGCAGATGTCCTGAAGGAGACTGTCGCAGATCAGAAGATTGATGCAGTCTGGATCATCGGACCGGCTATTATGATGAAAATCACCTCCATGGCGACCCGGGATAAAGGTATCAAGACCTTTGTTTCCCTGAACCCCATCATGGTAGATGGCACAGGTATGTGTGGATCATGCCGGTGCCAGGTAGCAGGAAAGACAGTCTTTGCCTGTGTGGATGGGCCGGAGTTTGATGCCCATGAGGTTGACTTTGATCTGCTTATGCAGAGGCAGCGGTATTACATGGAGCAGGAAAAAGAGGCTATCGCACTCTGGAATCAACATGGATGTTCCTGTGCGGAGGGGAAATAAATGGGAGACCGCCCTGCAGAAGTCAGAATTCATGACTTTCTGGAAGTTGATACCGGGTTTTCTCCTGAAGAGGCAATTGCAGAAGCGAACCGATGCCTACAGTGTAAAAAACCAGCATGTGTTGATGGCTGTCCTGTCAATATCAATATCCCTGTATTTATCGCTGAAATTGCAGAAGGAAATTTTGCGAATGCAGCAGTTTCAATAAAGACCCAGAACATGCTTCCAGCCATCTGTGGACGAGTATGTCCTCAGGAAACACAGTGTGAAATACTCTGTATCCTTGGTAATAAGGATAAACCAATCCGGATTGGTCAGCTCGAAAGATTCGCTGCAGATGAAGAACGCCGGACAGGTATCAAACCCCAGGATAAAAAACCTTCAACCGGAAAGAGAGTGGCAGTGATTGGATCAGGTCCGGCAGGGATCACAGCTGCCGGAGAACTGGCTCGTGAAGGGCACAGCGTAGTCATGTACGAGTCTCTCCATCTCCCCGGTGGTGTGCTGACATACGGAATTCCTGCATTCAGGCTTCCCAAAGATGTTGTAAATGCAGAACTTGATCAGGTGCTCAAACTTGGAGTTGAGGTAAAACTCAACCATTTTGTCGGGAAAAGTGTTTCGCTTTCTGAACTTCTCACATATGATGCTGTGATGCTTGGAACCGGTGCAGGCCTTCCATACTTCATGAACATTCCTGGTGAACATCTGAACGGCGTCTACTCAGCCAATGAGTTTCTCACCAGGGTAAACCTGATGCATGCAGACCAGTTTCCAAGATTCGACACACCAATAGCAAAGGCCAGCCGGGTAGTTGTTGTAGGAGGAGGAAATGTTGCAATGGATGCGGCAAGGACAGCACGAAGAATGGGAGCAAAAGTAACTCTCGTCTACCGACGCCGCTCAGAAGATCTCCCTGCACGACTTGCTGAGATCCATCATGCAGAAGAAGAAGGAATTGAGTTCATTACCTGTGCAAACCCGACCCGGATATTAGGTGAGCAGGTAGTGACGGGAGTTGAATGTGTCAGGATGCAGATGTGCGAACTTGATGCCAGCGGAAGACCGGCAGCAAAGCCCATCGATGGCGATACATTCACGCTCGATTGCGATGTTGTCATCCAGGCAATCGGACAGGGACCAAATCCGGTACTGGTCCGTGAGATAGAGGGTATTGAACGTGGACGGGCTGGCAACGTAATAGCAGACGGTGATGGAAAAACGTCACATCCAAAGATCTTTGCTGCCGGAGATGTTACAACCGGAGCAGCAACAGTAATCCTCGCAATGGGTGGAGCCAAGAAAGCAGCACAGAGTATCTGTTCCTATCTCACTTCAAAATAAAACATGCATTATTCTGCTGATAAACCAAATCTCGAGGATATCATCGGGTATACCTTTGCTGACCCTGATATTCTTGAGAGGGCACTCAGCAGAAAGGCATACTGTCAGGAACAGGGATATCCTGAAACCAACCACATGGATGCTCTGGCAACCCTGGGCGATGCAGTGATTGAACTACATATTCTCACCCGCCTTGTTGAAACGGGTGGCTGTGATAAGGGCGAGATATCAGTAAAAAAAATGGATCTCGTCAACATGTCCATCCTTCGCAGGGCAGGAGAAACAATTCATCTTCATGAGTATATTCACTGGGGAAATGGTGAGATGCGTATGCATATCTGGTCATCAGGTCGCGTTATTGCAGAATGTATTGAAGCATTAATAGGTGCTGTTTACCTCGATGGTGGGTTATATGGAGCCGGGCAGGTTATGGAAACTATTGGGCTTTTTCCTGCATAGGTAGGTTGGAATCCAAGATTTAATTCATAAGACGGATATATGGGTCAGATCCAATTAGTTCAGTTTAAATTCAAGAATTAGGAGAAAGAATGGAAAAAAGCCAGAAGAAATGGATATATATTTCAATCGGAATCAGCGTTATCATTCTGGCTGTGATGGTAGGTTCTACTTTCAACGAAGAAACTCTCACCTACCTGGCACACATCAACATCTTTTTCCTGATGCTAGCATTATCACTCAGATTTATTTCCTTTGCTCTCTGGGCACTTCGTATCCAGAAGATGTCTCTCTCTCTTGGATACCATGTACCATTTGCTCACTGTTACAACATGGTTGTTGCAAATCTTCTTGCAGGTGCCCTCACCCCTGGTCAGGCAGGAGGAGAACCGGTCAGGATTCACGAGCTCTACAAGGCAAAGATGTCGGTTGGTGACGCAACTGCCGTAGTTATAATGGAGCGGGTTCTTGATGCGATCATGCTGGTAGGACTCAGTATATGCAGTATCTTCATTATGGGTAGTGTTATCTGGTCTCTTAACAGTGGAATCATCTTTGTGATCTTCTTTTCCCTGTTTCTTTTGATCTTTTTTGTTCTCCTGCTTGTGTATGCAGTACGGTATCCAGACCCTGCAAAACGGCTGGTTATGCGGTTTCTTCACTGGATAGAAGTTAAGATGAAGAAACCATCATTTCAGAAGATTATTACACGGACAGATGTTGAATTTGATAATTTCTGTTGTGGAATCAACGCCTTTGCAAAACATGGAAAATCCGGTTTTGTCTGGGGGTCTGTCTGTACCATCCTATTCTGGTTCTCAGAGTTTGTGGTGGCATCTGTAATTCTAATGGGGCTTGGTCTTCCACCCTCGGTTTCTGAATCCATGCTTGCCCAGATCATTATCGCCCTCGTAAGTATGATCCCGATTACACCGGGTGCGTCAGGTGTTGCAGAGCTATCTGCAGCTTCGCTCTATGCTCTCTTTGTCCCGACAGCAGCACTTGGGATCTTTATCCTTCTCTGGCGACTCATTATGTTCTATCTCAACATCGTCTTCGGATTTATCTCAACGATGTTTATCTTCAAACGCGAAATAACAGAATAACCCTTTTTTATTAAAATTTCAGGAATAAAAAAGAAAATTGATTATATATAATTACAGTACTTACGCCAACAAACGGAGGAGAAGGGCCTTCTGAACATGGAGCCGGTTTTCTGCCTGGTCCCATACGACACTTCTGCTGCTGTCAATCACTTCATCGGTGATCTCACTGCCACGATGTGCGGGTAGACAGTGCATGACAATTGCTCCTGGTTTGGCATGGCTCAGGAGATCCATATTCACCTGGTAGGGAGCAAATATCTTCTCACGTTCCTTTGTTTCTTCCTCGTGACCCATAGATACCCAGGTATCGGTCATAACCACATCAGCATTTTGAACTGCTGCAATGGGATCTTCTCCCAGTTCTATTATCGCCCCTTCACTCCTGGCCTGTTCAATATATTCAAGTGATGGTTTATACTGAGGAGGACATGCAATTCTGACCTCCATACCGGTGAGGATAGTGCTCAGAATAAGTGAGTTACATACATTATTTCCATCTCCAACCCAGGCAACTGTTACTTTTTCTATCCTGTGCAGGTGCTCTACAATGGTCATAATATCTGCAAGAATCTGGCAGGGATGTTCACAATCAGAGAGACCATTTATCACCGGGATATCAGCATGAACTGCAAGTTCGGTTACACTCTGGTGTGAGTTTGCCCTGATCATGATGGCTGAAACAAACCGAGACATAACCCGTGCAGTATCACGAATTGCTTCTCCTCTTCCCAGTTGCATATCCTTGGGATTAAGGAACAGGGCATGACCACCCAGCTCATACATGCCCACTTCAAACGAGATCCTTGTTCTGGTTGATGATTTTTCAAAGATCATGCCAAGAGTCTTCTGTGAAAGATGAGGAGGAAAAACCCCGACCCGTCTCTCTTCTTTGAGTCTGCGGGACGTTGCGATCAATTCGCCAAGTTCGTCACGTGAAATATCAAGAATCGAGACAAAATCTTTTTTCATCTAATCTCCTGCATGTGATCTATCCTCTTTTTAAGGACATCCATGGTTCCCACATCACGGCGGTGACGAACAGGTCCCTGGACCGATGCTGCTGCGGCTTCTGCTATCTTCTCAGCCTCTTCCAGGGTATCACCAATACCAACATACGCCATGGTTCGTGATGACTGCGTAATCAGGTGATCTCCTTCCCTGACAACTGATGCATAATACAGCAGTGCAGGTCCTCCATCCCCGGGTATTATGAGATTGCCGGCATGAGGATTATCAGGGTACCCGTCAGGAACAATATATTTGCAAACCGTGGCCTTGTTTTCAAAGGAAATTCTGATCTTATCAAGGGTCCCTGTTGTAACTCCCCGGATCACATCTCCGATGTCTGAACTTAAAAGGCTAAGGACATTCATTGCTTCAGGGTCTCCAAATCTTGCATTAAACTCGATAACCATCGGACCACGGGCAGTATTCATAAACTGACCATAGAGGATTCCAACATACGGATATCCCTCAGTTTCAAGGGCAGCTACAACCTTTTTCATGATCGCTAGGGCCTGATCATATTCATCATCGGTGATGAATGGCATCCGGTGATCTGGAAGAGTATATGATCCCATACCGCCGGTATTTGGTCCGGTATCACCTTCGAAGGCTCTCTTATGATCCTGAACCAGAGGCATAGGGACCAGGTTTTTCCCATCTACAAATGCCTGAAGAGTGAACTCCTCACCGATCAGACGTTCCTCAATAACTACGCCGCCATTTATTTCACGAATGTACTCACAAGCGCCATCCTGATCAACATGCTCACCCATGATCCTGACTCCTTTTCCTCCGGTAAGTCCGATCGGTTTAATTGCAAAATCAGATGATGTGGTCTTCAGGAAGGTTATCGCTTCATCGGGACCTTGAAATATATGATATCCAGGTAAACCCGGAATGTTATATTGTTTCATCAGGTTCCTGCAGAAGGCTTTATCTGTCTCTATCTGTGCTGCCATCTTTTTCGGACCAACACAGAGTACTCCTGCTGAAATTAAGGAGTCGACAACCCCGGCCTCTAGAGGAACTTCTGGACCGATAAACGCATACCCAATCTGGTTTCTGGTACAGAAGTCTGTAATCTCCCGGGAAGCTGTCTCCCTTGTGATAATATACTCCTGTGACAGGGCAGCGATGCCCGGATTGATGCGTGTCATTGCTGCGTAGACAACAATATCCTGGCCTTTTGAGAGAGCCTGTGCTATAGCATGCTCTCTGCCTCCGCTCCCGACAACGAGAACCTTCATCTGCTGCCTGCTTTCCTGATGAGTGTTTGTATTCATGCGCTATCTTCTGGATTTTTTGATATTTACCGGGAACAGCAATACCCGGATATACAGAGCATCTATTGTATAGAGAAACACAATTACGGCTGCTACCAAATCAATAAAATGACACGGTTGCCTGCCTGATTCTCTGTCCTGTGACTATTTGTCAGCCATGCGTAATTACTCTGACGATCTTACAATTAACCGAACGTAAGGCATTCATCAGAAAGAGTGTATCAAACCACTCATATAACATCATAAAAAGATGGGCTAGATTATGTTAATACCTATTTCTGAACAAGATCGCTTTTGGAAACCAGAGAAGTCAGTTTTATCCCTGCATTGGAAAGTGTCTCTTCTGCTCCCTCACCCCTATCTACAACTGATATTATGTCAGTTATAACGCCGCCTGCCTGTCTGATCTGATCAACACCAAAGAGAGCAGACCCTCCAGATGTAGTAACATCTTCTATCATGACGACTCGTTTCCCTTTCACATCACCGATGATAAGGGAGGAGAGACCATGTGTTTTCTGCTCTTTTCGTATGATTACATAAGGCCTTCCACTCTCAAGAGATGATGCAACAGCCAGAGGAACACCGCCAACTGCTACCCCGGCAACCACATCCCATTCCAGTTTCTGATCCATGACAGAAACTGCAATGGATTTCAGGATTTCAGGGTGAGTCATAGCCATTTTAATGTCAATATATACATCACTCTTCTTTCCAGATGCCAGTGTAAAATTACCAAATCGAATTGCACCAATCTGAATTAACTGATCCTTAAGACTTTTTTCTACCATGGAACGTCTTTCACTCCCATTTTGTATCCAATAATATTAACAACCCGGTGTAATACTGGCGTGATAATCAGAATAGCGATGATTACCGGGACAGTCAGGACTGAGAATGCAAATGCCGGATTTCCAACAAAGAGAAACAGGAATGCACCAGCCACGAAATCATACTGGTCAACAAGAGGCCATTTTCCTCCCCGTTCAATTCCTGCCCGGCGCTTGAAGAAACTTTTTACCATGTCACCAACAAGAGCGCCGGTTGCAAGAAGCAAGACAGAAAAGATGTTTAACTTAGGAAGCATTGAGAAGACCGGCTGTCCCTGCGCCATTATCTGTAGAATGCCTATGATGCAACCACAGGCTACCCCGCCAAAAAATCCTCGAATGGTTTTTCCATCGCCAAGAATCCTTTTTCCATCATACCAGGTATGACCACCGTCTATGGGAATCCCTCCGCCGACAGCTGCAGCTGCTGAATTTGGAACATATGCAGGGAGCATCACCCAGAAGGCCGATGCTATTGTAAGAAAGAGATAGAAGATTATAGATGCTCACTCCTGAATAAATATAAGCGTCTAATCTGCATAAATAACAGATACAAGCGTTTCGAACCAGATATCTTCAAACCTGTGGTGGGTGATATTATCCTTCTGAAAAAGACAAAAAGTCTCTGCCCTGTATGCAAAAAAGTTCTCGATGCTGAAATCTACGAACGGGAGGGGCGGATATATATCGATCGCACATGCCCGGAACATGGTCCGTTTTCGTTTCTGTACTGGGATGATGCTGAACTGTACAAAAGATATGATGAATATAATATTACAGGAAATGGTCTTGATAACCCACAAATAACTACTGACATCAGTTCCTGTCCAAATGACTGCGGAATCTGTAATCACCACCACTCTACAACACTACTTGCAAATATTGACCTGACAAACCGGTGTAACCTGAACTGTGAGTTTTGTTTTGCAAATGCAAGAGCATGCGGGTATGTGTATGAGCCAACGTTTGAACAGATCAGAGGTATGCTTCAGGTTCTTCGTTCTGAAAAACCAAATGCAGCCCCTGCAGTCCAGTTTGCTGGTGGGGAACCCACTATGCGGGATGATCTTCCGGATATTCTCCGGTTAGCTAAAGAACTGGGATTTCTTCAGGTTCAACTCGCAACAAACGGAATAAAACTAGCTTCAGATCCCGATTATGCTCGACAACTCAAAGATGCAGGTCTTCAGACTGTATACCTGCATTTTGATGGAGTTACAAAAGAAACCAATTTCAAAATAAACCATGATCTGAAAGCGGTAGAAAACTGCAAGAAGGTCGGCCTTGGTATTGTCCTGGTGCCAACGATCATCAAGACAAAGAACGACCATGAAATTGGTGGAATCATCAGGTTTGCCACCGAGAACATTTCAGTCATCAGGGGTGTCAACTTCCAGCCGGTCTCTTTTACAGGTGCAGCAAACCAGGAAGATTTAAACCGTGAACGAATTACAATTCCTGAACTTTTAGACAGAATAGAGTCACAGACAGATGGAGCCATTTTAAAAAATGACTTTTATCCAGTGCCCTGTGTTGTTCCGGTTTCAGACTTTGTTGAAGCATATACCGGAAAATCACAGATCAAATTTACTGCGCATCAGCATTGTGGTGCGGCAACCTATGTCTTTGTCAGAGAAGAGGGAATTGTTCCAATCAACAGGATAGTTGATGTGGATGCATTCTTCAACTCAATTGAACAGTTATCACGGAAACTTGAGAAGAGTGGCACACTTTCAAAGAAGATGGTTGCCATCAACGGCCTCAGGGAGTTTTATAACCAGTTCAAGGGTGATGAGAAGAATAAGGGGCTTGATGTCTGGAAGATCCTTGGGAAGACCCTTATCACCCATAACTTTGATTCCCTCAGGTCATTTCACTGGAATGCACTCTTCATCGGTACGATGCACTTCATGGATAATTACAACTATGATATCGACCGGGTGAACAGGTGCTGCATTCACTACGCTACGCCTGATGGTAAACTGATTCCTTTCTGTACCTATAACAGTGGCCCTGTATACCGGGAACAGGTCTGGAAGAAATACAGTCAACAGTCAGAATAACTTTTTTTAGTATGATAACCATAATCCCAAAACCAACCGATATACCATCAGATAACTCTACCCGCATGGTAATGGATGAACTCGACCGGATGGGGGAGCGCTATCAGGCATTATTCCTTGAAGCCATAGACCCATTCTCATGCGGGCTGGAGCGGGAGACCATCTGGGCCTGTGGTATAAGACAAAATGGACATAACTTCGAAACTCTCTCTGCTCTGGCACTCCATAACAGGGTTATCAACCCACCAGAAGGAATAGTCACCTGTGCAAGCAAGGTGAAGACCTCAGCCCTTCTTATGAAAGATGATGTTCCAACTCCGGAGACCTTTTTCACCGAGTCACGTTATCTTGCCGGAGAGTTTATCAAAAAACACGGGAAAGCGGTATCAAAACCGGTGTATGGATTTGATGGTGTTGGGATAGTTCTCGTTGAATCAGAAGAGCAACTTGGTGAGCCTCCATACTATCTGCAGGAATATATTCCAAACGATCGAGACTTCAGAGTCTTCGTGATAGATGGTGAAGCTGTCGGCGCAATTATGCGGGTATCTGACAGTCTGACGCACAATATTCACCAGGGTGGTTGTGGTAGTGCAGTACCCATTACCCCGGAGATCAATGATATTGCATCACGGGCAACTAAAAGTGCCGGGGTTGATTATGGAGGAGTTGATCTCCTGATTCATGGAGATACATATACTGTTCTCGAAGTCAACGGGACTCCGAACTGGCACTGCATGGAAGCACCAATCCCCAGACTTCTTGCCGAGTATCTGGTTGAACAAAGAAAGATAGAAAAACAGTAAACAAAACAACATTTGGTGGATCTTATCAGGATCCACACTCAATCTCTTTCAAGGCTTTTTCTGCCATCTCCTGCATACGGGATGACATATGAGCGGTTGAAGGATTCTCAATATTTTTCATTGCCTTTGCAATAGCATTACCCAACACAAATATTGCATATTTGTGCTCCACTTTGCTCCTGTGAATCTGTGTAGGAGTTATCTTCAGTGACTCATACTCACTAAAGTCAGAATCAGGATTATTTTCCTGAAGGTAATCCTTCACATCGATGAGCATCTGATGGAGTGAGATTAATTCCTCTTTATGCACACTATCACTCCTCATGTATACATTAACTTAAAAAATATAAAATAATGAGCCAGTTGGCTTATCTAAAAGGAATAAGACGAACAGATGCAGGACGCCTGACAATTCCGGTAAATGAAGGTGCAGCCAGGAATTTAATGCCAAGGAGTGATAGTTGATCAAGAAGCTGCTGATTTACATCCTGGTCAATGACAACTCCCTGAAATGTCTGGTCATCTGGAATAGGAGAATCCTCAATCTGTGACACCGGCATCTCAAGAACCACATCTCCTTCTCCTGACAACATCCTGATAACTCCCCGTTCCCGGACTTCACTGATATGAGTAAAGACTGAGCGTGGCTTGTAAGGGGGCTCTGATACTTCTTCGTCTATAGGTGATTCAGGAGATGCCTGATCTGGTTCTACAGGTTCAGAAACAGAAGATTCAGGCATCTCTTCAGGTTCCTGTGGAGATGATACTTCTTCTTCAGGCTCTTCATTCTTCTGGACTGTTTTTCCCTCTTTGTCACGGTTCGATAAGTATTCTGCTACGCGGTCCTCGAGTACATACTCTATTGGAACTTTATTACGCAGGGATTTGATGATCTCTTTACGCGAGAGATCCTCTACTGATTCTCCCCTGGGAGGAAATGCAACAAAATCAATGTCAGTCACTTCGAGAAGTTCACGAAGAATAAGATCACCACCGCGATCTCCATCCAGAAAAGCAGTTGCAGTTTTCTTATGACACATACTGATGATCGTACCTGGAACACTGGTTCCCTCAACAGCAATTGCATTTTTAATACCAGCTCTCAGCAGATTGATCACATCTGCCCTGCCTTCAACGACAATGATCGCATCTGACTGAAGGACATTCGGACCAGCAGGAACATTATCTGGGCCTATTGTCTCAATCTTCTCAATACGCTGGCTTTCCCTGACTGCATCAATAAGTGATTCGGGATCAATACCCGGTTCCTCAAACTCAAGAAGAAGTGCTTTAGCTCGTTCTATGATCTGGTTTCGCTTCGTGACCCTGATATCTTCAATGTTCTGAACCTGAACCTGAGCAGCGCATGGACCTACACGGCTGATAGTCTCCATGGATGCGGCAAGGATTGCAGTCTCTGCACGATCCAGTGAAGTAGAAACAAGGATCTCACCAGAAGACCGACCCTGTTTGCTTACGACCCGGACATCAATCCTGCCAAGTCTACCCTGACGTTGCAATTCACGTAATTCGAGTTCAGAGCCTAGGAGACCTTCAACCTGTCCAAATATAGCACCGACTACGTCCGACCGGTCAACCACCCCTTCTGCCTGAACGGTAAGGTGTATCCGGTATTTCGTAGTCTCCTGCTCATACAATCCCACTACCTCCACAAACAACAATAATTACCATAATTATGGGAAGACAGTCTCTCACAAAGTATTTAAACAATACGATGATTCCCAAGAGGAACAACAAAAAAACTACGATGATGCTGATATGAGAGCAGTCAGTTTTTGTGCAAGGTCTTCATCAGAGACTTGATCTATCTTAATTCTCTTTACCGATGAAGTCTGTCCGCTGATTATATGGACATTAGTCTTTGGAACATTCAGGGTTTCAGCGATAAGGCCCATGATTGCCTTGTTGGCTTTTCCCTCTACTGCAGGAGCCCTGACCTGAATGCCAATTGCCTGACGCCATCTATTATAGCCAGTGGGAAACCGTTCGACACGGCTGTTTGCTGAAACTTCTATAGTGAAAATAGTACCGCCATCAGTGGCAACAAGAGAAGCCCTGATCTCATCAGGAGTTGTCATAAGAGTTGTCACCCGGCATTAACAAATGGTTATCATCAGTGGCTTTTGCCGTCCTTCACCCATTAAACGCCCTCTGCCGGGCGGTGCCGTAATATGTACCATTTCCGGGTTGTCCCATGGATCATCTCTTGAGTCTTCATTAGATCTCCCGGGGACCTATGGAAATGAGGAAGGCACACCACACTATTTACTTCACCGGGATATATCCTCTTCCCTTTATCCAGGTAGGATTCGTTTTAATGCAGGCCTTCTGATCATATGCCACTTGTCCTGCCATGATTACCGTATCAGGAAATACACCTTCCATCCCTTCATATGGAGTCCATCCTGCTTTGGAGAAGAGATTTTCTGCCTGAATTGAGGTA
Organism: Methanospirillum lacunae; assembly: GCF_003173355.1. Taxonomy (NCBI): domain Archaea; kingdom Methanobacteriati; phylum Methanobacteriota; class Methanomicrobia; order Methanomicrobiales; family Methanospirillaceae; genus Methanospirillum; species Methanospirillum lacunae. The sequence goes on along the minus strand of NZ_QGMY01000002.1, from coordinate 552,315 downwards.
CAGACTTTTGGATAGAGAGCGAAATCAGCACGCATTCCCGGCTGGTACCCGGCAGGCTCAATCCCGAGGATCCGGGCAGGGTTCGTTGAAGTCTTTTCTATAACATCGATACGTGAAATTCTTCCATTATGTACTTCAGCCATAAGAAGAGGAATCATGGTTTCAACTCCAGGAATTCCGGAAGGAGCATCAGAGAAGGGTACTGATTTTTCCTGTAGTGTATGGGGAGCGTGATCAGAAGCAATGACATCTATCTTGTTCCAGCATTCCCATAACCGCTTACGTTCATGTTCTGTCCGCAGAGGAGGGTTAACCTTGGCATGTGTATCATCAGGAGTACAGGAATCATGTGAAAGAAAGAGGTGATGAGGGGTCACCTCGATAGTCCCAATATCTTTACTTTTTATAGTCGATATCGTGTCGGCACATGAAATGTGACAGAAATGTATCCGGGATCCTGGTGTAGCAATTTCCTGGATTATTTGAACTGCCTGTTTTTCTCCAGCGATGGATCGCAGCGTATCATGTGTAGCAAGTGTGTTGTCCTGACCCTCTTGCACAACTTCAGCATGGAGTGTCACAAGTCCGTCGAGGTTTTTGATGGTATGAATAGCAGACTCAAGATCGTCACGCGTGAGAGCCTCTCCATAACTAGAAGGACCGGCAAACGTTTCTCCAAATGCCATTGCACCGGCCCGTGCCATGCCTTCCAGATCAGCATCAGTTGTAACACCCGCATTTATGGCAAAGTTGCAGTATGCCTGCTCCTCTGCAAGGTGCGCACGATCCTGAAGAATCTTCCCGGTTGTTATAGGAGGTATAGTGTTCGGCTGGTCAACAACAACAGTCACTCCTCCGGCAAGAGCACTTTTAGTTCCAGACTCCCAGTCTTCTTTTTGAGCCTGGATTCCGTCTCGCATATGCACATGCATATCAATGCCTGCAGGAAGGACGATCTGATCGTTACATTTGTATATCGTATCAGCCTTTCCTGATGCGCCAAGATGGGAAACCCTGCCGTCTGAAAGGGTAATATCACAGACCCTCCCTCCGGGTATCAGAACATCCCGGAGCACCAGAACTTCCTCCTCCAGATTCATACAGGAGGTTTGACCTTACAGGTCATAGATTCACGTGCAAAAAAATAAAAAATTCAGTTCGATCGCCGTACTTTCCACCTGGAATAGATGATAACTCCAATTGCGGCAATGATGATGACAGGAAGTAAGGTCATAATCATGATCACGAGCCAGACAACGGTATCTGCGAATCCTCCAATTGCCTGACTGATCACTGAAGTGATAGAATAGCCGGGAGAAGGAACAACAGATGCAGGTTCTGACAGACGAACAGTGATGGTTGAGAAAGTTATCCGGTTATCAAGATATTTCATCTTCCCGGTTATCCGGTCGAGTTCAACCTGAATCCGTTCGATCTCACGCTGAACCTCAAGAATTTCAGAGACATTAACAGCCTGTCCGAGTATCCGGTTATACTGCGAGAGTTGATTGGTAAGAGCATTCTTTTGAGCATCCAAATCAACGTATTCTTCAGTAACATCCTGGGCTGTAACGCTACTCGTCGTAACTTTTCCAAGAATCTGAATTTCATTAAGAGTTTTATCAAACTTTGATGAAGGAACACGAACAGTCACGACACCGGTGTATTTGTCCTCACGTCCTGCTGATACTGATGATGACTGAACAACACCTTCACTTTTCGTCACAATTTCTTTAATTGAGTCGGCTGTCTTTCTGACATCAGAAACCTGCAGCGAAAGATCTGCCGTGTTTATGATCTTCTGGTCTGATTGCGTAAGTGGTTCTAATGATTGTGTCACGAGGTTAGTACCACCGGCTGCTCTTTTTTCAGCAAGTGGGGCCGGGGCAGCGTTCTCTGTAGCACCATATGTATCAGAAACTTGTAAACCCGGATTTACGAAGTCCACTGGTTTATCAAGTGCCGTACACCCTGATACCAGGATAAATAGACACAGCAGCAGAGAGAGAAGAGTATGAGGCAGCATAGCCAATTCTCTGCATCATAGAATAAAAGGTAATTGTCGGGAAGTTACCGGAGGTGTTCAGCCATGTACCGATTATCTGATAACAATCGTTGAAATCTTGGAATGAGTGACAATGTAAGTACTCACACTACCAAGTAGAATCCGCTGACCAAGACCTTTCCCTGTTGAACCAACAGCGATAATGTCTGCATTGATCTCGTCTGCTGCTTTCAGGATCTCACTTCGTGGATCTCCAAGCCTTACAATTAACGAGATCTCAAGACCGTGATCATGGGCGATATTCTTCACTCTCTCAGTAACCGCTTCTTTTTCCTCTGCTATGATACGGTCCCTGATTTCATGAAGTGTGGATATTCCTTCATATCCAGCAGCTCCCTCTATAGTGGCATATTTTGAAGGCGAAATGACATAAATCGCATGAAGTTCAATCTCCTCTGTATTAAAATACTCAATTACCTTCAGAAGGGCTGTATCTGCCTCAGGTGATCCGTCAACTGCAGTAAGGACTTTCCTTTTCATGGATGATCTCCATTGGTCTTCCCGCGATATTAGCCTGTCTGATTCTTTCAGGTGAGAACGGGTTATTCTCATTCTTCCATGACGTCCAGGCAAAGATATTTCCTTATCAGGACTTGTTATCAGAAGCAAGTACCCTGAATAAATGAGAGTGAAAATCATTTTTTGCGGGAAACCTCATGAGGAGGCACGAACAATCTCCTATGAGCATGTCCGTCAATCCTCTCGATCTCTTCCTCAACCTTGATCAATCGTTATCCCAAATGGCCGGTGAACTTGGTCTGCTCATCTACCTTGTTCTTTTTATCATCATCTTTTGCGAAACCGGTTTTGTAATAACACCATTTCTTCCGGGCGATTCACTGCTCTTTATTGCCGGAGCACTAGCAGGATCCGGAGTTCTGGACCTTCCGCTCCTACTTGTTGTTGTAGCATCTGCCGCCATTCTTGGTGACACTGCAAACTTCTGGATCGGTCGTTATGCTGGAGAAAGGATGATGACCGGGAGACTTTCAGGGTTTGTAAAAGGGGAATGGATCCAATTTACCAGGGAATTTTACGCCAGATGGGGCGGTGCCACCATTGTTGTTGCACGATTTGTTCCATATATCAGAACTTTTGCCCCCTTCCTCGCGGGAATTGGAAATATGCACTATCGTTGGTTCCTGATATATAACATAGCCGGCGGTCTTCTCTGGGCCGGGGGACTTGTTCTTGGAGGTAATATAATCGGAAATGTTCCGGTAGTTCAGCACAATGTCGGAGTGCTCATGTGGTTTGTTCTTCTACTCTGCCTCTTTGCAGTCGGCATGGTTATCAAGATGCTTCTTCAGGGGATCATGCACCGACGTGATCCATAACTGTTTTTTTACAGGATCGAGAAAAATTGTATCTTTGGTAACGTCAACTCTACTTTGGAAACCAGAACAAGAAAAATTCTGATTATTATTGATGATGGATAGGAGTTGATTCAGAACGGGATCTGAAGAAGGACTCAAGGCAGTCTGTATCATAGCAAGAAACAAGTCAGGAGTTTTGAAAGATATTGCAACAGTGTTTGCAGAACATAAGGCAAACATTGTCATGATACACCTAGAAGCCTGTGAAGGACAGTGTGATGAGACATACGAAGAACTTTATGTTGAATTTGAAGGAGAGATCATTGAAGATCATCTCATCACCAGTCTTCAGAATCTTCCTGGAGTCAGTGAAGTCATTATCCATCGCTCCTTCGGCGATATTTATGGAAAGAGGGTTATCATCATCGGTGGCGGTGCACAGGTTGCTCAGGTAGCCCTTGGAGCAGTTAACGAGGCAGACCGGCATAATATCAGGGGAGAGAGAATTTCAGTTGATACAATCCCGCTCGTTGGTGAAAAGACTCTTACCCAAGCTGTTGATGCCGTAGCAAGACTGCCGAGGGCATCCATGCTTGTCCTTGCCGGATCTCTGATGGGAGGAGAGGTATCTAGAGCAGTCGACAGGGTGAGGGCTTCGGGAATTCCGGTAATTGCACTAAACATGGCAGGTACGGTTGTTGATCATGCCGATCTTGTCGTAACCGATCCAATACAAGCAGGTGTATTCGCAGTCATGCATGTTTCATCGATAGCAGTTTTTGATTTATACCGGGTACAGGGGAGAAAATTTTGAAAGAGCAGATTAAAAAAGCAGTTGATGTCCTGAATAAAGACGGACTTATCGTATATCCGACTGATACTCTATACGGTCTGGGGGCTGATGCCCTCTCAGAAGAGGCGATTCATAAAGTCTATGAGGCGAAAGGTCGCGAATATCACAAACCACTTTCTATTGCAGTTTGTGATGTAGAGATGATATCAGCCGTTGCCTATGTTGATGAGATTGCAGAAGCGTTTCTCAACGAATTTCTGCCAGGACCGGTAACACTGGTTCTTAAGGCACGGTCAGTACTTCCTTCCCTTCTGACTTCTGGAACCAATCTTATTGGTATCAGGTATCCGGCACAGGATGTAGCACTTGAGATAATAAACAGGTTTGACAGCCCGATAACTGCAACCAGTGCCAATCTTTCAGGAGCTCCCTCCCCGATAACGATTAATGATGCCCTGGTCCCACATGATTTTGCCATTGATGTTGGGGCACTCAAAGGCACGCCATCAACGGTTGTAGATCTGGTGAACAGGGAGATTATTCGTCCGGGAGCAGATATTGAACGGATAGCAGCCATGCTTGCAGAGTGGATAGAATGAATACTCGTCCAATCAGAATCCGCGACTTTATCAGGGATGCTGATAACTGGCTTTATGCAGTAGCTGCATACGATACGAATGGGGGTGTTGGTTGTGTTCTCCGGTATATCCCTGATCCATCTGGTGAACGTGTTGATCCAAAGGGAATCAGATATCGAAAGGTAGACTTTGAAGAAGCATATGCCCTGATCCAGAAGAAGAAGCCCGAGTACTCAGGCCTTGTTCACAGGATTCCTCTTTCAGATATTGTAGAGATACTCAAGCCAGATGAAAAATTGTCGGTTATTGCTGATCGAGATTCAGCGGTTAACCGGTTCAAGGAAATATTCAATCTTCCGGAAGGAACATTTGGTGTTACCGGATCCCGACTTTGCGAAATTGCGGATTCTGGATCAGATATCGACGGGGTCGTGTATGGGAACTGGTTTTCCCGTGCCCAGGAACGACTGAAAGAGGGAATTGTATCCGGTGATATCGAAGATCTTGATGATAGTCTCTGGAAGACCGTATATAAAAAACGCAATCCGGATCTTGGGTACGAGGAGTTTATCCTTCATGAGCAACGAAAGTGGAATCGCGGGCAGATAGACGGTACCTATTTTGATCTCCTCTATTCCCGGGGGTATGAAGACCTGCCCGGTTTTGTGATGCATAAAGGAGAGGTACTTGGAACCCGGACCATCGAAGCATCTGTTATAGATGATACATTCGCCTTTGACAGTCCGTCAATCTTTGAGATTTCTCATCCTGAAATCAACCGGGTTTTATCATTTACCCATACCTATACCGGACAGGCAAAGAAAGGTGAGACGATAGAGGCACAGGGTATTGTAGAAAAACACGGTGATCAAAAGTGGCTCATTGTCGGAACTACCCGGGAGGCGAAAGGTGAGTTTATCAGATCACTTTCACTTCTTGAAGAGAATGCTTGAGAGTGTTTTTGGTTTGTCAGGATTACACTGATTCACATACAGACATTTTTTACATGGGGCATTCACCGGTTTATCCAGAAGATTGCCATTCATCACTTTTTGCGCCATGTGCAATGCCTGCAATAGTCTTCGCCGGTCCCGTGGTTGCGGTTCACAGTACCTGACAATTCCATCAGGAATGTACTCGATATTTCCCCCAACTATATCAATGCCAGTAGATTCTTTGAGACAAAGAATACAGGCAGCTAACCGAACCCGGTCATCAGACCAGCACCCGTATGCAGGAGCTCCCGAACTTCTGATTATTGAGATCGTGTTTGAAGAAGAGTCAAGTTTGTCAACAAGTCCATAGATCCCGTACCGAACAGAATGAACCTGAATATCACTGTCAGTATACTTAACAACCGGTGTGTGGGCCATAATCTCCAGGCACCGGGAAAGATATTCCCGCAGGTCTGGCTTCACGGTAGGATCGATCAAACATATTTCTTCCCAGAGTTGATCTTCATCAGGTGTCTGATCCTTACAGAGAGACACCTGCTTGCAGATGGTATACTTTCCAGAGGATATCACCGGGTCATGTCTTGAAAAGTAGTATCGTCGTGGACACCGGTATGCCTGAATAATTGAAGATATCGAAATAGTATCCCCGGTTTTATTGTTTGATTCGGTCAATTTAATGCAGATCCCATATAAGATGTAGGTATGACCTCAAATGAGATTCAGGTGACTATTCCCCCAAACCTGGAGCCCGTATACAGTAATATGATCCAGATCGCTTATAAAGAGGATGAGTTTACGTTTATGTTCCTTCACCAGATTCCGGGAATCAACCAGGCCCGGGGCAAGGCAGTAGTCAGCATCTCACCAACCCATGCAAAGAATCTGTTAGAGGTACTTCAGAGAACAGTTGGAGAATATGAACAAAAGTTCCGGCCACTTGAAGCATCAAAGGAAAAAGCACAGAATGTTACGTCAATGACCGGATACTCGTAAAATATATTTTAACGATTTTTTTTTATGTCAGGAGATCGACATATATAGGCACGCCGTTGTGGCTTAGCGGTATAGCGGCTGATTCGTAATCAGCAGGTCGAGGGTTCAAGTCCCTCCAGCGGCTTTGAACTATTAATTCCTAAAGACTTTTTTTGTATGTATTATTTCAGGAAATATTTGTTTTCAAACAATACATAACGAATAATCCTTTTCATTCAATGACGGTGATATCTACTCCATCAGATCTTGAACCATCATCCAGGAAATACTGACAGCCCTAATAAGGCTGTCCAATCTAAAAACTTCCATTGGATAGCCTCAAAATAATTAGAATGTGTTTTCAGAAATTATATATTCCTTTTTGAGATATCAATTTAATCGGATTCTGTATGCACGATCTTGAAATTATTAATATAATTCCTGAAAACATTGCCCAATATGGAGTCTGTGGGTACAAAAATATGGAAAAACACCTAGAACTCAGGAAGAAGATCAACTGGTTTAAAGAATACTATCCCAAGGGACTCAGGATGAAAATCCTTTTTTCAGAATCAGCAGGATATCAGGGTATGATTGAATATATGCCAGGAGAAATCGCTCACCGACCGGTTGAGGCAGACGGATATCTTTTTATTCAATGCTTATTTACTGGTTTTAATAAAGAATACAAAGGAAGAGGATATGGAAAAAAATTAATCAGGGAATGTATCAGAGAGGCGAAAGAGGGGGACTTTAAAGGTGTCGCAGTAGTCACCCGCTCTGGAGCATTCATGGCAAAGAAAGATATTTTCATCAATCTTGGTTTTACCATCACCGATTCTGTACAGCCTGACTTTGATCTCCTTACATTGTCGTTTCATATTGACAATAAAATGCCCCGATTTTCTAATGATATTTCATCACGGGCTGCAGATTATCCCTCTGGCCTGACTATAATAAGATCTGCCCAGTGTCCATATTCTGAAAAAAACGTTGAGGCAATTATGAAAACTGCGAAAGAAAAATATCACCAGACTCCCGTCCTGATAGATCTAGAAAGTCCACAAAAAATAAGGCAAACACCCTGCGCATTTGGGACCTTCTGCATTATTTACAACGGAAAAGTCATCAGTCATCATCCGATCAGTAATACAAGATTTGAAAATATCATGAAAAAGATAATGGCTAACTAGAAACCAGAATATTGAATTTAACATATGCTAAGAGAATATTGAGATCTGAATCTACAAATACAGTATATTAAAAATTCAAAGATGAAGATATTATATCCGGATCAATTGCGTAAGTAGAAACTTCCACGTTTTTTATCGATCGAAAAGTTCCTTCAAACCCTGATGGGAATTTCTGGCTAAATTTATAATAGTGTGCAGATAGTCCGAATTTTCCATCATACTATCACTATCCTTGTTGTAACTCAAACAAACTCATATACAAGTAGAACAAAAGAATGTCTTGTGGTAAAAATGGAAAAGATGGATTATGAGAAACCAATGGCTATTGACCTGAACAGTGACGCATTCATCGGTGGGGCCGAAACATGTACATATGGAGAAATGTTCAATAATCCTGCCTGTTGCACTGGGTCAGGTGTAACTACTTAAAGCAGTCTTTTTTTCCACAATATTATGTCTACCTAAATCAGCTGAATTCTTTTTGATTCAGGTACTTTTTCCCAAGATATCAGATTGCAATATTTCACAAAGAACTCAATTATATTTAGTTTTGATTACAATAACAACCCCCGAAATAACTTCTAAATGTTAATATGACTGCCATATATCAGGAATCCAAACCGATTTCATCCAGACAGAAATATCTGGGTGATAAAGGGCTTATAGTGTTTATCGCTCTTTTATCAGCTTTTGCCCCAATTTCTACCGATCTCTATCTACCTGCTCTTCCCGGTATGAGTGATTATTTTCATGTCACCGGCGATCTTGCAAACCTTACTCTCATCCTCTTTTTTATATTTTTTAGTCTCGGGATGTTTGTATGGGGGCCACTATCAGATAAATACGGACGCAGACCTATTTTAATAACCTGTCTCGTTCTCTATATCATTTCTAGTTTTGGATGCGCAATTTCATTGAACATCTGGTACCTGATCGTATTCAGGGTTTTTCAGGCAATTGGAGGAAGTGGTGCAATTACTGTTGCCACAGCCATTGTCAGGGATTCATATTCAGGAAAAAAACAGGAATCTGTCCTTGCAGTTGTACAGTCCATGATATTTATAGCCCCGGCGGTAGCCCCTGTTCTGGGTGCATTCATGCTACCCTATACATCATGGAGAGGCATATTCTGGACTTTAACTCTTATAGGTCTCATCTCTCTTTGCGGTGCTCTTCTTTTTAGTGAATCTATACCATCCAGATTTAACGGGACGGTTATGCAATCGATGAAGAAACTGGGAGTTGTTTTAAGCAACCGTAGTTTTTCCTCTCTTCTTATCATTTTTTCATTGACTACAATCACCCCCCTGTCATTTGTAGCTGCATCTTCATTCATCTTTGAACGAGGATTCGGTGTGTCTGAACAAGTATTTAGTTTATTTTTTGCCCTGAATGCTCTCGGACTCATCCTTGGACCATTTATATATCTATGGCTTTTTCGCCATTTCACAAGATCACAGATTATCGTTTTTAGTTTTATAATCACCATCATCGGAGGTGTTCTGGTTTGTATAATCGGGAATTTGGGACCGCTTGTATTCTCTTTCGCCCTCCTTCCTGCATCAGTGATGACAAGTTGCGTCAAGATACCCGGGACATTCTTAACCCTCGAACAACAAAAAAAGGATACTGGTTCCGCAGTTGCATTAGTAAATTCTTTTAGTCTCATTTTTGGAACAATCGGAATGTTTCTCATCTCCTTTGATATGACGGGAACATTCCTTTTAGGAACCTTGAATATCGTTGTTGGATTTGTCTGTCTCGTTGGATGGCTAATAGTGAAAAAACTAAAGGTGGCAGATATCCAGGAATAAACCAATCAATGTTACCCGAAATTGGAATGGGCCAGAATTATTGAGATATTCATACAATGAATAATATCAAAAAAAGTAAGAGGGTATGTTCAAAGTGTATATTCTTTTTTGGTCAGACTAAAAAAATCCCCATTTACACTTAATTTTTCATCTGTACGTTCTCCATCTATCATATACTGACCATCATCCGATAGAGAATAAGTATCCTGTACTGGTGATATCCAGATCATAAAGAGAATTTTTCCGTTTATTGAAATATTTCCTTCAACATAAACGCAGAATTGTGTTGAAGACAGGGCGTAATAATCTCTGATTATAGTGGAACCATTATGAATTAAAATTATAATATTCCATTTACTGGCCAAGATACCGGTCCAATCCTGATCAGGGATAACAGTTCCATTTCTGGTTGCATTAAATGTGTACGAGTAAGATTCACCAATATTAACCACAACATTTACGGTTCCGGTACCGTAAAAATCCATGGTATCTTTTGAGAGTTTCCCTGATAATTAGAACGGATCAGCCACAACCGGATTAGGTACCGTGGTTATTCAATCTATTACAGAGCCATTCTAATAGAGGTATAATGTATAATTACATCACCCTATGCCCCGGTCCATGGAGAATCCTGATGAGAAATTTTGTCAGATTCGTCTGCATGAACAAAGCGGAAAAGAGAACATAGAATTACTATCATCGAACACTCGGTAGTAAATTCTTATAAATTTGTATTTATTTATGAGAAAAAATAAATTCATATATATCCGTTCTCCATAGGGAAGTGGGGCAGCAAAATTAGGGCCCTATTTGAGACATTTGGTACGATCTTTGAGATGATAATCAACAAAGGCATGCTTTTTTGAAACGGATAACTATACCAAAATCGTCACAATTCTAGTAGAATTCTGAATTGAGTAATTTGAAAAATTTCATTATCTATAATAAACTCACCAATTGTCAAAGATAGTATGAAATTACCCCATATCATCATAAACCGATCAAGGGGTTATACTCGAACTAGAGGAAAATAAAAGGGAATTAAATCTTATATTCACCATGCCCCGGTGTTATACAGGACATAAACCCTTCAATTAGAGAACATTCACGAAATTCTTCGTGAGTAATATGGAATGAACATGGCCAGTGAATTAGATCATACAACCGTAATGCATCTCGCATTAAAACGCTTGAGCACAAATTCTTCGGGCCAATCATCCACTTTGAACATCGATCAGCTCCTTCCTTATCCGGGTTATAACGACTACATTCTTCACATGACCTAATCCGTCTTTCTTCTTCAGGCGGAATCATAGGTGGTAATATCCTCTGCTAACAAAAAGAGTTTTTGTTTTGAGATTATTGTATCATCTATAGACTCATTTCTTCATATATGACCTAGATTGACGGCTTAAGAAGTTAAGAGAGAGGTCCACTTAGCCACTGAAGACCAAGACTACTTGTTGCAACAAGGAACCAGAGAATCCCACCAAGTGCAACCGGACGCCATCCGGCTTCTTTTATTGCAGAAAATGAACTACTCATCCCAACAGCGGCCATCGCCACAGTAGTCCCGAAATGTGCCATGAAATTTATGGGATCATTTAAAAGATCAGGGATAAATCCACCAGTATGAACAAGAACGGCAATTAAGAACCAGATAAGAAACGGAGGTATCAGTCGATACCAGACAGTGGTCTGTCTTTGATCAGGAGGCAACTGGTTATTATGTCGCCAGCTCTCAAACAGTGCTAAAGGAATTATTGCAAGTGTTCGGGTAAGCTTGACCACTACTGCATACGTTGCAGCAATGGCACCATAGACTGTTGCAGCAGCAACCACTGAGGATGTATCATTTATAGCTGTACCGGCCCACATTCCAAAAGTATCCTGTGACATTCCCAGAATATGTCCAATAGCTGGAAAGAGTATAGCACCCAGAACATTGTAAATAACAATTACCGTTATTGAAACAGCAATTGCTGGGCCTGATGCTCCAATCACAACACTCATCGTTGCAATGGCAGAAGCTCCGCATATCGCAGTCCCATACGTGACAAGAGTCCGGGTTTGATCTTCAATCTTTAAAAACCGCCCGATAATTAGGCCAGCGACCAGACAGACCGCGAGAGTTCCAATCATGATTGGCAATCCCGAACCACCGATCTCTGCCACCTGACTAAGTGACATTCCGGCGCCCAGTAACACGATAGATGCCTGAAGAATTTTCTTTGAAGCGAAAGTTACTCCTGATATCCATTCATTTCGCAGACCGAAAACCTGACCGGTGAATAAACCAATAAGAATGGCTACTACCGGTCCACCAAGAATAGGAACTACCAGTCCAACTTCCCAGGCAATAATTCCAATAATAACTGGAGGAATAAGACCCAGAATTATATGATAAAAATTACCGAGAGATTTAATTAAATCCATGATTACGCCAAACGAAAATATCTATAATATCTTTTAAATTCGTCTTTTTATATACAGCAGGCTGATTGCATCAAAAAAAGATTCATCACTACAAATCTTGTAATCTCTTCCAAAAAAAATTGTTGATTCCTTTAATTGACCCTTCACGGATATCAGAACCATATGAGTCCTGATTTAATCGTTAGTTTCAGTATTCATGGTAACGAATCATATAACAAAATTCCCATACTAACCATAAAGAGTGCTTCATCATCAGATTCTTCTGCAGCCCTGATAATGTCTACGAAAAAGATCAAGTTAAATACTAAAAATAGAGGTAAAGAAATCCTAGTAAAAAAGGGGAACTATTTAAGGTTCTTCATCACCGCTACATATCATCCCATGAGGTCTTCGGACCATAAATGAAAACCAACTGGATAATATTAAATATCTTAAGTTTGGCCTGTATCAGATAAATCGTGGACTATAAGCCACATCCCTTCAGGATCGCCGTTATCATTATGCACAACATGAGCTCGAATAGAAACAGGAATTCTGTCCCCTGTACACCGGATGTACTCACGCTTGTACTCTTCCGACAAATTATCAGAGTCATCAATACTTTTCAGAGAAAGGGAAGTTCCTTCTTTCCACTCGTCAGGAATCAAATTTAAGAAAGAAACCCCTTTTACCGTATCCTCCAGACATCCTGTTATCTTCTGGAAGGCAAGGTTGACATTTTGGATGCATCCATTAGTATCAACATATACCAAACCGTCATGATTGATATCACTGAGATCACGTAGGGCATGAGTCTGCTTCTGTAGTTTTATTTCCATTTTATTTTGTGATACTAAGAGATTGATGATCTGAGTGAATGCGAGATATTGAAGAGGACCTTCTGATCCTTTCTCCAGGAAAAAATCTGCTCCTCCCTGCAGGGCTTCAAGTGCTGTAATTTCATCTCCGTGACCGGTTTGAATGACAAAAGGGATACTCAGGTTCATCGCACGGACCTGTTTTAAAAAGTCAAGTCCATTCTCTTCAGGCATATAATAATCAGAGATGATGATGTCGTATTTATGTTCTTCAAGTAAGACTAGAGCCTCGGCAACTGAAGGGGCAGTATCAACTTCAAAATCTGGATTAGACTCCAGAATATATTTTACCACATCAAGAAGTGCCTTTAAATCATCAACGACAAGAATCCGAATCATACCCCACCTCACAGAGATTTCAACTGCTCTGTAGCATGATGGTAGTCGGGATCAATGATTAAGGTTTTCGAATACCAGTCCCTTGCATCCTTCACTTTTCCCATTTCTTCATATGTGTGAGCAATATTATATGCAGCATCAGGATAGTCAGGTCTGATATCCAATACTTCTAAGTAACATGCTATGGCATCTTCAAACCGTTTCAATGATGCCAGGGCATTTCCTTTATTGAGAAGTGCAAGGAGATGATCTGGCCTGATATCCAGAGCCAGGTCATAAAGAACAAGTGCTTCATCAAATCTCCCGAGAGACTGAAGTGTATTTGCCAGGTTGTAAGACGCTTCAAGAGACTCAGAATCCCTTGAAAGAGCCTCTCTGTAAGCAAGTTCTGCATCATTATATCTGCCAAGGTTCTGAAGGGCAAGCCCTTTGTTATTCCAGTATATTGCTGGTGACGGATCTGCTAAAAGAGCCTGTTCATAACAGGAGAGGGACTCGGTATGCTTCCCGAGCATATCAAGGGACACTCCTTTCAGATTTAGGAGAGCAGGTTCTCCTGGTTTCTTTTCAAGAAACCGATCAATAGAGGTAAGAGCCTTCTCCGGGTTTCCCCTCTGTATCTCACGGATAATAGTAGCCGCAAGAACAGTATCTGCCCGTTTACCCATTCTGCTTCCGCTTCTGCCACCAATACCGATATACAGCATAAACAGCAGCATTGATTATAATAATCAGGCACACTATTCCAATTATTGAAAGAACTGACTTGGGAACTTTATTCGTTATGGATGTCAGCGGTGTTAACGATACTGGACCTGGATTTTTCTGTGAACTGGAATTAGTAATTGTTTTAGTCTGTACTGCCGGGGTAACTGATGGCAGAGGGGTGATAACAGGTGTCTGAGGATTGCTACCTTGTTCTCCCGGAGTTGGTACTGGAGTAGTAACCTCAGGAGTATTCGCTGGAATTGTGGTTATGGGAGTTACTGGTGCATCGATTGGAATTGATGGCTGATAACTAACACCACCTGAAGATATTGAAGAACCTTGAGTCTGATTATTTACAGAATTCTGAACACTTTGATTTATCTGATGAGACTCTGATGGAATATATAGGGCATATATCGCGGCTTCGTAGATATCTCCTGTTATTTCATTTGTAAAAGCACTTGATGTTGTATGGACGGGTTCCCAAGAGGCAGTCTGGGAGATGTATTCATACAGTGAAGGACCAGCACTGATGATATCATAGGCTCGTTCAGGAGGGAGTTTGAGTACCAGTATACCTTTTGGATTAAAGTATGTCTCTGATGGAATGATTTCATATGCATATCCAGTAAACTTCAGACTCTTATTTGTTGAGAGTGGTGGAAGATCAGAGACACTTTTTGGTCGTATACCAACAGCACTCAAAAACTGCCCTTCAGGAGAGAAGAGCATGGTTGCCTTTCCAAACTGTAACTCGGCAAGACCATCCTCAGCTTTGAATATACGATCCTGATCAAGACCATAACTTATCGTGGTTCCAGACCCGGATGATGTACTTCCCGATGTGGATGACGAATAGGGCCCGGAATCCGAATTTACAACTGCATTATTAGTAGAAATAGAAGTTATATTGTCAACCGGAGTCATGTATGTAGCAGGAGATGCCATTGTTGTAGAGCCTGTTCCTACCGCAAGATCAAGTTGTTTAGATACACCCGGTTCATAATCAACAGTCTGGACAGCCTGCTTATCACCGATCTTGAAAGAAATTTTAAGCATACCTGGCTTGTACTCTTCTTCTGGAACAGATACCTTCAATCTATCATCGAAAATACCAGGACCACCATAAAACCCATCTACTACAGTCTTGATGCTTCCCTTTTCATCTCCATTAATCATGGCAGTTATATTTGTGCCAGATGGAGCAGGTTTACCATCGATAACTACACTACCATAAAATTCAGTGGGCATAGGTGGGATGGCTGATACATGTACTGCAAAAAGCAGAATGAGAGCACAAGGAACAATCCGGGTCAGTAAACTCCAGTCCCTCATAGAATATGTACTATTTCGGTTTGAGATAAACTATATCTATCGTTTTCAATTGTTCACATGAATAAAAAGTAGTGCCTGGTATGTCCATAGACCTGACTTGATCGTCAGTTAAAGAAAAAAGAATATCAGGTACTCATTGGAACTAAAGGAACCGGACCAGCTCCAGTTATAACAATTGTCATTGCAACAGGACTGGTTTCGTACCTGCCTTTTTGATCATCATCGATCATTACCGGGGTTGCCCTAATTGTCGCATAACCGGGAGCTTTGGCATGTACCTTTACTGTTGCCAGATCAATTTTCGGTGCCCCTGGATGCTGGTTATCATTGGAATCAACTCCCTGTATCAGGTAAGAAGAATCAGATTGCTTTTCAATATCCTGAAGTCCTGTCCATTTTGGTAGATCTATGCCGATGATATCAACAATGTCAGGAGTATCTAGTGAAATGATTAGTCCATATCCGGATAATCCACGTGAAGCACCGTCCATCAGAAGGTGAACCTGAACATTGTCACCTGTATTGCTTTCCACCAAATCCGGAGAAAAGAAGAGAACAGGCTGCGATAGAGCTAGGGCTGGAGTGGAAAATATACTGATAAAGAAAAATACTGCAATAAGTTCTAAAAAATGTGCTAATTTCACCATGATCACACCATCTTTTTCAGCATCACAATATCCCCATACCCAATGAAACCACTCCCGTCAAAGTCAAACTGGGTAACTGGTTCATTCTTCTGTGCAAACTGAAGATTTTTTAGGTATACTATTGGATCATCATTCTCCAGCCATCCATTCCCATTAATATCCTCGTATCTTCCATCTCCATCAGGATCAGTTGGTACAGAATAATTTCCTCCATCAGGTTTTGGAAACGGACTTACCGTGACATACGGGAATTTAACAGTTACAGCATTTTCCTTAATTGTCCCTGCAGAATATCCGGACTTTCCTATAGACAATGATATAGAATAATGCCCGGGCTGGGTATAGGTATGGTTCGGACTTGAGATGATAGAGCCACCTCCATCTCCAAAGTTCCATTTCCAGGAGTCTGGTCCTCCACTTGAATTATCAGCAAAATGAACATTAAGTGGAGGATATCCACTTTCAGGAGAGACAATAAAATCAGCAATCAAGTTTGGATTGTCAATTGGTGTGATATTCTGTACTGTCGTATTATATACTGTATCAAGTGTCTCCCATTGAGTCACTGGGAGGCTTTCCCCATAATCCAAATATGTTGCAGAATAATCCATGTACTCATTTATGTAGAATGTACCATTCGGCCTGTATGCAGAAGTCCCCCAGCTGTTCAGGCATTGCCAATATCCTGCTGTTCCATTGTCAGTATACCCGGTAACCAGAACCATATGACTCCCTCCGGTTGAGGTATAGGTACTTCCTGCATAGGTGTCAATATCAAAGTATGACGCATCCTGTAGCCCATAATCCCAGAACCGATCGAATTCATTCCAGGCATTCTGGTCAGGAAGATAGAAAGTAAGCATTACTGGTTTTCCATTTTCCAGCAATCTTTTGATATTTTTTATTGCAGAATCCTGCGGGATATTTAATGTTTCAACACGTGAAACATCAAGACTTGTAAGTTTGTATGAAGGAGTCAGATTAATAAGACTGGAGTCAATATTCGAATGCCCTGTAGACGTAACATTTCCATCGAAAAATGCAGCATTTGTATTGTTCCAGGGAATAACAGTTTTATTGCCACCATACTTACCACTCAACATATAGAAATCTACAAAATTTCCAGGATTTCCTCCGTTGCATGCACAATCAGATGAGGAGTACGGAGATTTCCCTCCATTATGATACTTAGAGTTGAGATATTGGACAGACAACCTGTCATTTACACCGTTCTGTGTAGAATGCGCAACTTCCAGAGCACTGGTTCCCACCCATACCCAGCCATTTCCACAATTTTGTTGATCCCGTTCAGTTGCATTGTATGTTATGTAACTTAAAAGGCTCATCGTGGACGAGTCGGAAAGATCTTTTTTGAGATCACTGTTTTTCACTGATGCCAAAGGAGCATTCAGGTACTCTGAATTCCATTGCTTTCGTTGATCCAATGAAGGATGAGCAATCATTGCTGAATGAGCAGATGTAGACACAGCCGTTGTATCAGACTGGAATAGAATTTTTGGAGCATCCATCTGGGAAGAGAAACCTCTATCTGCAACCCCTATGAGTGGAATAAAACAGAGCAGTATTAAAACAGCCAGAACCTCCACTCGTCTTTTTGTACGTACCAAAATCAGTCCCCCGATATATTCATTTGATTATAATAATGGTAAACGAATAAAGGTTCCGGTAAGAGATACGTAAAAAACAAAAGGGCATGATGAATGCATAGCCATATAATCCATCTTTTTGGATAGGGATGCTATAAGATTAATTATTAGAATCTTCCTTCCATTGTGTTGGAGGAACATGGATCTCGAACCTCACTCCAGAACCACGTAGCCCGTTTTCTTTAATTGTCATTCCAGTAATTGCGAGGATTTCTCTGATTAAAAAAAGACCTAGGCCGGTCCCTGTGCCATATCCACGCTCAAAAATAAGTTCCTTATCTGAGTCTGAAATCCCCATCCCCTGATCTTCATAGATTATTATTCCACAGGTTTCAGTTTTTTCAAATGAAATGTGGACCCTCTCTCCTCCAGGGCCCCCATGCGTAAGGGAATTATCAGCAAGATTATAGAACACCTTTTGTAAAAGCGGATCAGCAAGAATTAAAATATTTGTTCCAGAAACATCCAGTGATATCCGATCCGAAAAGGGAACAGATATTGCTCTATGGATTACGTGACCAAGATTTTGCCATGATGACCCTGAAATCCCAATCGTTTGATAATCACGAGAAAATGCAATCATCTCTTCTATCAGACATGATATACGTTGAATATGTCTGGCATGAATAACACTCTCTTCTGTATCTGTGCTATTTTCAGCAAGGAATGCATATCCTCTGATACAGGTTACCTGGTTAAGAATGTCATGTCTGGTTATACTGGACAGATTATTCAGTTTATTATTTACAATTATAAGAGCTTCTTCAGCCTCTTTCCTTCTTACCAATTCTGCTGCTATTTCCTCGTGCCCACGCTGAATCATTTCGATATCAAAGAGGATCTTCTGGACCATTAGTTCAACACTGTGTCCTAACCGGTCGATATCAGTTCCTCCGGTCTTCCTTATACCATGGTGATAGTCGCCCCGGGCTATCTGCTCTATATCTTCAATTACCTGCTCTAACGGACGGGAAATGTGCCCGGATATGTATATAGCGAATAAAATAGCGAGGATTACTGCAAATAGAGTAATACTCATGTGAATTATTAGATAGGTCGAGAGTGACCGATTCAGATTATCTCGTGAATACACCAGAACTGACGCAACACTCATTTCAGATGAAGATGGAGTAATATTACGACGGATCGTGAAATACTGAAAGTCTATCAGATATGATCCTGTGTCATGTATTTGACCTTCTTTGTGAGTAAATACTGAGATAAGTGTTGAGTTCAAATCTTCTATGGTTATGTAATGGGTTAATGAGGAATTGATAGAAGGGTGATCTTGAGATGGCAACTCACTAATGGGATCTAATTTTTTGTTGAAAAAGGAAATGGACAAAAGATCCGGATTGATCTCAAGAATACTGCTTCCAAGTTTTTCATATGAGAATACATCGCGTCGTGCCTGCCAAAACTCATCTGAATGAACACCAATCTCCAGGATATACCGATGATCAGGAGTGGGAAAATAGGCATACTTTCGATAATATCCGGGAGTATTTATTGAGTCAACCCACTGATCTGCTACAAACCTGGAGTTATTTCTAATATTATTAAGTGATTTGGAAAATTCAGGATATTCATTAAAATTTAAATATATATCAGGATCATATGTTGTCTTCTCAATGATGTTATCTGAGTTGATAACATAAAGATCTACATCTCCTGGAAAAATGGGAGATATCTCTTCTTTAAAACCGGTTAGATTAATCTGTTCAATGTCATTCCCAGATTTAACATAATTGTCAGATAAGCGACTTAGAACCATCTCCATCTCGTAATCATATCGGGAATCATAGAGGTTTAATGCTTCAAAAAGAACTGACACTGAATGATTGAGTATGAGGTCTGTCTTTGAGATCTCATCAGAAAACTGCCCCTGGAGGTCTGATGCCACCGAATTATACTGAATAAGAGACAGCATGCCAATAATGCAGATAAAGATCAGAGAGAAGATAATCATCAGCACATTGCTCAAAGAATATGAACGGATGGGGCGGAGCATCTAATATATCTACTAGTATACATCTCCCATTAACAATTATTGGTGTAAACCTCTACATTTTTTCAGGATTGTTAATGATCTTACTACTTTAGATAAATTTTAAAACGTTAATTTGATCACAATTACAGATTTTTTTCATAACTCATAAGTGGAAAATATACTGATAAAGTGATTATTATGCTAATTCAAGAAGATATTCCATAAGACCTGCAACAAACAGGTTTCCTGAAGAAGTAAGAGAAATTCTTTCAAGTATATCTAACTTAACATCTTCAAGTCCCTTCTCTTTGATTTCAGACGAGGAGTAATGAAGAAATTCACGGATTGTGAGTTCATCCATTTCAGGATGAAACTGAAGCCCTATCACTCGATCATGATATAAGTATGCCTGATTTTCACAGAGTTTTGATGCATATATACGGACTGCGCCTTCAGGTATAGCAAATGTATCCTGATGCCATTCAAATGCTTGAACCTTTTCAGGAAAGAGAGCGAATAGTCTTTCTGGATAAACATAGGACGATTCTAACAGAGGAGTTACCCGGTTGATTGTGTGCCAGCCATATTCAGGATGAAGTGCTTTAGTCACTTTTTCGCCTAGTATATCGGCAATAAGCTGGCCACCAAGACATATACCAAGCACTGGCTTTCCTGCATCTATTACCTTCCGAATAAATTTCTTTTCTTCGACTAGCCAGGGAAACTCCTTTTCCTCATAGATGTTCATAAAGCCACCCATGATAAGCAGAATACCCACTTCTGCGACATCGGGAAAATGATCACCCTCATACAACCGCACAGGTTGAAGATTGATCTGTTTTTCATGCAGCCATTGAGTAATATAAACTGGATCTTCGTGTGGAGCATGCTCTAGAGAAAAAATCTGAATCATGTTAGTTGGAGAAATATGGGAAGTAATTTGTAAAAACTGAACGATCACAAAACTCATTCGTAGGGCTGATCAATCCATACATCATGAATAAGGTTCTCACATCAGTAGTACTGGTTATTCTTGCACTTGTTTTACCCATGAATGCTGATTCACTAAACATCGGAGGGCCATATACCATTGGTGATCAGATCACCATCAGTGGTGAAACCAACTTTAATACAGATAACAAGGTTCTTGTTGAGGTATATCCAGCATCATTCGGTCCAACTAAGAAGTATGATCCTACAATGTCAGGCGGAAATTCAACCGTTGTCCCTGTAGTTAAAGATGAAACTGGAACATTTTTCTGGTCTGCTAACATGAGTTCAGCGGGATGGAGTCCTGATCAGTATATGGTCAGAGCTGAAGTTATCGGAAAGGACTTCATTGAGACTTCAATTATTACTCTTATAGAGAAGAATAAACCGGACACGCCTCATTCCATTGTATCAATGAATGCCTCTTCCTCTCCGAATCAGGAGGATACGGCATCTCAGAAAACAGGGAATAATGCATCGGAACAGAACCTGACTAATTCCTAAAACTTGGAATTTATATTCAGATTCAAGGTTTTGGATTCAGAAATATTGTCAGATTTGATAAAAAATTAATTATCCACAAACTCCTTCATCTTCTCTTTAAAGAATGCCTCAACCTGGATCATAATATCCTTTTTGCCTCTGGCCGCTATCAGATTTCTTACATCCCCTTCCATATTTGCAAACTGTAACTTCTCGGGAGAATCAATAAGTTCAACATCAAATTGATTGATAATATCGCGAATTATTGATCTGGGAGTCCCAGGAGGAAATATAAGATCGTATAGTTGCGGTGAATCCTGCTCTGCCATAGGGTACTGTACTATTTCAGAACACATGAGTATTGTTATTTATTTCAAAGATGATCTTTTTTTAAAAAAAACATTCCAACCCGGAAATAATAGGATGAGTTGTATAAATTGGGTACCTTTTACCTACCAATTGCAATTCGCCGGGACATAATGCATTTGCCCTCTCTAATTCCACCAATTGGGTTATTTGGTTTTCCAAGGGAATTCATGCATCTACCCATTAAGGCAGCTCCACGAGCTAATCCATCGTCGACAAATACAACATGATTTACCGGATCTGAGAATAGTTTTCTATCGATGATGCCCTCAAGGATATAATCCGGTTTCTTCCCTGATATTGCTGCCCTGCCAGTAAAACCAATTGAGGTATTTGGAAAGATTAGTCCCATTGACTTAGATACGTCGATCATTCGAAGAGCCATATCTGAACAAACCCTGTCAATTACCTCGTGTAAAACCGGGACACTATGATTAGTGATAATCTCCTTCCCGATGCGACCGAGATCAGGAAGAGCGCCCCCATTCATTCCTGCGTCAACTCCAATGAGCGCTACACCTGATTCCTTTGCAACTTTTGCATAGACAGGCACCATCCCGTAGCGGGTCCGGTTTTCAGGAACGACCTCAACAGAAATCAGGTCATTGCATCTTTTCACATATTCTTTTACAACATCTGATTCCTTACGGAGCGAGAATGCGCCAGTCAGGCTGGTCTTGTCTCCAAAGATATCCAATGCTGTACCAGTCCGCTCTTTAACAAGACCTGTTCCTCTTACAATGGAATCTGGAATTGCTCCTGCAAGACCACAGAAGTTACCTATCGTTCGGGAGAAGGGATTCGTGCTTGTTGGATCTACATCACTTGTGACCCGTCCATCAAGAGTTGTTCCAAAGTCGATAGAAATGCAGGGATTTCGAAAGTCAACAGGAGTCCATTTAGCCCCTTCTTTAATACCTGCCATTGCAAGTTCTCCTTCCATCTCATTTGCCACCATTTCAACGCCGGTTGTTCCCTGAGGTGGAACCACTCCAGCTACCGCACCTGAAAAGTTTACACGATCTGCAAAAGAGAATGGTTGAAGTTTTGCTGACTGGTTCGCTTTAGACATGGGGGGGGTCATCTTCTTTGGAGGGACTCCGGCTTCAAGGCACCCATTTGCAAGCGCGATAATAAAGTCTCCGACCTGATCAGGAGAATCCATCGCTGCTACAACACCGGTACTCCTTACCACGAAGTCAAGATCTTTTTTGATATCGAGTTTTGCATCCTTATGGCACTTAATTAGTGTATCGCGAACCAATTCAGTGACAGATTCCCGGGTCAGTTCCGTTCCATCAAGAGTTTTCCCAAAAACCTCTTCACCGTGTTTTGGCGGTCTGACATCACGGCTCATACTGACGGTTTTGTTTATGACATAACTCATGCCGGTTTCAAGGCTTACACCTGTCAGAATACACTTGGTAGTGGTATTACCCATCTCAACAGAAGCCACGATAAAATAGGGCTTTTCATCAAATTCCCGGCATTCCATGCCTGGCCCACGAACAATACGCGGTGGTGGCGGGCTTTCTACGATATGTGGTTTTGGAGAAGAATGAAACAGTCTGCCCAGGATACCGGGATTCATAAGAACTTGTCATCTGATGAGACCGATATATGTTTCGATATCAATTTTGCAGAACTTTCGATCTTCAAATTGAAATACTTAATAGAAATCGCGTTTAAAACTGATTATATGCCAGCAGATCCTCACTTCTGTCAGAATTGTCAGTTCTGCCTTCCGATACTTGGGAAGAATAAAGAGATTTTGAGACTCGAATGCTGGAGATTTCCCCCGGTTCCACTATATGCCGGTTCAGATTCAGAAGGAAAGCCACGAACATCTTTCGTCCGGCCCAGAGTCGAAGGAAGCTGGAAATGCGGGGAATGGAAAGAAAAGAAGATCGGATACTGGTAACTGAGTTCAGAACTGGATATCTCGCTCATAGATCAAAGTTTATTTGAGAAAAACACGCCTGTGAGATCTTCAGTCTGCATCTTCACCCCTCTTTTCTTTAATTCAAAAAAACAATCTGCACAAGTTCTTGCATCATCAAGAGCACGGTGAGCTGATTCTGGTTCCTTGTCATACAATTTATGATATAAACCTGCTAACGAAGGCCATTTAAATCCCTTTCCGTACCTTCCAGGGATACCACAAAACCGGGCAGAAGACTTCATTGTACAGATTCCTTCAATTGTAGAGAAGAGGTCACGTTTATTCATCCTGATAAGTTCAGTTAGAATAATTCTAATATCGTATGAGAGGTTATGAGCGACAAGTAGATCTGCCCTTCGCGCGGATGCATAAAACCGATTGATAACATCTGATACAGGCAATCCCATCATTTCTGCATCACTATTTGAAATACCGTGAATATTGATGGCAGCTGATGGAATCTCAAACCCGTCAGGCCGTACCAAAAAACTCAATTCCTCAAGGATAGTCCCATCAACAGTCATAAGTATCCAACCCAGTTCCACCAACCTGGGCCATGTAAGCGGGTTTGATCTCACTTTCCGGTCACGTGAGGGAAGACCGGTTGTTTCAGTATCGAAGAAGATTAATAATGAAGGTTTTTTATCTGTTTTCTGGTCCCTGGTTCTGATCAAATTTTTATTCATAAACCAACCAGATTAGCAATCAGGTCCAAAGAGACCCAACCAGTAAATATATGGTGCCATGATACTGCTATGAGGGAACCCGATGGTCATCACACCTATACACATTGAAGGAAAAGACAAAGGAAAGGTCATGCTGTATGCTCTTAGCACCTGTGGTCATTG
Organism: Methanospirillum lacunae; assembly: GCF_003173355.1. NCBI lineage: Archaea > Methanobacteriati > Methanobacteriota > Methanomicrobia > Methanomicrobiales > Methanospirillaceae > Methanospirillum > Methanospirillum lacunae. The sequence continues at coordinate 528,020 of NZ_QGMY01000002.1, read as the reverse complement.
TAGAAGAACACGGGAACTTCTCAATGAATTAGGAGTTTCATACGATTATCTTTATGTAGATCAACTGTCCCGTGAAGAAATGGATACCGTCTTAAGAGAGGTAGAAAAATTCAATCCACGTGGATCTTTTCCAACGATTGTTATTAATGGTTCACACACAATTATCGGAGCCAGAGAAGATGAAATTAGGGAGGCACTCGCCTGATGACAGGGTCTGAGATCATTCCCGATGTTGAGCGCAGATATCAGGAACTAAACAGGGATGCTGAACGAGGGGGTTATCACCTGAACCCTGATCTTTCCATGACCAAAGGTCTCATTGAGGGTCTACTAATCAATAAAGAAAGATATGGATATGAAGCATGCCCTTGCCGCCTTGCATTCGGAACTATTGAAGATGACAGGGACGTTATATGCCCTTGTGATTATCGTGATCCTGATCTCTCAGAGTTTGGTGCCTGTTATTGTGGATTGTATCTGACCGGTGAGAAAATTGCAGATGGAACCGGTGCTCCTGCAATACCTGAACGCAGGCCATCCCGGAGTGAACGAAAGGCAAAACAGATGCCAGGATCAGGACAAGAAAAAACTCTTCCATACCCGGTATGGCGGTGCAAAGTGTGTGGGTATCTCGCTGCCAGAGATGCCCCACCCGAAGTATGTCCTATATGCAAAGCTAAGAAAGATCGTTTTGAAATATTCATCTCTTAGCCGATTCAGATCGGCATGACTTATCTCTCTTTTTGATCTATATATTTCTGTGAAATCTGTAACTGTTGAGGTCGTGGGATACCGTGACTCCGAATGCTCACCCTTTCCATGTGATGAAGAACGGAGTTGTGGGCTTTCTGCATGCAAACCTTCTAATGGACTGATTCCAGCAACTGAAGCATTACGCGCAAAGTTAAAAGAAGATTTTCCAGATTTTGACATTACTGTGCAAATTACCCTCCTTGATGATAATGTACCTGATTATATCAGGGAAATCTACGAGGCTGAACACCCTGCAATTCCAATGATTCTTATCAACAAGAGATTATTTCCGATTGGCCGAATATCTTTGCCACAAATCGGGGATGCCATAAGAGAATCTATTTCTTCGATGTAAAGGCTAACCCTGAAACAATCAGGAACATAGATAGGATGAGTCAACTATACCACTATAATATGAATCGGAGTGAGAATGAATACTATTGATGACCTATATCAAAAAGGGCCGGTCATAGCTTTACTCCGTAATCCTGCAGATCTCTGGAGAATTACCTCAACTTCAGAAAATGCTGAAAAATATGGAATTCCTTCACATGGTGAATTTGATCTCATCACAGTAATCCAGGAAGAAGATAAGGATCTCATCACACGGAAACTGGGTGCTGCAGTAATGCAGAAGCGAGATGAAGTGACTATGCGGTACCGAATCCATCATCCAGCAGGAGTGCAGTGGATAGAAGATCAATGCTGTCTGACATATAATCCGAATGGTTCAGTAGAGTCAGCGGGAAGCCTGCTGTGGACATCTACACTTCCTCTTGAGTGGAGACTTTTAGGAAAGGGAGCAAATGCCTGGAATATGGTAAGTTCCAAGATCCGTCATGACATGCTCAACCAGTTGACTGCGATTCTCGGATACCTTGAGTTATCACAGGATCTTATAACAGATCCAATGTTAGAGGATTTTTTTGGAAAAGAACAGAACGCAGCAGAAAGGATAAGAGAAAAACTCATTTTCACCAGAGAATATCAGAAAATTGGGCAGTTGGAATTCGAATGGACTAAACTAACCCATCTCTTAACTGAAGCCATAGGTGAAGCCGGGTGTAGCAGACTCCCGGTTCAGAATACGATTCAACAAAACCTAAAAATCTTCATTGACAAGACATTCAAACAGGCCTTGATAAAAATCCTTGAAAATATACCAAACCATGCAACAAATGCAACAGAAATTCAACTCTCTTTTTTAAAAACCGAAACTGGTGGCATAATAATCATTGAAGATGATGGAATTGGAATTCCTACAGAACAGAAGAAGAGAATTTTTGAACTTGGATTTGGCTCTGGAGATGGTTTCGGCTTGTTTCTTGCAGAACAAGAACTCGGAGTATTTGGAATAGGAATATCTGAAACAGGTATTCCGGGAAAGTGTTCACGATTTGAACTTGCAGTTCCTGCAGAAATACTCAAATTTTAATAATATTCACAATTTTTGGGAATTAAGGATCCAATTACTAATCCGGATTTTTAATAAATACTCTAAAATGATCTTAACTTAGTTCTTCGCGCCTTTTTTACAAAGATCCGAAAACTTGAGTTCTCCCTTCATTGCCTGGGGTGAACCTATTATTTCCCTGAACACGAATGAGTACTCTATTCTGTACTGGTAAGCGGTCATAACGTTTACAAAATCAGAGGTTTGACATGAAACGAAACATCGCCATAGACATATTAAATCAGACCCCTCTTGAACAACAACAGATCGAACTGGTAGAACGGAAATGCCTTGGCCATCCGGATAGTATTGCAGACGGGATTGCTGAATCGATAAGTCAGGCTCTCTGCAGGAACTATATCGATCAGGTAGGTGGTGTTCTCCACCACAATACTGACCAGGGAGAAGTCGTTGCCGGCGAATCACTCCCTGCTTTTGGTGGCGGTAAAATATTAAAACCGATCTTCATCCTTCTGGACGGTCGTGCAACAAAAGAGTTCAATGGTGAGAAGATTCCTGCAGAACCCATTGCACTTAAGGCAGCAAAGGATTACCTGCGCACAATTCTTCCAGAACTTGATTTTGACCGGGATGTGACTATGGATGTCCGTCTGGGAACCGGGTCTACCGATCTTCGTGATGTGTTCAAACCCGAAGAAGGGACTATTCCAAGAGCAAATGATACCTCATTTGGAGTCTCTTTTGCGCCATTTTCAGAGATCGAAACCTGTGTACGTGAGATCTCTTCATATATTGACAACACCCTTAGGCCAAAGTACCCGGCATATGGTCAGGATATTAAAATCATGGGCCTACGTCAGGGTGATGCAATAAAACTCACTCTCTGTTGTGCAATGGTGGACCGATATATCTCTTCACTTTCAGAATATGTCGACTACCGGTCAAGACTCCAGGAAGAAGCCACAAGAATTGCTAAACAGTGTACAAAAAGGTCTGTTGAGGTCTCGATAAATGCCGCAGACTGTGACAAGGAATGTAGTTTATTCCTGACAGTAACCGGGACATCTGCAGAGATGGGTGATGACGGATCTGTAGGTCGTGGAAACAGAGCCAACGGACTTATTACCCCACACCGACCGATGAGCATGGAAGCAACATCTGGAAAGAATCCAATCAACCATATCGGAAAGATTTATAATCTTCTCTCAAGTGATCTCGCTCACGAATGTGTAAAAAAGGTCGATGGTTTATCAGAAATTCAGGTCAGGCTTCTCTCCCAGATTGGAATGCCAATTGACCAGCCTCTTATCGCAAGTGTGCAGATCATCTCGGAGTCAGGGGTTACCCTTAAAGACATTGAGAAGGACGTGTACGAGATCATCGACTATGGTCTTGAAAACATCACCTCAATCACTGAACGTGTGATCAAGGGCGAATTAAAGACATTCTAATGGATACAACCCACGTGTCAAACGACAAGGATACTCAGATACTAAGTCATGCTATTCGTCTAGCCATACCTAATAAAGGGCGGATAGCTGAGCCTATCCGGGATCTTATCGAAAAATCGGGTCTAGGTATCGTAGAAAACAGTGACCGCTCACTCATTGTCAAGACCAGGGATCCACACGTTGAGATACTATACGCAAGACCAATCGACATTCCTGAATATGTGGCAACCGGAGTAGCTGATCTTGGAATCACCGGTCATGATATGGTTGTCGAACGTGGCTCCGAAATAATAGAACTGCTGAACCTGGGCTTTGGGAGAGCCACAGTGGTTCTTGCAGTTCCTGAAAAGTCTACATACAAAACTGTGACTGATCTTGAAGGAAAACGCGTATCAACAGAATTTCCTGCGATTACCAGAAAATATTTTAAAAAAAATGGAGTTAAACCGATCATAGTGCCTGTGGGGGGCGCTTGTGAAGCAACACCCCATCTTGGTATATCTGATGCTATCGTTGATCTCTCAAGTTCAGGAACCACACTTAGGCAGAACCGTCTCGAAGTTATCGATAAGGTACTTGAAACCAGTACATTCCTAATTGGAAACAAACAATCCTGCTTATCCAAAAAAGAAAAAATCGATGAGGTACATCTTGCTCTTGAAAGCGTCATCAATGCAAGAGGCAAATGTTATCTGATGATGAATGTGGAGAGATCGGGTCTTGATCAGATCAAGGATATCATACCAGGTTTAAGTGGTCCGACAGTGATGGAAGTCGCATCACGTCCGGATATGGTAGCAGTCCATGTTGTAGTGGATGCAGAAAAAGTATACCAACTAATCAATAAGGTCAAACAAGCTGGTGCCAGAGATATCCTTGTCATGTCAATAGAGCGACTAATCCATTAACCATGAAGGTATTTCCAGCAGTAGATATCCTTGGAGGGAACTGTGTACAGTTAATCCAGGGTAAGAAGGATTCTGCAACCATATATGGAGATCCACTCACTTTTGCACAATCTTGGATCTCTAAAGGAGCAGAAGCTATTCATATTGTAAATCTGGATGGGGCATTTGGCTCTTCGGAAATTAATGCAGAAAAGATCAAAACAGTAATCAAAGAAACAGGGGTCGAAATACAACTTGGCGGCGGAATCCGTTCACTCGAAGATGCCCGATCCTGGCTCGACACCGGAATCGATAGAATAATCATTAGCACCTTTGCAGTGAATGATCCTGACTGCCTCACCATTCTTTCTGATGAGTATGGATCTAACCGAATTATGGCTGGAGTAGACGCCAGACAAGGGCAGATCGTTGTAAACGGTTGGGAACGGCCTGCTGGAGATTATCTTAAATGGGCTGAACTCTTCATTGCAAAAGGGGCAGGATCACTCCTCTATACCAATGTAAATGTGGAAGGGCTCTGTAAGGGAATAGAAGTAGAACCAGTAAGATTGCTTACCAGTAGAGTGACAGTCCCGGTTATTGTCGCTGGAGGGATTACTAATCCTTCAGATGTCAGCACATTAAGGCAATGTGATGCAGCAGGCATAGTTCTTGGTTCTGGACTCTACTCAGGAAAGATTACACTTGAAGAGGCACTAAGAGCATCATCATGAGGACTGGATCAATTTCACGAGAGACCAGGGAGACAAAGATAAAAGTTGATCTCAACCTTGATGGCAACGGGATTTGCCAGATAGAAACTGGAATACCATTTTTTGATCACATGCTCGAATCATTTGGCCGGCATGGAAGGTTTGATCTTACAATCAGGGCAGATGGAGACCTAAATGTCGGACCACATCACACAATAGAAGACATAGCCATAGTTCTTGGATCAGCGTTACGGGAAGCAATTGGAGATGGCAGAGGTATCAGACGGTTCTCCCATGCTATTATCCCAATGGATGAAGCACGGGTGATGGTTACAACTGATATCAGTGGCAGACCATACTGCGTTTTTTCAGGAGTATTTAGTGGTCCAATAGAAGGTGTGCTGGAACCATACCTGATAGAACACTTCTTTACTACTCTTACATCATCAGCACACATTACATTGCATCTGGAAGGTTCTGGTAGATCTGATCATCATCTCTGTGAAGCGTTCTTCAAAGCATGTGGTGTGACTCTTCACGAAGCTACCCGGATCATTGATCCAAATGGTAACATACCAAGTACAAAAGGAATACTCTAATTTTTTCCTAATTATTCGGAAAAAAATCCAAAGCAGAAAAAAGTCTGAATAATATTATACAAAACACGGAAATTCCGTGAAATCCCCATCCATGCCTGACATTTAAGCAGAAGTCAGGACAGTAATCAAACAATTAAAAGAGAGAGGATGTCTTAGGCATTCTCTACTGCCATCTTAACGTCTTCTTCTTTTATTGTTTTTCTTCCTGCATGTAGTGCAAGTCGATTGGCTTCTTTGGTAAGGGTTGCAATGTACTCTTCAGCTTTTTCAACCAGTGCTGTAGCTGCGTCGCTTCCCACACGTTCAGCACCATTCTTCTTTGCAATTCTTACAACTGCTGCAATAGGTAAGTCTGCCATAGTCCTCTACCTCAAAAAAAGGTATCTTGATAGCTATTTAAACATTTCGAGATTGCATTGATTTTTTTGCGTTTCGGCTCTATAATCAGAAGTTTTTTAATTTTCCTCACCATCTTACCTGATGATTGCGAATCAGACGAATAAAATTAAATTTCTATAAATATCCTTAATCATTAGGTTTTCAGGAGAATTGCATATAATACATAGATGCCGCCAGATTCAGGGCATTCGAGTAATCTGGGTTGACGCGCGAAGTATCTACGAAGATACCACCGATATTTACAACAGGTGCCCCATGTGAAACACCGTTCCCGACAAAGAGCAACGTTCTGAAGATTAAATTTCCCGTTATCCCATCAGGAGCTATTATGAGTCCACATTCTGCGATCGCATCTTCGATAAGGATCTCATAATGCCGAGCCCCGGTTAATCGTGAAACAAGTTCCGCGTCTGCCATACTCCGATCAACAGCAGGATGTCTTCCAGCATCACCAAACCGGCCACCAGATAGAACACCTACCTTTTCTGAGAGGCCAGCTCCAATAGCTATCTTATTCCCTTTGTTGATGAGTGAGATCTTCTGGCTGATTGTCCATCCTTCATCTATACCAACCGGGGCAAGGAAAAATCGTTTTGATTGTGCAGATTCAAGGAGCACAATCCTTTCAAGTTCCCGGACACCATATGCAAGTTTAAGAGCTGACAACGTTTGAGTGGCAGGAAGGGTACCTCTGACTGCAGCAGAAATCTGATCAGTTACAAGATCAGATACCATTTTTTCTCCAGGCTGGTCGGATGTTCTTACCAGGCAAGGAAAAGAAAATTGCACCGCAATATCAGGATCAGTATAACATACAATCCTGTCTGAAAAATTACAATTTATAATACTTCGAATAACCCGTTCCGGATCAGCAGAAACACCGATACCTATGAGATCCTGGGGCATCGCTCCTCAGCACCCAGATTAGTAATACCAATATCACTGCTAAAATCAAACACGCTGGTATCCTCATCATTATATACAATTCGGAGATCTTTTGAATCATTCACTTTACCAATAACCTGTGCGGTCATCCCGACAGCAGAAAAGAGACCACAAACCTCCTCACGATGCTTTTCCCTCAATGTTAGCACAAAGCCCATCCCAGGATACATTCGAACCCACTGTTCAAATGGGATATTGTGACAGTCATCAGGACGAGGAATTGCAGAAAGATCTACTCTTCCTCCCATTCCTGATACTTCAAGAAGCATTCCAAGTGTTCCGATGATACCAGGGTTTGAGATATCCTTTCCTGCAGTCACGAGTTGTCTTGTTCCAAGTTCCTCAAGTACATGGATCTGTGCTCTTACCTCTTCAGCTGTTCTGAGTGTGGCACTATCCCAGTTCAAAGCACAAGAGGGGTGAACTCTTCCTTCCAGATCGATTGCTACAACAATCAGGTCTCCTGCCTGTGCAGTACTGCTATAGATGATACCATTTATCGGTGCCACTCCAAGAATAGCAATATCGATTACACTATATGGTGTTTCAGGATGAAGATGACCTCCAACTATCGGAACACCAAACTGGGCTGATGCATCACGCATTCCGGCAATTACTGCATCACGAATTGATCCTGATGATATTGAAAAGACATCTACCATTGCCAGGGGACGACCACCCATTGCAGCGATATCATGAATATTTACTAGAACGGCACAATAGCCAGCCCAATATGGATCCGCGTCCATAAGCTTACTCCAGATACCGTCTGCAGCCAGGAGAAGGGCATCCCCATTATTTTGAATTACTGCGGCATCTTCTCCAAATGAAGCAATTACTCCAGGACAGTCAAGTTTCAGATCGTTTACTATCGCCCCGATCTCACTCTTCCGTCTGACGCCTTCATACTCCCTAACCGCTTTAGCAATCAGTTCGGTGGAACAGGTGTGCTCTCCCATGGCATCTAAGCTCTCTTTCCCGTTTCTGTCTCATCTGACATAAACTGTCTGATACTAGCATGTTTCTTCAAGAAATGGTTGATAATGCAATTATGAAACCAGACAATTATTCAAGATATCAAACACAGTGAGGAGCGGTTTATCTGGTGCCATGCTGAATGGATCAGGAATGGACTGGGCAGAGAAATATCGTCCTAGGCATCTAACTGACCTGGTAGGAAATAAGGAATCGATACGACAGATGCTCACCTGGGCGCAGAACTGGACCACAGACTCTGAACCTCTGCTCCTGTATGGGAAACCAGGAATAGGAAAAACATCAGCTGCAAATGCACTTGCCACTGACATGAACTGGGATGTCGTAGAGCTGAACGCGAGTGATCAGCGGACAAAATCGGTTATTGAACGTGTTGCAGGAACAAGTGCAAGTACTGGATCCCTGCTGGGTTCAGGTCGAAAACTAATCCTTCTTGACGAGGCTGATAACCTGCAGGGAAACGCAGACCGGGGAGGGGCACGAGCTATTGTTGATGTCATCAAAAAAGCCAGTCAGCCGATTGTTCTTATCGCCAACGACCTCTATGGCCTTGATGCCGCTATCAGAACTTTATGCATGAAAGTCCAATTCAGGGCTGCTCAGGCAAGGACTATTACACCCAGGCTGAAAGAGATCTGTATAGAAGAAGGTATTACCTGCGATATTTCAGCATTGGATGATATTTCAGGCAGATCAGGAGGTGACATCAGGTCTGCAGTCACCATGCTCTATGCAGCAACCATAGGCCGATCAGAGCTCCTGTCTGATGACCTATCGACATCACGCAAAGACAACAGATCCACAATATTTGATCTGGTCGCTGCTACTCTTCATAAAAACCCCACTCGCCCTCTGACTGATATTGCATTTGAAGTAGACGAAACACCAGACACAGAACTACAATGGATTGAAGGGAATATCGGACTCATGAAGGATCAGGGCGCAATATGCAAAGCGTACCAGGCAGTATCGAGGGCAGATGAGTACTTGGGTAGAACCTATAAAACCCAGTATTATACTCTCTGGCGGTATGCTACGGCTACAATGCTTCTTGGGGTGAATGATGCAGCTTTTGGAACCGGCGGTTTCATGAAGATCATGCCACCAGACCGCTGGAGAAGAATGTCCACGGCAAAAAGACAGAAGTCAGCGCGTGAACAACTTCTTTCCCGGCTTGGGAGGACTATGCATATGGCTGCAGGTACAGTACGAAGCGGGTACTTGATGCCAATCTCTCTTCTCGCGGAGCACAATGCAGAAGAATATGCCGAAGAGTTCTCACTTGATACAGATCAACTTGATCTTCTGATTCAGGATTCTGATATCGCTAAATCAATTATTAAGAAGATAGAAGATCGCAAGAAAGAGATAGAAAAGGAGCTCAAAAAGCGGGAAAAAGAAGAGGCTAAAGCAGCACAAAAATCCAGAAAAGTTGCAGAAAAGCAAAGATCCCTTCCCGCTCCTTCTAAAGAAGTAAAAACCGATTCACCAACCGCAGATCACCAGGAAAAACAAGAGACAGAAATAAATCCAGATGAAAAAAGTAGCAAAGCAGAGAAGAATCGGTCACAGTCAACTCTATTCAATTTTGGCGGGTGACATACTGGCAGAGTGAAACTCCGCAGTTGATAATCTGGTGAGGGTGTGAATACCCTTCAAACCCAAGATGATACACCAGAAGATCAGCACCACATCGCTGTGCATATAAAATAAGTGATGACATCATCTCTTCAATTGGCCTGATAGCAAGTATACATTCGACAAAAAAGATTTTGTTATCAGGTGAACCTACATCAAAAATTACGTAGGGAACTAAAAGTAATCCCTGGGGAATTGAAAGATCACTACAGGTTACTGATATCCCTGAACGCTGGATTAATTCAGCAGCATGGGTATTGTGTCCTGTCCCAATCTCCAGCACAGAGTGGTATCTTCCAGCAATATACCGGGCAATAAGCGTCTCAATATGTTTATACCCACTCATTACTCAGAGTATTGGGAATGGATATCCAAATATTCTGGGATCGGGGAGCACCACAGGGTCTTGAGATCCCGGTATCACGCACTATATCTCAGGTTCTGGATATTCCAGTGCAGGTATTTACCAATCCTCTATTATATAATGGATTTTCTATCAACAGACATCAGTTTGATGCAACCGCTATCCTTTCCTGTATTGATACCTATAAGCGAAGGAATAATATTGAATCGCCATTGCTGCTCGTAATCAGCGATGACATCTTCAAGCCGGCATCACTGTATATCTTCGGACTAGCACGTCCCAGAACTGGATCAGCAGTAGTATCTGCAGCTCGGTTAAGAAATGAATTCTGGGACCTTCCATCAGATGAGAAAGCCTTAGGTAACCGGATTATTACTGAAGGGGCCCATGAAATAGGACACCTTCTCGGTCTGGAGCACTGCCAGGATGAGCGATGTGTAATGGCAAACCCCGAATGTCTTGACGACCTCGATCACAAAAAAACCTGGCTCTGTGATGACTGTAAAATGAGATTGAAAACCCTACATCCTGTCTGTATCAGATAATATCTATCAAATATTTATTAATCAGAGAACAGATGATATCATTTTAGGAGTTATCTAGCCAGATCAAAGGCTATATGAAAGCCTACGGCTAACAATTCTTTTAATACGGTGGGAAACACGTGAAAAATAATCCCCTGTCTTCTATTACACGCACGCAGGTTATCTGGTCAGCAATCCTGATCATTCTATGTGCAATTTACCTCATTTGGACTCTTGGATTGCTAAATGGAGCACGACTAGATGTTCCGTACACATATGATGGTGATGGTCTTGAGTACAATCTTCTCGTAAAAACCACAATCGAGAATGGCTGGTGGCTTGAAAATCCAATGACCGGGGCACCAGGCACCTTAGAGATGTATGATTATGCAATTGGGAGCAACCTCGATCTCCTGATCATGAAGATCATCAGTCTCTTTTCAGGCAATTATGCCGTGGTAATGAATGTATATTACATTTTAGGTTTTTTCCTGACTGCATTGTGTTCACTGTATGTTTTCAGACAACTCAAAATTGCATATCCTATCGCGGTTTTTGGGGGTCTGATTTTTTCATTCCTTTATTATCACTTCTTTAGAATCATTCACTACAACCTGGTTTCTTATTACATGGTGCCTCTGATGGTGCTGGTAATTCTCTGGATATGTCAGAATGAATCCCTGTTCTACCGTAAGGGGAATTCCAGGTTATTGTCAGGATTTACTCTTACCCATAAGGGTCTTATCGCAGCAGTAATTCTTCTCATCACTTCAACCCATTCATATTATGGATACTTTGGCTTGCTACTTCTCGCCGTTGCTGTCCTCTGGGCATACTCAAGAACTTTTCAGAGATCTGACTTTTTCAATGGGGCAATAGCGGGCATCATTCTTATTGCTGGTATCCTTCTCAATAAACTTCCATCCCTCATATACGGACTTTTCAACGGACCATCTTTCGTGATGTCATACCGTTATGCATTTGAATCTGAAACATGGGGATTGAAACTGATTCAATTATTGCTTCCGGCCCAGGGGAACCGGATACCCTTCCTTGCCGATATCGCACAGAAATATACGCTATACAGACCTCTTGTAAATGAAAATGTCAGTGCCTCACTTGGAATAATAGGTAGTATCGGTCTTATTATTCTGCTTGGCTGGATCTTTATCAGAGGATTCCCTTACATCCAGGCACGTCTTGATAAGAGATCTCCTCTTATGGATCATCTTTCTCTGCTTACCTTCGCATCGATACTCATCGGAACTATCGGTGGAATATCTGCAATTATAGCCCAGGTCTTCCCTGATATACACTCATATAACCGCATCAGCCTCTATATAGCCTTCTTTGCAATTCTGACAGTATTATTATTCCTCCAACTTCTGTTTGAACAATACAGGACAAAACCACTTTTCTGTCCGATTTTTCTTATCCTGCTTCTTGTTCTTCTGACATTTGGAATATTTGATCAGGTACCTGCAGGATACGCCCTTACTCCCGGATCTGACCGCGAGAAGGAGTTTCAGATGCAGGCAGACTACTTTGCCCAGATAGAAGCAGAAATGCCAGCAGGGTCATCAATTTTTATTCTCCCTGATATCGGTGGATTTCCAAACTCCAATCCTCCGGGAAAGATCAAAGGACTAGACAGTCTCAAACCCTATCTCCACACACATACCCTGAAATGGAGTTATCCAACGATGAAAGGGAGATTCTGGGACAACTGGCAAACTGCGGTTTGTGCTTCAAACCCAGAAGATATGATGGGTCATCTTTATGCCACCGGCTTTACTGGCCTTCTTGTTGATGGATACGGATATGCAGACGGAGGAGCAAAAACTGAAAATTCCATAACTACTCTCACCGGAACAAAGCCATTGATAAGTAGTGACGGTCGTTATGCATTCTATGATCTGCGAAATTGCATGAACCAGAAAAAAGCAGGTATGAGCGATGCACAGTTTGAATCTGCGAAAGAAGAATACATTAAAACTATGATGGCAAGACCTGAACTTCAAAGCCCGTTGTTTGGATCAGAACTCAGAGAAAAACTTACAAAACCGGCAAGTGCATAATAACTAACCTTTTTTTAAACATAATTATCGACATGCGATTAACTGCTTAAACAGAATCTTCAAAGCAGAAACTACTTACTAGAAATAAAACTTGAAAACAGAATTGATACGTATCAGGAAAAGGAGAGGGGATTACCCGAACAGGGCACCAAGCCCTGCCATACCGCTCTCTTCCTCTGCCTTCTTATCTTCTTTTGGTTCTTCTGCTGCTGCAGCGGGGGCTGCGCCTGCTGCAGGAGCTGCTGCTGCTGCAACTGCAACCGGTGCAACTGCTGCCTTGCTGATAGCATCCTCGATGTCGACGCCATCAAGGGCTGCAACCAGTGCCTTTACACGGGATTCGTTAACTGCGATACCAGCGGCAGAGAGAACTGCCTGAACTGCGGATTCGTTGACTTCCTTACCTGCCTTGTGCAGGAGGAGTGCAGCGTAGATATACTCCATTTATGTTCACCTATAATTATTTGCGTATGACGTTTTTACTCAGTTTCATTCAACCACAGATTGTAGTGCCATTGCCTGTGACTGTGCCTTTCCGATGATTGCATCCATAACATCACTGCTGACGACAGCAGCTTCAACTACAACATTGCGTGCCTCACGTACTGCCTTGGTAAGCAGGTCAGATGCAGTATCCTTTGTCGGGATCGCAGCATTGAGTGAAAGATTGAATGCCTGTTTCGCAGCGGTAATGATGTTGTTGTAGAACGCAACCTCGTCGATCGCGAGGACATCAGACTCGTAGACTGTACCTTCAAAGAAGGCTGCCTGCAGAAGCAGACCGACATCCATCGGTTTGACATCCAGCTTGGCAAGAGCGTCTGCAAGTTTCTTTGATATCTCCTGGCCTTCCTTGACGACCGTCTTGGTCTCTCGGATAGTAACCTTGCCTGCCTCTATGGCTGCAGGGATACCTGCCTGCTGGAGTTCTCCTACGATCGGACCTGGCTTGAAACTGGTTGGTCCTTTCTCGACAACGATATCGGTTGGTGCAAGCTCACCGGGACGTGCTGCCATCTTCGTCTTGGTCTTTTCAAGCATACTGTAAAGCTTGAAAGGATTCTCATTTGTGAAGATGAGTGCAGAGTGTCCGTCAAGTTTGCCACCGAGATCCTTGATCTCCCCGCCGATTTCTCCAAGGGCGTGTTCGATCAGGGTGTTTCTCGTCATCCGAAGTTCTGCCTTGCCCTTCAGATTGCGTCTGATATCCTGCACCTGACGTGCTGGAATACCATACATATCGACGAGGCCCATAAGCTTGTACTCTTCCGAGAGTCTTTTGATCTCGGAGATCTCGTCTTTCTTCCATTTGGGAAGGTGGGCAGTATACAGTGGCATTCTTACATCACCTTAACTGCCGGACCCATTGTAGTCTTGACATAGACCGAGCGTACCTGGAATTCACCTGATTCAAGTTTATCCAGAACACGTTTGAGTACCGCATCGATATTTTCGCTAATCTGTTCGTCAGACATTGCCGTTGTTCCGACCTTCAGTGAGAAAGCCATCTTGTCTTTTGTACGAACCCGTACAGAGTTGCGTAGACGCTCGACAATCGGGCGGATATCTACTCCGTCCGGAACTGGCTGTGGCATTTTACCCCTTGGACCGAGCCGTGGACCGAGCCAGCGACCGACAAGGGCCATTACCTTTGTCTCTGCAAGGAAGAACCGATAGTCAGATGCAACCTTTCTTGCCTCACGGGGCTCTCCACCGAGTCTTTCGATCTCGTCAGGGCCCATGATCAGCTCTGCACCTGCATCTCTTGCCTGGGTAACGATATCACCGCTACCAAGGACAGAGATCTTGGCTCTGCTGCCATTTCCATGAGGAAGGAGAATTGTCTCGTCAATACGGTTTTTCGGTTGAGACATATCGATATTCTTCAGGTTGATAGTAATATCGACACTCTCAGTGAACTTCCGTTCAGGAGCCGACTCCTTAGCCTTCTGTATCGCGTCAATTATGACGCTCTTCTCTACCATTACGTTCCTCCATAGTTCTGCGACCGTGAATTTTAGCACGATCTTCTATGGCTAATAGCGAACCTATCCCTTGAGAACCGCGTCATGAACGCCCGTGTTGATCTCAGCTATGACATCTTTGGGCTTTTTGCCTGAAACTGTGACACCAAGACTAACACAGGTCCCAACAACTTCCTTTACGGCGTTCTTGAGATCATATGAAAGCATGGATTCGAGTTTCATGTTGGCAATCGTGACAGCGGCCTCCAGTGGAATATTCCCCACAATTTTGGTATTGGGTTCTCCTGAACCCTTCTCAATGCCTGCCTCTTTCATAATGAGGGCGGTTGTTGGCGGGATACCGACTGAGATGGTGAAGTTCTTCTTCGCATCCACCTCTACACGGACAGGAACCTGCATCCCATTGAAGGTTGCAGTTTTCTTGTTGATCTCGTCAACAACAGCTTTGACATTGATACCGAGGGGACCTAGTGCCGGTCCGAGTGGCGGACCTGCAGTAGCTTTTCCACCGGGTACTAGTACCTCGACCACATCTGCCATTGTTATCACCCTGATGGGGCATGGTATGCCCTTTTGGGTTCATAAAGGTCGAAGGATAAGAATAAAAATACTTTGCGAGTTTCAGAAAAAATGGATGACGTTAATCATCCTCGCCACGGTCAATTATTCTGACGTGATCGCCTCTGACCGTGATTGGAATTGGAAGAACACTCTCGTACAGCTCAACAGTAATTTCCTCTTTTGAAGCGTCAACACGTTTAACAACCGCTTTTTCGCCCTTGAACGGGCCTGCGATAAGTTCAACGATAGTGCCTTCATCAATTCCGCTGACTGCCGGTTTTGGTGTGAGATAATGTCCAACCTCTTCCAGAGAAGTTGCTCCTGGCAGGACGGTACGCGCACTTGGAACCTGTTCCATCAGTTCCTGAACACGCGCAAGAGGTTCAGTAGTTTCGACAAGGACATATCCTTTCAATTCATCTGGTGCGATGACTGACATAACTTTAATCGTATTGTGGACATCCCGGACTGCCTTGTCGATGTTGTCTGCTACGCTACGCTCAGCCCGGTTTGTCGTTTTGACAGCGTAGATTCGGGTGAGGCGGGGTTCAGTCTCCATGATCACTTCGGAAGGTATACAAAGAGCAGGTATACAATGAAACCGATCATTCCGACAATCAGCACACCGGCTGCTGCCACGAGGGCAATTTTTGTATATTCATCACGCTTTGGGAAGCGTGCCAGTTTAAGAACCCGCCAATATTTGCGAAAGAGTTCTTCATTCAGGTTTAGATTGATCTTAGGGGTTTCCATATGATATCACTTCAGAAAGTCTATCTCAAAGTGTCTCTGAAATTTCGGGTTACTTTTCTCATTTCTTCCATATATTTGTGGCGACCGAACACCTGTTAAAATCAGGAGGGTACGGATTGAACCCTGCATAGTCGGATCGATCTGAGCTCCCCAGATGATACGTGCATCTGGGTCAATCAGGTTATACACCTCTTCAACAACCCCTTCTGCCTCTGCCATTGTCATGTCTGGACCCCCGGTAACATTTACAAGAGCAGACGTCGCGCCAGATATATCTATGTCCAGGAGAGGGGATCTGATGGCCTTGCGCACAGAATCTGCTGCCTTATCTGTGGCATCACTCTCACCCATTCCAATCATGGCAACCCCTCCCTTTTCCATGACTGCCCTGATATCAGCAAAGTCAAGGTTTACAAGTCCCGGGACAGTGATTAACTCGGTTATACCTTTCACTGCACGCATCAGGACTTCGTCTGCAACCTTAAATGCTGCTGATAGTGGTAATTTCGGCACCACCTCTATGAGCCGATCATTTGGCACCACAATCACAGTGTCCGCTACTTCACGGAGACGTTCAAGGCCGGATTCCGCATTCTCTGATCTAATAGCTCCTTCAGCTGTGAATGGAAGGGTTACAACCGCAATGGTCAGGGCTCCTTCTTCATGTGCTGCCTTGGCAACAACAGGTGCACAACCGGTGCCGGTTCCCCCTCCAAGCCCTGCCGTGATGAAAACCATGTCTGCATTATCAACAGCTCGGTGGATCTCATGCTCACTCTCTAATGCTGCCTCCTCACCCACTTGAGGATAGGATCCTGCTCCAAGACCACGGGTTCGTTGTCTTCCAATGAGAATCCGGTGATCCGCACGGACAGTTGCAAGATGCATGGCATCAGTATTTACTGCATAGAGAGTGGTTCCAGTAATCCCTTCGTCGTGCATCCTGCTTATGGTATTGGATCCTCCCCCCCCACATCCGATGACAGCTATTTTTGTCATCATGGACTTGAGAACAGCATCCAGATCGCTGTTATTCTGCGGTGGCTGGCTCTCTGTTTTCGCCCTGTTTAATGCCTCTTCGACAATAGATCTCATCATGTGCCCCATCCCGGAATGCAGATCTTCTTTTCTGTCATCCTCTTCACCATCGAAGGAGTTATTTCCCTGCCCTCGTGCAACACCACCTCGCCGGCCATGAGTCTTCCAAACAATGGGCCGGGCGGAATGCCAAGAGATGCTGCCTTTCCTGGATCAAACTTTTCTTTGGTGATGATTAGACAGTCCCCATCAAATCTGCAGATACAGTTTCTATGTAAGATTGATACGCAGAGATGTATTAATTCATTCGTAATCCGGAGGGCATTTTCCTGATTGGTAATGAATGTGGGATAAAAAGCAATACCTTTCCCTGATAGATGGATTATTGGAAGCGATTTTATTCCAGCCGTAAATTCCTCGGGGTCTGTTTTTGTTGCTTCAAAAAGGAGATCCGAAGGTATTGTTATTGGAGTTAGATCAGATCCCTGGATCTTTCCATGTATTGTAATCCCAGAACCGGCTAGGCTCTCTTCAGTAAGCCTCTTTATGTGCCGGTAATCTGAAAGGGAAATGTATATCATATTCTGCAGATCTGACTGCCCCACAATCAATATATCCCGTTTTGAAGCATACTCTTCAATTCGTTCTATATCATCGCGTGTTACAGATTTTCGATCTATGTAGATTGCTTCTGCCCCAGACGATGAGACCATCTCATCAAACATGGCTTGGTTGAGATAAACAAGATCTCTGGTTGGCATGATATGCCCAAATCCACCCCTTGTAGTGAGAGTAATCTCGGTTTGGCGCTGAGCATAATGAGTTCCTCCAAACCCAACGAGAGAAATTACACCTTCAGGTTCAGCTTCGATAACAGCACGGGCTATAGCTGTTGCAGCATTTCGATCCTTCCATTCCCTCTCTGTGCTTCCCATCTCTACAAAACAGGAAGGTATCGAAAGAGATGTCGGACCATGATGAGTCGCCTCGTAGGTAACTTCATATCCCTCCGGTACTTCTTTCGCAAGACGATTCAATATCGCATGCATCATGTCTGTTGCCGCAGGAGTAAGAGTTCCAGGATTTCCTCCGAAAACAGCATTCCCGAAATTTCCAGTAACATGAACCGTAAGAACTGATCGCGGCTCCTTACTCGCATGACGAGAGAGAAAGATGATGAGATCTGCATCGGTTGTGAGCGAAGATGGTTCAATGTAAATCAGTCGTTCATCAAATTGTCTGTGTTGATATTGTTCTTGAAGTACAGGATTCTCATATAGGATGCGTCGGATCTCCTCGTGAATCAGACTGCCTGCCGGATCGACAAGAGAACTAACTAACAGAATCTTATCATTCATTTTCCCATTCTTCATGAGCGTACCAATCCCTTGATGTTAGAATGCAACAATTTTCTTCACCAAATATACGCAGGTTATACACATGAACAATGAGTAGAATGGCGTGATATATATCTTGATAGACCAGATTCTTTATACATGGCAAATTTCTTCCAGTAATTTGGGTAATAATCCCATTCTATCGTCTATCCACTTATTGATTACAGACGTCAATTCCAAGGATAAATATACTGGAGAAAGGTTTGTAGTAATTTCCTCAACAAGAGATGAATGAAATTTATTCACCATTTGAGGCAATGCTGCTTACCTGAAAACTGTTTTGATTGAATAAAAAACTAAAGGGTTATTAAAAAGGGAAGAATATTATTCCAGAATTAGCAGTTTTTTTTAATATTATATTCTGGTGGGATGATTGAAAATATGTTATTTCCAGGTAATCTTTGGAGAGTTGCGCTTTGGTGCTCTCTTGAAGGTGTACTTTGGGTACCCAATCATCATTGCATAGTGGGGTGCATGATTCTCCGGGATTCCTATGCTCTCCCTAATTGTAGGTGATGTTGCTAGGGCTCCCTGAACGATTCCAGCCCAACAGGTTCCTAATCCAAATGATGGGGCTATAAGATCCAGATGAGTCATTGCAATTATGGCGTCAACAAATCCTACTGGGTTTTCAGCAGGGCTATGGGCTATTACCACATGAGGGGCCCCATGGCAAATCTTGTCAATTCCCTGATCATAGGCACTGACAAATACCGGAAGAATAGGGGCAATCACTGATTCAGGCTGTGTTTTGATAACCATTCGAGCCCAATCTATAACTCTTGAAACCAGAGCAGCAACTTCATCAGGTTCAGATATCACTATCCAGTGAACTGATTGACCATTCATCCCGGTCGGAGCATACCTGATAATGTCAAAGATTTCTTCAAATATTTCCTTAGGAACTGACATTTTTTTATAGTCCCGAACAGACCTGCGAGTGGTTATGAGTAATCCCATCTCTCTAGTAGTTGGACACCTCTCGGTGGAAAAATCAGGTACTCGTCCTGCATTCTCGTAGTTTACCTGTATTGCCCCTTTAGGACAGATCGCTTCACACAGACCGCAGTTACTACAGAATTTTTCAGCCCCTGGCTTAACCATTGCCTTTTTTTCAGATCCAAGATCAAGAATACCATATGCGCATACACCGGCACATATCGCACACCCGTTACAGAAATTTGTATTAATTCTAATGTCAGTCACATTCATCATCTGTAAAATTTAACACGCAAAATCATGAGATAAGATCGTTGCCTGCTTGCCAGGCTTTTTTCATAAGTTCAGGGTACTCGGTTGCCATTGGTTTAATTCCAGTATCAAGATCATAACCAATAACCCGGTTCTTTAATGAAAACCCAATAAGTCCCAGAGCAAATTCAAAGGATTTCATAGCACCGGTAAAATAGGAGGGGTCTGGTTGATTTTGAGTGTAGATACATGCCAATGGAATCTTCCTTGGAAGAAGACTCCCAAGATCCATACTTAAGTATGGAAAAAGACGATCAAGCCAGAGTTTTGTTTGAGCTGTAACACCACCAAAGTATATTGGTGTCGCCAGGATGGCACCATCAGCATTTTCGATGAGATTATAAATTCTTTGCATATCATCCTGAAGTAAACAGGAATAATTACCCTTCTGTTTACATGAATAGCAGGCCTGACACCCCATAATAGAGAGATCATTGAGCATAATTATTTCAGTTGAGATTCCCTTACTGCGAAGTGCTTTTTCGGCTTCTAATGCAAGGATGAGAGTATTCCCCTTTCGTGGACTTCCAACAAAAATAGGAACAGATACCATTTCATCACCGTTTAGAGAGTGGAATCCCTCCAACCCCAATAGCATCTGCGGGGTATTCTTTCACAAGAACAATAAAACTACTTTCAGGAATCTTTGTTATTGAGGAAGCGGTTTTTGTAAGTGTTTTTATGAGTTCTTCTTTCACTTCAGAAGTAAGAGGACCAATCTCAACAGATATCACAGGCATACCGGTACTCCCATATGTAATGAATTCAAAATTCCTGTCGACGCAAAGAAGACAAAGCCTTTATTTTTTTCTAAACCAGTTTTTCCATTCATAGATCTAACACTATATCTAGAATAGTGACTATATTAATAAATTATAGATACAGAATGTATAGTAAGTAACTCTACTTACATTATGAACCAGAAATTAAACGGATATCACTGCCCGGTTGAGGCTGCACTTGTGGTTATTGGTGGAAAATGGAAAGCACTTATCATTTGGCAGCTTAAATCCGGAACTCTGCGGTTTACAGAGTTAATGGACCGTCTTCCCATGGTCACCCCCAGGATGATGACTAAACAACTGCGTGAACTTGAAGAGGACGCTGTGATTACGAGAACCGTATATCCTGAAGTCCCTCCACGCGTTGAATATGCATTGGCACCTCTCGGAAAATCAGTTGTGCCGGTTCTAGACTCACTCTGTGTATGGGGTGCTGAGTATCTGACAAGCCATGGTTGCCCTATACAAAAGAAAACCTGTAAAAAACCAGAGCCCTAAACCTGTATCATTTGAGCAAGATCTTCAGGAAGAATCCTTAATAAAACGTTGTGTATAAGGACATATAGAGATACATATCCCACATACCTGTGCACTCATCTGACGATTCTTCTGTGTTTTCTCACACTGAAGAAAACAGGCATTGGCATCCCAGAACTCATCACGGATTAATCCAGGATTCCAGTTTTTACCAGATGGGGCCGATGCGGGACATAAATTAGTACAAATAGTGCATTCCCCACATTCTGATTGAACAACTGGTTGTCCGATCTTTAATGGAGCATCCGAAAAGACAGTAGTAAGTCTGATGGCTGACCCCCACGTTCGGGTTACAAGTAGTGCACACTTCCCTATCCATCCAATACCAGCACGAGTTGCCGCAGTCTTATGTGAAAATGTATCATATAGATGGTTCAGATAGACCTGCGAAGGGGTTGGTTCAACAGTTACAGCCCTGAATCCTTCTTTTTTGATATACCTTATACAAATATCTGCGAAATTCAATAATTTCTGATTAACACGATTATATTCTTGGATATATGCTTCAGTTGGACCATGGTTTATCATCGAGATGACAGTAGGGGTTAGTTGACAACCGATAGATACTGCAACAGGTAAATCAGGGAATGGATTTTCATTAATTCCCTGAATATCTGCAATACCTATAATAGATGCTCCTTCAGAAATAAGGAGAGAAGATAATTCAGATGTAATAATATCAGAACTTTTACTGCTAATGTTCGAAGATGTCATGTAATGTCATCCTTGAACTTATTCAGGAGTCATCTCTAATAGACTCTGCGCTTTTTTCTCATCCTCTTCAGCCTCCGTTTCTCTACCAAGAGCACGAAGAATAATCGCTCTTTGAGCAAAAGTACGGGGTTCATCCTCTGACCGCCTTATTGCTTCTTCAATATCCATAAGAGCAGTTTCATATTGTTTCCAGTCAAGATGAATTCGTGATTTCATGATCCATGCTGCCGAATGTTCAGGATAATGCGAACAGACTAAATCAAAGTACCTTAATGCCTCTTCATGACGAGATAACTGGTAGAGGGCAATCCCCTTATTCATAAGAGTAATCCCATCATCAGGGTTTATCCACAAGGCACGGTCAAGGTACTGTAGACCTTCCTCAAACCTTCCAAGATCCAGAAGACAACGACCTTTCTGGATAAGGTAACTCATATTATCGGGTTGGGCCTGAACTGCAATATCAAAATAACGAAGTGCATCCTCAAGTAAATCTTTAGATTGATTCCTTTCATTAAGAGCAAGCAGAGTTATACCTTTATTATATGATATTTCGGCATCATTTTGGTTGATAGTAAGAAGGTAATCAAAGACATGAATCGCTTTTTCATATTGATGTACTTTCAGGTAGCTCATACCTGCAGTTCTCAAAGTTGAAAGTGCCAAATCATTCTCGCCTGAATTCATAAGGAACTCAGCCTTCTTTTCCATTGCGTCCCCAAAAAAGCGATCATGAACAGGGACCTGCTCATATACCTCTACTGCTTGAGCACTCTGATCTGTGGCCTCAAGTATGGCACCTTTCTTCATCAATATAAGGCCGAGTCTCAAGGGTTCATCTGAAGAGTTCAAATATGACTTGTCATATGCTGAAATTGCTTCATCATACCGCCCAAGACTTTCAAGTATCCCGGCCTTGTTATACCACATAGCTGCCTGATCTGGTTTTATAGCAAGAGCATGTTCACATGCATCAAGTGCATCAACCAGATCCTCTACATGATTCAATCCAGTAGAAATCAAAATGGAGACTTTCAATTGCCAAGCGTCATAATAATCAGGTTTGATTGATATTGCCTTTTCAACATAGGATAAGGTTTCCTGCATCATATCAGGCATCTCATGATATGATGCCTGTCCAAAGAGAGAAAGGGCTCTATCCATGAATTCTTTTGCCTGATCTTCGTTATTACTTAAATTAGAAAACACAGAACTTGAAGATATAGGATTTGGCGTCTGCATTATTGATGGTACAGATTCAATTGTCTGTATCTGCCCCTTATCTAATATGGTTTGAGAAGAAAACCCAATAATTTCTTTTGAGCCTCCTGATTTGTCCTCAACCAAAGGATGTATCCTGATTCCCTCAAACCGCTTAACCTTTGCTCGATCAAGGTTTTTTAGATACGTTTTATTAGCACCATCTAACTGAAGAGCATTCTCAAAACAGATCACAGACTGGTCAATATCTCCCGTTTTAGACAAAGCTACACCAAGAGCATTCCAGGCTTTATGGTTGGTGTGCTCTACACTAGTAACTGCATGCAATTTCTCAACTGCTTCAGCATACCGTCCTTCTTTATATAATCTAATACCTTCCTGGAATGCACTCATTTCAGTTCAGTTGTATATGTTGATTAGATTCATCAATGATTATCATATCGCTGATAGCAATAATCATGACCATCATTATACTAATTAATGTATGAATAAATTTATTTCCGTTACCAGTCTTTTAGCATTGCAAGTTTTCGAAGATCTCCAGGCATCAATTCAATCGCATACCTAAGCGAGGTCCGTGGCATCTTCTGCTTATTCCTCATGACATACTCAAATATAATCTGCTGGTGCTTCCGACTGGCCTCCTTTAGGAGCCACCCATAGCCTTTTTGGACCATATCATCTTCATCAGTAAGTAACAGATCTGCAATCCTCATCGACTCTTCCAGAAATTTTCCGTGTTTTGCTGGAATAATAAGTGATACCGCAGCGGCCCTTCTCATCCAACGATTATCTGATGCAGTCCATGCGATTAATTCTGAAATACATTCAGGATATGCATCAACCAGGTCTCCTACGGCATGATTACAGAAACTATCACACATAGCCCAGTTGGTTATATATGTAGAAACCCAAGATCTGATAGTCGGCATATCCGCAGGAGTAAGTTGAACGGACATATTTGCCATCCAATTTGAAACTACAAAAGCATCCTCCATATAACCAGACGAATATAATTCTTGACAAAGAGTAAAAATCTCTTGTTTTTCCCTATTTTTTATTTCTCCCCAATATTTCTTGGCGATTTTCCCCACGGTGGCTGTTTTAACCCCATAACACAGAATGTCCTCCTTAAAAAATCTTTTAGATCCTTTTCGTATCTCTTCATGACCATTTTCTATAAGGTCACGTCGGACTTTCTTAATAATCGGGTCCACAGAAAACATAGGAGGGGGAGAATGATATGTTCTGTGGAAACAAATGGGAAGAGTATAGTTACTGGAGAAAAAAGATTGAAATCAACTCAGAGAAATAGAACTTACTCCCATTGATGATGAAAATGAACTTGCTGAACTTGATCCCGTACTAGAACCTCCCTTCTGTATGGCAGTTATATCATACGAGCAGCCATCACCGATAGGAAATATCGTAAAGTACCATGTTCCTGCAGATATGTTAAGAGTAACCGGAGAAGTAAGAGTCACCATAGAGGACTTCCCATAATCTGATCTAAACGTTGTATTATCAGGGAATTTGTCGTTCTTCAATGAATAGAGTTCAAATCCATTACCAGATAGACATTCTGCTTTTAGTGTCCCCTCATTTTTATATGTGATCATCTGGACTGCAGACTGATTCCTTTGAACTGAAGCCCTTGTCTCGGTAAGAACTATTGGTTCCTGGCTAGTAGAAGTAGAAGGAGTACTGGTAAACGAGGTCGAAGATCCAATTGCCGTAAAACTTGCTGGGAGTGGGTAGTTATCAGAATTCAGTGGTGGATGAAAGGGGTCATAGGAGTCTGCAACCACAATACAATTTGTAAAGAAAATGCTTAGTATGGTAATCAGCAGACACGTCCTGCTAAATGATATGAACAGATTTTTCATGAATTTCATAGACACCCTCGTAAATAAGTATAGAGAACTATGTGTACATTGATAATTGAAATGCTTATTTGAAGAAGAAAATCCAGCAGTAGATATGAAAAAAATTTCTTAAAGAAAAGACGGTAATTTCGAGGAGGAAATAACCGCCAGAGTGTGTGGTTTCATCCATCAGTGGTTATTGAGGATTTTTATAATCCGAGCGAAGTGATACTTCGGCCCCCAAGTGACCGCCGATTTATCCTGGATTTGCGGTACATGTGAGCATACACATATCGCTATGACCCTATTTAATATCGGAAAAAAAGGAGTCCGCAATAATTAATTTTTAATATAAACACTTGAAAACTAATTAAATACTAACTAATTTTAGAATTTGAGCATAATGACATTTTCATTTCTATAACATAATAAATAATGAGTTTTGAAGTTAAAAAACCACAAATATAATGATTACAGTTAAATCAGAAATAATTTGCTTCACGGCCTGATTATTTCCGAAATCAAAAGATGGTAGAAGAACCAATAGAAAAGTTCAGGTACTGATCCAGATGTCCCAGAACAAAACAGAATATTTATCCACATGTCCACCACCCTTGTTTGAATGCACCAACATCTCTATCTGTAGGGGTGGAACGAAAGTTCTTGATTCACTTAACCTGGTAATCCCTAATGGGGAGCATGTTGCAATTCTGGGGCCAAATGGATCAGGAAAATCCACTCTTATCAAAGTTCTCATGAAGGAAATCTATCCTGTTCAGGATGAGAAATACCATTGTTGTAAAGTATTTGGAAAGGAACAGTGGCATGTCTTTGACCTGCGAGCACATTTTGGAATTGTATCAAATGACCTTCAATTCACATTCACCCGATCGATCACAGGAAAGGAGGTCATGTTATCTGGATTCTTTAGCAGCATTGGTCTCTTCAACCATAAAGTAACCAGTGAGATGGAAAAGAAAGTATACGAAGTAGCCCGATTTTTAAATATTGAATCGCATTTAACAAGATGCATTTCTGATCTTTCATCAGGTGAAGCAAGACGGCTGATCATTGGACGTGCTCTGGTTCATCAACCACAGGTACTTATTCTTGATGAACCAACAAGCAGTCTTGACCTCCATGCTCTCCATACTCTGCGTAAATACCTTCGTAAGATTGCCATAAGCGGTGTTACAATCATTCTGGTTACTCATCAAATTCATGACATAATACCAGAAATCAACCGAATAATAATGATGAAAAATGGAAATTTATTTTCTGATGGCTGTAAGGATTCGCTTTTGACTAGTACAAATATCAGTCAGCTCTTTGATATACCTATTACTGTTAAGGAAGAAAATGGGTATTATTATGCTTCAGGATACTAATTCCAAATTATCCCCAAAGAGAACTATTAAACCATATCCTCCCCACTTATGAGTATTATGGATTATCCCGACTCTTCCCTGCCACGGGACAACGTGATACGGGATCAGTCCCTGGCCTACCAAATACGGCTACAGGAACTCGAGGCCCAAAACCTCGAACTCTCTATCCGCACAGAGGAACTATTCAAAGAGAATGTTGTTCTGAAGCGTGAGAACAGTCAGCTAAAACGAATGCCACTATTTGTTGCAGTGGTAGTAGATATTTTTCCGTCAGGTGAGATCTACCTCCGTCAGATGGGCAATAATCAGGAATATATTACTACTATCTCTGAAGAACTTCAGCCAGATATCAAACCCGGATGTAAGGTTGCGGTCAATAACGCACTCTCCATTGTTAAAGTTCTTGAGGAAACATATGACTCGAGGGTCCGGGTAATGGAACTTGAAGAATCACCAGATGTAACATTCGAACTTGTGGGAGGATTAAGCTCAGAGATTGAAGAGGTCCGGGAGGCAGTTGAATACCCTCTAACCAAACCTGAAGTGTTTGAACGTATTGGTGTTGAACCACCTAAGGGTATCCTCCTTTTCGGGCCTCCTGGAACTGGAAAAACTCTCGTTGCAAAGGCTGTAGCTCATAATGCAAAGGCAACATTCATAAGGATGTCAGGGAGTGAACTTGTTCACAAGTTTATCGGAGAAGGAGCACAGATGGTTCGTGAACTGTTCACATTAGCCCGTGATCGTGCCCCATCGATTGTATTTATCGATGAAATTGATGCTATCGGAACAACGAGGACTAACGACGGAACTTCAGGAAGTGCAGAGGTACAGCGGACCTTGATGCAACTACTTGCAGAGATGGATGGTTTTGATAATCGGGGTGATGTCAGAATAATGGCTGCAACAAACAGGGTTGATATGCTGGATGCTGCTCTGTTAAGACCTGGCCGATTTGACAGAGTAATCCAGGTGCCACTTCCAGATGAAAAAGCCAGACTTGAAATCCTGAAAATTCACACCCGCAGGATGACATTAGATGAGAGTGTTAATCTGAACAATTTCGCTAATGAAACTGAAAGTTTCACTGGAGCCCAATTACAGGCGATCTGTCGGGAAGCAGGGATGTTTGCTGTCAGGAGGGATGCATGGGCTGTCACCGGCGATGATATCCATGAAGCAATAATAAAGGTCAGGCGTGATGAACCCCGTTCAGACTCCAGGATGTACATCTGAACCTTCTTTTTTCCAATGAATCTTCTCCTAATCAGTAGACCCGGAATTCCACTCCTTCGATCTCTCAGGGAGTCTGAAACTGCATGGGATGCGATCCGGTTTTACGGGCCTGTTAGTCTTTCTATTGGCGTATACATCCCGGTTTCTACCCTGGCAGGAGCCATATCACTGGCCTCTGACCTCAAGTATTTTCTCAAAAAATATACTACTGATCATCTCTTTCAAATTAAACCTGGGGTCTATTATACAGCAGCTCTGACGAGGAGCAGATACCTGACACGGAGTGATGATGTGTCAGAAGACTGGCCATTCAAGTTGGTTTACTGGGTCGAGAACCTTGGCAGAGTAATCCGAGTGAAAAAAGAAGACTGGAACAGTGAAGAGATATTATATCTGACTTCAGAAGCCGGGGGGATAAAGGACAATCCGATGTATGATGATCAAGAACTGCCAGGAGGATACCTTCTCGAAGTCTGGTGTACAAAACCAGAATTTGAGATCGTTTAAATTTGATCAAATTATTAAAATCCTCAACAATCCTTAATGTTTTTCGTCTTCAGAAAGAACATGTATTCGCTGTCCAGCTAATTTTGCTGTTGAAAATGCAGCCTGAAGATTATATCCCCCAGTATCACCATCTATGTCAAGAACCTCTCCAACAAAGAAGAGGCCTGAAATGATACGTGATTCCATGGTTTTTGGATTAACTTCTGACAGATTTACTCCTCCCCGGGTAGCCATAGCCTCTTCATGACCACCGAGTTTGCTAACCTCAAAAGGACAAGCGGTAATCAAATCAACAAGATTTGTGCGATCCTTTTTTGTTAGGTGAGGACCGGTGAGATCTGGATCAACATTCGCAAGTTCGAGTAGCCTCCTGACAACTCTTTCAGGGAGTCTGAATCCATTTAGAACTGTCCGGAGCTGCTTACTACCAGATTCTGAAATCCGTTTAATTAATTTCTCGTTCATCTCCCGGGTATCAATCCCTGGTGTAAAAGAGACTTTGAGAGTATCCCCCGGACGGATATATCTGGAGAAATCAAGAATACCAGGTCCTGAAAGACCTGAATGAGTAAAAAGGATATCACCAATGTGGGTTTTTATCTTTTTCCCATCTCTAAAAAGAGTTATATTCAGGTCAGCAAAAGAAATCCCTGAAAGATCGGAGAAACGGTAATCTTTTACCTGTATTCCAGTAAGTGCAGATCCAGTTTCAGTC
The DNA here is from genome assembly GCF_003173355.1 of Methanospirillum lacunae. Lineage (NCBI taxonomy): Archaea > Methanobacteriati > Methanobacteriota > Methanomicrobia > Methanomicrobiales > Methanospirillaceae > Methanospirillum > Methanospirillum lacunae. The sequence goes on along the minus strand of NZ_QGMY01000002.1, from coordinate 499,309 downwards.
ACTGTATGGCCCAGACGAGATGCAAATGTAAAACCATCACCGGTAGATCCCGTCGCTGGATATGTTTCTCCCCCTGTGGCAATCACCAGGTAATTTGAGGTAACAATATCTTCATCAGTTGTTACCTGAAACCTGCCATCAGTGTACGTGACATCAGTTACAGGGCTGGAATTTTTAATCCTAACTCCGTATTTCTGACAATCATGAATAAGAAAATCAAGGATATCAGATGCTTTGTGGGAGATTGGGAACACCTTTCCACCAGGTTCAATCTCCAATGGAACCCCTCTTTCATTGAAAAAACTGATAAGATCCTGATTTCCAAAATTCATAAGAGAGGGTTTGAGAAAGGATCCATTATCACCATAGTGCAATAGAAATTGCTGAATTTCACCATCATGAGTGATATTGCATTGACCAGATCCACTTATCAGGAGTTTATTTCCGCATGAACGCTTTTTTTCAAGCACTAAAACATCTATATTTTCACTCGCTGCCTGTAATGCGCAAAAAAGTCCTGCAGGCCCTCCTCCGACGATAATAAGCGAAATATCCACTGACATGAAACAGGTACTTCTCTCACCTGAAACGGTTTATCCATTTGTATTGAAATTTTTTTTTTTACTATTGACTCTTCTTATGCTCTTCCAAATGAATCATTTTACTCATATCGAAATTATATATATTTCCTGGTAACAATTTCATCACTTTTGAATATCTCTGAAGGCAAGAGTCAGATCTGCAAAATCAACCCTGCCATTGTTGTTATAATCAAACCGTGAAGATATATTACCCTTGGAAAGCCAGTCAAAATTTCTAAAGAGGAGGACCAAATCCTGCATATCGAGCTTTCCATTCCCATTAAGATCCTCATATTTTCCATCATTATTGGGATCTGTCATTTTCTGAAGGATCGAAGCATCAAACTCTACCGGTGATGTGATATCAGCTTTGTAATGAACAATTACAGGTGCTGTTCCGTTATTTCCACTACCAATATCCATATGTCCAAATGATTCAATCTCTGCCGAGTCAACACCCATCACCTGTGATGATGCACTCACTGACTGATATGAGGCAGTTGTTCCATTAACTGTTGCAGTACTTCCGCCAAATACACAACTTGGATCAGTGGATGTATTAACTCCATCTCTGACCTGTTTCACAGCAACCATCCTTTCATCAGTCTGCATTGAGGTAGAACCATTTGCATTATAACTTATCAGTCGCTGTGAAGATGTTGTCTTATCTGCTGTTATAGAGCGTGTCTCCTCAAGATTTCCTCCGTTGGTAAGAAGAGTCGAGGTGTACACTGCTGTCCCAGTCCATTCAGTCTGACCTGTTGTATTCCTGCTGTCATACGTGTGTTCTGCAATTGTCCGTGAATTCACCATGCCAGAGCCACCAGTCTGTGCCTGAATTGTGGCGCTAGTTCCTCCATGGTAAACACGATTGAATAGATCAAAGAGCCCTGAAACCTTTGACCTATCAGAAGCCATATTCATATCACTTGCGGTCCCTGAGCCGTAATTAAACGAAGTAGCAACAATAGCAGGACTAGAATAATTACCTGCAGGGCTAGAGGTATTGGCACTCACTGAGTACTGGAGATCTTCAGGTGAAATGCGGGTTCTGGATGCAAGTTGGAGGGTGTTCGCGGTGATGACATCAAGTGAAGCTGATGCAGAGAAAGATCTATTAGAACTCGAACTTGCAGAATCTCCAGATGCCAGGGTACAGAGTGGTGTTGAATTGTCACTCGAACCACGGGCTGTTGTAGTTATAGTATATTCACTGGCTGTGAGATGACTGCCGGTTGTTGCTGCATCATAACTGAGTATTTTTTGAGTATCTACCAACCCATTCTCATAGTTCTTACCCCCGGCAGAGACAGCCTTAGAGAGGGTAAGAGCTCCACCATTGGTCATTGTTGAGTCTCGAAATAACTGCGATGATCCATTCACATATGGATTCCCATATCCTTGTGTTATAGTTGAACTATCATGTGTCATCCCGACTGTATCTATGAGTGTAGTCACAGATACTTCAGAAACAACAGGTGATACACAAAAAAGAAATCCACTTACCAGTATTATGAATAAAAACAGTATTGCCCGAGATATCAAAGGGCGAAGCATTATCGCATTTTTAGTATTGATATAAAACTATAAAATAAATGTGATAAATTTCCTTAAGGGAATTTTTGATAATTATCATGACTATCAGCGGTTTTGGAATAAATACGGCCTCCCTTGATGTTACGAACTAACATCAAGATAATGAAGTTCTGCCATATGATGCGGATGATATCGTTCTTTAGCTTCCTTTAGACCAGGTAAACCCATATCACTCTCGCGATTAATATATTGGTATCGATCCTTGAGAAGAGATGCCGTCTGATAATTAATTTCCTTATATACTCCTTCGCAATCAGGCATGCCTTTTTCATAATGAACAACTGCTGTCCGGGGATTAAGTTCTTCATAAATAGCAATACCACCTATTTCACCGTGAGGCTTTACTGCTAGCCCTTCAAACCCTAGCTGATCAAATACTTCTAGTGATTCCCAAAGTGCTTCTTTCTCATGTTTAAGGATAGTGTACTTGTCACATTCCTTCCACTGACACCACCGCTTGAGAAATTCCTTCACCTCGTCAAAGTTTTCTTGGGTTATTCTTTCCACCGTTGATGGGCATTTCTTTCTAAATTTATGGAGTTGTTTTCTAATCATCAGGTATTGCTTTCCTTCAAGGGTTGCAAGATCTGAAGTTTCATAAACATAATCAAAAAAATCCCGATCAGCCTTGAACTGCAGATCTGGCCTGATCTGTTGTACCCATTCAAACTGCCAAGGTTCAAGGACGAGAAATGGTGCCTGTTTACCAGTGGAGAGAGCGAGATCAATAACAGCGTTCAGGAGATCCGGATTTTTTGGCCCTATGGGACAGCGGAGTGAGGTGTAAGAATCAGTACTCCCTCTAATAATAAGACACTCTTCTACCACGGCGATCTCATAATTACCATACTTTCGCCAGCAATACAGAGTACCAAAGGTATTTTCAGAATGTTCTATAGGATATCGTGAGTAAAAATCATCAAAGATTTTTTTATCTTCAAGCGTGAGTGGGTGGAAATCATCATCGTCAAGTCTCATACTGACCATCCGGATTATATGATAAGAAGATCAGGCCCTTATTGCAGATAAAACCTGATTTTTTATAGAATACAGTGGTATCAGGTTCTGCCACTAAAAAAAGAGAAGATAATCCCGCATATTTCGCCTCCTGAATTATAAAATCAAGAATGCCCATTCCAATACCCAACCCGCGCTTATCAGTAAGAACACAGAGATCATGGATATATCCGGTGATAATTTGATCTGAAAGGACTCTTCCCATTGCAACAGCCTTACCGGTTCTTGAATCAATCCCAAGGGCAAAGATAAAACTGCCTTTGATAAGGGGGGCAATACCTTTAGGATCATAATAATTTCTCCACCATCCTGCAGACTGGTAGAGGGCAATTATTTCATCTTTGTTCCATGCCCTGACAACCCGAAACAAAACAGGTTCTGTTGCCATAAACCTATTTGGCAATACTTACCTAATACAATGTTTAGGTTCTTTTTGATATCTCACTATCCAGATACAATAGATCACACATATTTCGGATTCTCTATATGGTTTCAAAGGAAACTATACGTAAAGGATCAGAAATATGGAAATCCGACGCGTGCAGATGACTGGAGGTTCCTCCTATGTAATTACCCTTCCCAAAAATTGGGTTGAATCACTGCATATCAAAAAGAATGATCCCCTCGGTGTCCTTATTCAGCCAGATGGAACCCTGATGGTCACCAGAAATATAAATGGAGATCAGATACAGCGTGTTAAGGAGATTACAGTTGATCAACAAACAGAACCTGATTTTTTTCTTCGTCTTTTAATTGGTACCTATATTGCAGGATACAGCACCATCAAGATAACCACAAAAGACCGGATACCGGGCCAAATAAGAGTCAAACTTCGTGAGTTTTCTAGTATGGTGATTGGCCCGGAGTGCGTCGAAGAGACTGATCAATCCATTCTTCTTAAAGATCTTCTCAATCCCCTTGAGATGCCATTTGAGAATTCTCTTAAACGGATGTTTGTAATTGTAAAAGGAATGCATCACGATGCTATTGAGGCGCTGCTAAAAGATGATCCTGCACTTGCAGAAGATGTAATGGACAGGGATAACGATGTTGATCGACTCTTCTGGCTGATAGCAAGGCAAACCAATATGATCATGCAAAATATTCACCTATCCAGAAAGATGAATACCACAATTGTACGAATGTTACCTCACTTTCAGGTAGGGAGGATTATGGAGAGGGTAGGGGATCATGGAGTTCGTATTGCGCATAATACCAGGAAAATATCATCCAGTGATGTAGGTCCAGATATTTCTACACATATACAGAAAGCATCAGATGCTGCAATACAGGCTTTTGAAAAGAGTGTCGAGGCCTTTTTTACTCACGATCTCAAAAAAGCTAACCGGATGATCGAATCTATTCACCAACTTGAAGAAAATTATAATCTCATTAATTCTGAGATCCTTTCTCTTCCTGCCACTGTTGCGGTACCTATCCGTAATATAACAGATAGTATCCGTCGAACGGGTGAATATTCAGCAGATATCGCTGAGAATGTTATTAATTACGAAATGATGATAGAAGACACCTAAATCCTAACTTAAAATTTATATATATTTTTTAAATCTGTTCCATATCTCTGAGCAGATTTTTAATGTCGATCCATATTATCAATCGAGTCAGTTCTTTTTCTTTATCCTTGCTCTTCTTTTTGATGATACCCATGATATGTGATCCTTCATCTCCAGAGGTTGCTGTCTCATCAACAGAATCAGGAGTATATGTGGAAACGGTTAGCACATCATCGACCATAATCCCGATCTTAGAATTAGTCAGCCGATCATCAAGGACAATAATTCTAGAGTCTTCCTCACTAGTAGAGGATCTAGCAGTTATTGCAAGTTGTTGTTTAAGGTCGATGATGGTAGTAATCTCACCTCTGAGATCAATTATTCCTTTGACATACGGAGGACTATTAGGAAGACGGGTTATTCGTGAGTATTCTACGACTTCTTTAACATCAAAGAGATTTATGGCAAATTGATCCTCTCCAAGTAAGAATTCAACCACCTGAAAAGATTCTTCAATTGTTTCAGTTTGTCTATTATTGAGTGACGGAATTGATATGGGACTGGAGTTGGATGTATCTTTCATATATGATGATCCAGGACTTAGGGTATTATCATCCATATTTACAAATTACTCAGTAAGGATAAAAAAGCATCCGGGGTAGTAGTTGGACTATAGATGAATAGCAATCGGAAAAAAGGAAAATCCATCAGTTGCATAAGACACATGGACCGAGCCTCAAGATTCCAATATTAATATTATTAGATTTATCTAGTTCTGGCATGCCCTCATCACAATCTGAAACAAATGAACAAGGATCTATGATTGAATAAAGATAATATTCGCCATTAGTCAAATCTGATGGAATATTCACATATGTTGTATTCGTTTTCTGTTCTAGTGGGCAAATTGAATCCAATCTCCATACACCCAGGTAAATTGCAGTCGCTACATCAAACATCTGATATGGAGATACATAATATGCAACTGAAACATCTTTGGCACACCCTTTTCCAATGTTGGTGATGGTATCAGTAATTGGAATTGTTTCACCAGTTTGGGCTTTTGGCCATACAGTCCTTATATGTGTCAAATCAGGAATTGGAGATGCAGGATTATATCTGATATTGATAGGACGATTGCTAACCCAGTTATTATTTTGAGTATTCTTCTCCTGAACTGCCGAAGTGACCGTGATCTTTTTTACCAGGTAATTCAACCCTGCTTTAATATCTGATGGGACACCAAGGAGTTTCTGTTCTATATTGGTTTGGTCAGGCTGAAGACTCATTATTGTTCGCCATCCAAGATGCTTGCCGTTGGTTCCATCAGTATTCGGCGATAGTAAATATTCAACCCGTACAATATTCGCTTCGGTACCACCGATATTTTTTACTGAATCAATAACAGTAAAAGAATCACCGATAAAAGCCTCATCTGGCTGTTCTGTGTCCAGAGTGAGAACATCAGGGTATGAGTCCTGCAGATTCTGAACAATATCAGGTTTTTTAGTGATTTCTGTTGAAGAAGTAATTACAAGTGGATCTTCATTTAACCAGAATGTGGATGGAGTTCCTTTACCATTCATCTGGCTTATTGGGACAAAAGAAGTGAATAGATAATAAGTCCCAGTTTTTATATCATTAGGGATTTCCATATTGCCGGTAATTTCCTGTTCTCCTAAAGAAGAAAATTCAGGAAAGTTAATCCCCCCTGCTGGAATTAATGATGAGTCAGTTCTGCTCAATTTTGAAAGGAAAAGATTCACAGACCCTGATTTTTTGGGATTTTTCCCTGATAGATTGACGATTACTGTTACAGGTACATTACTCCCTACACTAACTGTGGACGGTACTATTGTTCCTATCCCTTCTATACCAGAACTAATATTATTTAATACTTGGATAGGTACCTTTGACCATTGGATATTATTAGTCGGATTTTTTGCTGATAATATTCCTGTGGGATCTATCCATCTTCCCAGATAATATGTACCTTCTGGTGTACCAGAAGGTATTGTGAAAGTTGTATTACCATATTTCTGTGCCCCAGCCTTCAGCCCTTCAATATGCCATTCACCAATTATTACTCGTCCATCGAGATTTTGATCTGAAGAAAGGAAGTATTGGATCTCAAATGGGCCTACTGATTCTGATCCTTCATTTCTAATGAAGTCTTGTAGTTCATCTGGTGTTCCTGCAAAAAGTGTTGTCGGGATTACAATTCTGGTTCCGATAATATTTGCATATGATATCGTACATACAACATTTGTAAAAAGACAGAACCCAATGATTAAAATAAACAAAGATAAATAGGAATCGTGTTGGATTTCCTTTCCCATAACAACCCTATCTCTGGAAAGGTACAAAAATCTTCTGGATAATAGTCCTCATCATGCTTCGTTTTACTGAACACAAAAAATATGTGAATTTAATAGCGACGGCGATGTATAAGGAAGATGCCGGCTATCAACACTGCAAAAATCACAGATACAGGAGATATCGGAGATTTTGCTTTATTCAGGCTATTAACGAGCATATCACGATCTGACTTGAATTTTGTCTGACTGGGATCTAATTTGATAGCAATATCATATGCTGCAAGGGCTTCATCATTTTTACCCAGGAGGGCTAAAGCCGTCCCTTTATTATCATATGCTATTGGTGATTCAGGAGCAAGTGCGATAGTCTTATCCCACGCCTGGATAGCCTGCTCATATTGCTCCATGCCGGCATAGGCAAGGCCGATATTATACCAGGCATTTGCCGAAAGGGTTGGATCAATTTCGGCTGCCTTTTGCCACGCACTAATAGCCTCAACAAAGGAGGAGTTATCGAAATGTGCACTTCCTATCTCAAACCACTCTTCTCCGGTCTCTGCATAGGCTGATCCCACCAGAGCGAAGCAGAGTATGATCAGAAGAATAGCCTGATATCTCATCTGCATCCTGATACTCCTAATTGTACGTCAGTTATCATAGTTAATGTTCCTCATCAATGCCTGGAGTAGTTATAGGTGCTTAAGTTTCCTATTGATCTTTTCAAAGAAGTTCTGACCTGCATCTACAAAGAGTGCAGGTTTTGTTGAACGAATGATATCGATTGTACTCATTTCACCAATGTGGCAAATAATCTGCCCGTCAATAACTAACTTTGCCGGCTTTTCAGCTTCTAGAGTTACTTTTACTGTCCGGGATGAATCAATAAGATGAGGCCGGTTAGAAAGCATAAATGGTGCTAGCGGGACCATAAGAAAACCTTCCACCCTTGGATCTACAATAGGACCACCTGCACTCATGGCATATGCTGTTGAGCCGGTAGGCGTACTAATAAGAAGCCCGTCAGCTCTAAACCGTTCAGCAACTACTCCGTTGATGTGGATTAAAAACTTGAGCATCTTGGCTGGTCGATCCGTGACGATCAATGCTTCATTCAAGGCATCACCGATGTATTCCCCATCAACTGATAGTGAAATCCTCATTCGCGGTTCAATCTTGATTGGAAGAGAGAAGTAATCAAAAAACCTGAATGCTACTTCTGGCTCAAGATCAGCAAGAAATCCAACTTCTCCCCAGTTTACCCCAATAAGTGGAACCTGAACTGGCATGAGTTGTGTTGTCAACAGAATGGTGCCATCACCCCCAACCACTACCACGAGGTCTGGAGGAGATAATGAATCAAATAACTTTTTTTGTTCCTTATGGAGATTCTCAGGACCTAGTCGCACTGTATGCCCTAATTTTGTAAGATGATTGCTCAGTTGATTTGCATATTCACGAACTCGGGAATCTTCTATCCGGACAACAATAAGAATTTCCATGAGCCTCACCGCAAATACTCTATAACTTTCCGGTGTAAATGCCCATTTGTTGCAATGAGACAAGTTCCTATGGTTACCTCATCTGCAAAGGATATCGAGCGCCCATCTAGGTCAGTGACAATTCCACCTGCTTCTTCACAAATCAAAACTCCTGCAGCAGCATCAGTGACCCGGAGAGTTTTTCGAAGATCTACAAATCCATCTATTCTTCCTGCTGCCACATAAGAGATTTCAAGTGCAGAGGCTCCAAACTGCCTGAACCTTCGAATCTTCTGCATCAAGTTGAATATCCGATCCTGTTGAAAGTGTTTTCCATAAATACTCATGGCACTGGTTTGAAGATCAGATGTCTGGGATACACATATGAGATGTCCATCCAGAAATGCCCCTCCCCCTTTTTTTGCAGTGAATACTTCCCCGGTAGCTAGGTTTTGAACAAAGGCTTGGAGGATATGACCTTCTTCTGCATAAGCAATAGAAAGAGCATAAAAAGGGATGCTCATAGTAGCATTATAAGTCCCATCAACAGGATCAAGAAAAATGGTTCCCTTTTCTCCACCAATTGAGATTTTTCCTATTTCCTCACTAATAAGGGTTTTACATAATCCGTATTCCCGGAGAGTAGAGATTATAATATCTTCGGCTACTTTATCGATATATTTGGTGGGGGTCCCATCAGCCCCAATACCAATCACACGCCCTCCTTCCTCTGTCCCGCAGAGAGGAGTGATCGCATTTCTGACTGATACAGCCATTGAATTACATGCTGAAAAGAAGTCCATGGATATCGCTACCAAGCGTCCCGTTACGGTGTATTTATGTGTGGGTGGCTCGATACATATAATCAGCTTTTAATTAGGTGTTTTATGAAGGAACAGACTGAAGTCGGTAAATTGAAAGAGGGAAAATACATGCTAGTTGAGGATGAGCCTTGTAAGATTCTCTCAATCAGTATATCAAAGCCTGGAAAGCATGGTGCAGCAAAAGCACGTCTTGACGTGATGGGGATTTTTGACGGGGTCAAGAGATCTGTCGTCCAACCTGTTTCAGCAAAAGTTTATGCTCCAATCGTTGAACGAAAAAACGCTCAGGTCATCACCATTGCCGGTAGCATAGCACAACTCATGGATCTGGCTGATTTTGAAAACTTTGAACTTCCTATTCCCAATGAGATTGCTGACAAAATCGAGGTTGGAAAGGAGATCACCTACATTCAGTCAATGGATAAGCGGAAGTTCGATTAAATAATAATATTATTCATTTGAAACACATACAGTGTTTCACTTTTTTTCTGTTTAATTAAGGGTTTTTTGATTAGTTTATCGACAATCTGAATTCCAGATCTTTTTACACACATATTAGTATTTGATATCAGGTAGGGTTTTAAATTTCCAGCCTGATGGTTCATTCACGAAGCTCAGATCGAATGGAATAATTTTTTCCACATTATTTAGTACTACTTTTAGATTCCCTCTTGCTGTTGCAGAATCTGCTTGGATCAAAGAGTTATCCTTTCCGATATTACCTCTAACAAGAATATCATCGATAATTACATCTGTTACTTTAATTCCTGTAGCCCGGGTTTGGACATATCCCTGATAAATCTGCTCAAGTTTATCGTGTGTGGTCAGATCTGTAGCGAGATAATCAACGATATTTGTAAAATAAGTGGCACTCAGGTTTTCATTAAATTCGGTGAAGAATCCACTCAGCTGTTTTTTGATTGCATTTTGTTCTAGAATATAATTCTCATCCATTTTAGGGATATAAGATGTATTCCTAACTTCTGGAACCTTAATCTGAATATTATATGAATCAATACTTTGTGTATCAATTTCTAATGAATAATTACCCTTCCCATATATTCGTTCAGACCAGGGACGTGGATCCTTTATTGTTTTCCATTTTTTATCCCATGCATCTTTGTACTCATCTGAATCAAAATATTCCTGTTTTCCTTTCTCCTTCATTAATTTTTCTGCTTCATCTTTATGTTTAGCCTCATTCCATTGAAGGGGATCAATACCACCATTAGGTTTGATTATTACAGGGATAGCTGAAGGATTATCAAGATTTTTTACAGTTATTGTTATATCTGGCTTTGTATAACCTACAGATTCAACAAGTGGCTGACCAAAAAAATCTGTAGTTTCAGTTTCAAAAGGCGTTTCATCTGATCCAGCAGTCCACCCTTCATCTTTAGGAATTTTTGTTAGTATTTTATCGGAGCTCGGTTTAAATTCAGTATCACTTTCATTTTTTGTGTAGGTGTAATCCCACTGTTTTGTTTCATTATTATATGTCTGCGTAACTTCGTAAACAACCAAAGGTTCTTTGTATTCACGATTAAATTCAAAAACGTTCTTTTCTGTATCTGCTGGTGTTGCAATATGAGTTTGGAAAGTAACAGAATAGTTTATGTCATAGTATCCGTAGGGTATGTATATTGATTTTATTTTTGCACTTTTTACATCACTGAAGTTAGAATAAGTTTTCATTGGAGTAGCATTGCTTACAGTATCTTCAGGATAAGGCCTGCTCTTAAATATAGTCCCGGTAGGTTGTTCAGTTACTTGTAGAGGAATGGGTTTCCCATCCCAAGTAGGAACAGGAGTAATTGTTGCTTTTACGACCACAGATCGGGTTGTATTATAGGTAACTTTGGTATAATTATCTACAATTTTAACAATCCAATTACCTTCAGGAAGAGTTACATTATCAGTGACTAAAGTTCCGTTCTGTAGGGAGGTTGAGAATGTCTTATTCTCCCCATTACCCACAAATGTTACCGAATCCATCGATTCTGTGAAATTTTTTCCTTCAATAACAACTTTAGTTGTATTCCCATCTGCAGTAATATTTTGAGGATTAATTGAATTTACTCTTGGAATTGATGTCACATGTTTAGCTGAAGAATTCACTATACTTGTATTATTAATAACAGACTGGTTTCCACCTTTCAACATATTTGAAAATTCATCTGGCATAAGTTGAACTGGTTTTCCGGTTACTAATGGCTTGACATACATCGCCATGAAAAGCACGATGAAAATAGCCACAATAATAATAATTATATCACGTTTTTCCATCTGTGCCTCCTCCTAATTGTATGAAATCCAGTTTACTGATCAGGTAGATATTTTAAGGGTATAGATAATATTATCCTATATTTTTCTATCTGATCAGCCGTGATATTCAGGTAATAATCGTGACCACCCTCAAAAAATCTCCCCTCTTTAGGATCAGGTTGTTTTCCCTGCCTATATACCATACTTCTGATCGTCTTGTTCTCCCCAGATACTCCTTTTTCAACAACATCCAGTAAAAAGACAGGTGTTGATCCTGACGGTGTAATATTATATGCGATTTCCCAGTATGGAGTTGGGATTCTGAACGGAGCAGTAGTCCCAGTATACTTTCCGACAATATCAGCATAATTCACCATCTGTACAGCAGGCATCGGATTATCTGCGTCTGGTTGCCAACTTACCGGAGTTAGAGCTGGAAGTGGTTGCATTTTCTGCGATCCAGAAGATATTGGTTCATTGGTTGTAGATGTCAAAGTCTTAACTGGAGTTGGTTCAGGTGTGAGTTCTATTTCAGTGGGTCCTGTTATAACCCCAGGTTCTGACGAACTCTGTTCGACCGGTACAGGTGGCGCAGGTGTTTGGGGTAATCCCAGATTTGGAGCCTGATGAGTAAGCATTGGTTTTACCACGACCGCTAGAATGAGAACCACAATCAATGCTGCGGCTATTACCAGAATATCCCGACGTTCCATTTCAAATATCCCCCTCTGTTATCTACTTGGGTGAGCATGGTATTTATATCGTAAAGAATTGTCCTGATACCCCAGATAATTTCTCATATTGAAGTAAGTAGGCAGGTATGGATACCATTGATTTATGTTGTAATTCCCCCAAATAATATACAAATCCTATTTAAGATAAGGTCCCACTATGGTCGAAAACGAGAGTAAATCACCGGAATCATGTGATAACAACTGCTCTGCATGTCAACAGAGTTCAGACTGCGGGCAGGCGAATAAACTCCCTCCTAAAGCAAATCTTGATGTTAAGCATGTCATCCTTGTATTATCAGGAAAAGGAGGGGTAGGTAAGTCCACCGTTGCAGTAAACCTGGCATATGCTTTATCAAACCACGGACGTCAGGTTGGCCTTCTTGATCTAGATATCCACGGACCAAATGTACCCAAGATGCTCGGGCTGGAAGAGCACCAACTTAGTTCTGAGAATAATAAGATCATACCAGTACGAGTGACAGGATCTTTGCAGGTTATCTCAATGGCATTCCTTCTCCCTGAAAAATCTGCACCAGTTGTCTGGCGTGGAGCCATGAAGGCAGGAGCCATCAGACAATTCCTTGAAGATACCAAATGGGGCTCCCTTGATTACCTTGTTGTTGATCTTCCACCAGGAACCGGGGATGAAGCACTGACTATCGCCCAGATCGCTCCAAACCTTAGGGGAGCAGTTATCGTCACAACCCCACAGGATGTTGCGACCCTTGATTCTACCAAGGCAATCACTTTTGTCGAGATGCTGAAACTTGATGTTCTCGGAGTAGTTGAGAACATGAGTGGTCTGACCTGTCCACACTGTGGTGAAGTAATCGATCTCTTTGGCAAAGGTGGCGGCGAGAGAATAGCAGAAGAGCATCATGTTCCATTTCTTGGAAGTATCCCACTTGATCCTGAGATGCGTAAGGCAGGAGATGAGGGCCGTCCATTTATTATTAAGCGCAAAGATGAAACTCCCAGTTGGAAGGCAATCAACTCCGTTATGGAGAAACTAGTAAGCATTGTAGAAAGGTGAGAATGGACTACCTAAGCATTCTTTGTGGGAAGGAAGAGGCCATCCCTCTCTACAATCAAGTTGTTCTATGCCTTCAGGATATTACACTTCTGCCTGAATTAATAGAACCAATATTTCGTGAAGCAGGATCACTCAATGAACAACTCATAGATAAATTCAGGTTTGGACTACTCAGAGTTCAAATCTACTCTGAGATTCATAGAAATATGGATTTGGAAGAATCACAGAAGATGAGATATGTATCAGAGATGATTGAACGTGCAATTTTTGGCGGATTATTTATTGAACGCGAAAATTATGTTTCTGAATAACTGGTGTTCTGATGGACTGCAGGAACGAATTTTTTGTCATCAGAATCCCTGATACAGGCTCTATCCACGAAGCGGTAGGGATTATCGCAGACACAGGGATTACTGTTACACGGTGCCACTTCAACAGATCGATAGATCCCAAGACCTCTTTTCTTTCAGTACGGGGAACACCGGAGGGATGTCAGAAAGCCATGACGGCTCTATCTCTAAAAGGATATCTACAGTCTGAGATCAGATATCCAAAAACAGTCAGGTTTACCGTCATCGTACCAGATATTCCTGGAACTCTCCATCGAATCCTGATGATCCTCGATGAATACAAAGCCGAGATTACTTCACTCTCATTTGATAACAGAGGTAAAAATCCAGACCGGCTCCAGGTGGCTGTAAGGGTACATGATCTCTCCCTGACCAATATATTAATTGATGCCATTCATGCTCATTACGAAATAGAAATTGAAGGATATGACTGTGGTGATGACGAGTCTGATGGCTGTCTCTTCTACCATCGTTATGCCGAACGAGTGAGGGAGATTCTGGGTGAAACTGCTGATCCATACCTTTTGGATCTACTTAATCAGTTCAGCCACATTGCCCAACAATTAACAGAATATGGAAAAGAATACGAGGGAACCCTGGAGCAGATCCTTCAAAATGGTAGGCGCCTAGCAGAGACCACAGGAGACGGGTTTTTTGCAGATGTACAAAAGATACAGGTTACTACACATATCTGGTTATACTGTTTCCAGCTTCCAGGTGGCGGGAGTATTTTTATAATAGATACCCCTACCGGGCGTATTATGGTCGATACAGGATATGGTATTTACCATGATGACGCGATGAAAATGTTCAAACACTATCATCTGGATGGTGCTCCCGGATTCTCCCGAATAATCATGACCCATGGAGATACCGATCACTGTGGTGCTGCTGGATACTTTGAGGCCCCGATTTGGACTCATGAGGGTACATGGAATGTTATCAAGACTAATAATCGTGCATATGGAGCATGCTCAGAAGATCTTGTGTATGAACAGGTTTACACCGTAATGATCAATCTCTTCGCCAGAATGCATCCACCAGAAGAGGTCAACCTTTTCCCCTCGTCAACTGGAGAAAAAATCGGCGACTTTCCATTACTCTGCCGGTTTGAAGAGAATGGAGTTGCCGGAGAAATAATAGAAGGATATGGGGGTCATCAACATGGGATGGTGTACCTCCTCTGCCGTGAGTTGGGACTCCTCTTTACCTCTGATACAATTCTTAATCTTAAACATCTTACACCAGACCGAAGTGAGTATAATGGGTTTGCTGTTTACCTGGTCAGGAGTGTTAATGTAAATCCAGACCTCGTTAAGAATGAACGCAAAGATCTCATGAAAATTGCACAAGATCTAGATACAGAATTGCAGAAGGATGGAAAGCGCCTGATAATATGTTGCGGGCATGGACCAGTATCGATTCTGAATAATGGTGATCTAATCCCCTATGGTACGATCGAACAATACCGCCATAACATCTGACCACTATTAAAAAACCTTTTTTTCCAGACTTCGATAATTACAGTGAGTTACACGGTATCCTGATGTATCATAGAAGGTAACCTGTATCTGGATGAATCAGCATCGTGTGCAGGAGATGATGCGTCTCATGGCATCGCGAATTGACGCCATTGCCTCCCATTTATCAGACGAAGAGGTTTCCCGGTTCATCAAAGAACTTATGGAAGCTAAGCGGATCTACGTAATGGGCGCTGGAAGATCCGGCCTTGTGGCTAAAGCATTTGCCATGAGACTCATGCATCTTGGTATGATCAGTTACGTGGTAGGTGAGACTATTACACCAGCGCTACAGAAGGGTGACGTAATCGTAGTCCTTTCTGGCTCTGGGAAGACCAGGACGATTGCAGAAATAGTCCAGACTGCGAAGGAGATTGAAGGACGGATCTGTCTTATTACCTCAAACCCGGACTCGGTCATTGGAAATATGGCTGATTCATGCGTGGTAATCGAAAACTACCGCGACAAGGTCCCTGACGAGAGTGTTGAATTCGATATCCGACAGATGCTTGGTGAGCACCGTTCTTTTGCCCCACTAGGAACATTATTTGAAACGGCAGCAATGACATTCTGCGACGCAGTAATCTCCAGACTCATGGAGATCACAAGTACAGATGAAGCAGAACTAAAGGGACGGCATGCAAACATCGAGTAATAAGATGAAAAAAATCGCCCAGCGGGCACTCGATATTGAGATGTCGGGTATCAGGAAATTTTTTCAAAATGCCAAACCAGACTCCATAAGTATGGCTCTTGGTCAGCCAGACTTTGATACACCCAATCATATAAAAAAAGCAGCAATTCAGGCAATCAATGAAGGGAAAACAGGGTACACCTTCAATGCAGGACTTCCAGAACTCAGGGAGTCAATCTCGAAAAAATTAAAATCTGATAACGGACTCAGGTATCATCCGGATCAGGTCATCGTAACTGCAGGGGCAGGAGAAGCTCTGTTCATAGCAATTCAGGCTCTTGTAGATCCAGGTGATAGGGTACTGATTACAGACCCAGGGTTTGTTTCGTATGAGGCCTGCACAACCCTTGCAGGGGGTGTGATGGATCCACTCTCCCTTGACAAAAATCTCCATATCAATGTAGATGCCGCTATAGAGAAGATGAAAGGAGCCAGACTCCTGATACTTAATTCCCCCTGTAATCCCACCGGAACTGTTGAGTCTGAAGAGACCATTCGTGCGCTTGTTGAAAGTGCAAACGATGCAGGTGTAACAGTTCTTTCTGATGAGGTGTATGAACACTTCATATATGACACGAAGCATACCAGCGCGGCACGGTTTGGTGAAGATGTTCTGACCGTGAATGCAACCAGTAAAACCTATGCTATGACAGGATGGAGGATTGGTTACCTCGCAGGTCATCCGGATTATATTCAACAGTGTCTGAAGATCCATCAATATTGTCAGACATGTGCAGCTTCAATATCCCAATATGCAGCGTATGCCGCATTGACTGGTGATCAGACATGCGTCTCAGTCATGAGAGATGAATACAAAGTACGGCGGGATTTGCTCTACAATGGCTTGCACGATCTCGGGTTCAGGTTTCCGATCCCTCAAGGTGCGTTCTATGCCTTTGTTCCCATGGGAGAGGAAACAACGAAGAAAATACTGGACGAGGGAGTTATTGTTGTTCCTGGTGATGCGTTCGGAAAGAATGCTTCAGAATATGCCAGGTTTAGTTATGCAACATCTCGAGAAAATATTGCTGCTGCGCTCGACCGTATCGGCAAAGTAGTCAGGTGAATTTATGGTTTATGATTTACTCAAAAAACTCTCTGATGCCCATGGGGTATCAGGGTTTGAAGATAACATTAAGGAAATTATCAGAAAGGAACTTTCCGGATATGTAGATGAATTCAGAGAAGATTCCCTAGGAAACCTTATCGCCGTTAAGAAGGGATCTGATTTTTCCGTGATGATTGCATCACACATGGATGAAATCGGCCTTATGGTTCAATATATTGATGAGAAGGGGTTCATCAAATTCGTGGGTATTGGCGGCTGGTATAACCCAAGCATGTATACAAGAAGGGTTATTCTTCATGGAACTAAGGGGCCGGTTTCGGGCGTCCTCGGCGGAAAACCCCCACACATAATGACCCCTGAAGATCGAAAGAAAGAAATTAAAATTGATGATCTTTTTATCGATATCGGCGCCACATCTGCTGAAGAAGTAGTTGAATTAGGAATTGAGATTGGAACACCAGTCACAATAGATCAGCAATTTACACATCTTGCAGGAGACCGGGTATCAGGCAAAGCACTTGACAACCGGGTTGGTGTAGCAGTACTTATCGAAGTTATCAAACAGATGAAAACCCCAATGACGGTTTATGGGGTGTTTACAGTACAGGAAGAGGTAGGTCTCAAGGGAGCAAAGGTCAGTGCCTTTGCTCTCAACCCGGACATTGCTATCGCAACCGATGTTACAATTCCAGGAGATCACCCAGGAGTCAGCCGTAAAGATGCTTCACCAGAGATGGGGAAAGGTCCAGTACTGGTTCTAGCAAGTGCAGCAGGACGCGGCCTTCTTGCAGATAGACGCCTGACAACATGGCTGCGAAGTGCAGGTGACAAGGCAAAGATACCATATCAGTTAGAGGTAGGAGAGGGTGGTAACACAGATGCCACAATCATCCATCTGGTTAGGGATGGCATTCCAAGCATTCCATTCTCAGTTCCGGCACGGTATATCCACTCACCGGTCGAGATGGTTGATCTCAAGGATGTATATAGTAGCATAGACCTTCTCGTAGAAGCACTGAAGAAAAAACCTAAACTTTGATATCAAATTTAGGGCCGGTCCGAGAGGCCGGATTCGTAATTATTTTCTTATCAGATGTTGATTCAATGCTATGAACGGCCACCTGTTGCCGGTGATTCTCTCTATAACTGCCATATGCGGAATTGCAATACTGCTTTTTTCAGCAGTTACAGCAGATTATATTCCATTACCATCGTTTGGGATTCCACCACAGAACTCTGTTCCTGTCTTTGATGCAGCTCAGTACCAGACACAGACTTCTGTAGAGAAAGAAGATGTTACCCCTGGTATGACCATGTATGTCCAGCGCCCATATGGATATATAAAAAGTACTCAGGCTAGCCAGGTCAATCTCTCAATCATTAAGACCGATATTGAACGTATTTCTAAGTCGACTTCAGTTATTAAAGGTGAAATCAAAAATCTTGATGAAAAGACCATAGATCTCATTGTGATCACTTTCAATCTCTATAATGCTGATGGAGATCAGATTGGAAATGCATATACTTCGATAGATTATCTGGCACCAAAATCAACCTGGAAATTTGTCACAGATCCAATTGAACGATCTGATTTCCAGTTCGAACAGTATGGTTCAATATATGTAGGTGTATTTGGGTAGTCATCAATAATTTCATACACTTTTCGGTATAAAAAAGGGGAGAAATTTTAGAATATTCAGGAACAGAGAGGCATTAATTTTTTTACTACTTGATCAACCTGTTTTATTGATGTACCCATATAATTATTAGGATTAAGAAGGGTTTCAATTTCTTCGGCAGGAATAAAACGGGTCACATCTGGTGTCAGGGCAAGAAGACTTGAAAGTGATTTTTCTGATGCAAGTGCCTCCATACTTTTAACCCTGATTATTTCATGCGCTTCTTGCCTGGCCATTCCCCGTTTCGTTAGTTCGATCATAACCGATTCGGCCATATTGATCCCATGCAGGAACATGAGGTTTTTTTGTATCCGGTCTGGTTTCAACACGAGCCCTTCGATCACTGTGGTCATCAGTTTGATTATATGATCACACAGGATGGATGCTTCAGGAAAGAGAATTCTTTCAGGTGAGGAGTTAGTAAGATCACGTTCATCCCAGAGAGTATTATTCTGAAACGCAGGCTCAACTGAAGATCGGACAATTCTTGCCAGGCCACATACCTGCTCACTGCGGATGGGATTTCTCTTGTGCGGCATTGTGGAGGACCCAACCTGTTTGGCACCAAACGCTTCTTCTACCTCGCCAATTTCGGTTCTTTGCATTGAACGAATTTCAACACCAATTTTATCAAGGGTTGTTGCCACGTTTGCAAGGAAACAAAAATATTCTGCATACCGATCACGCTGTATCACCTGATTTGACACGTCCACGCTCCCGATATCAAGGAACTCCATCATAAAAGCCTGAACATTAATTCCATGCTCTCCCATTGCAGCCTGGGTTCCAACAGCACCGGTCATCTGTCCTACACATACACGGGGAATCATCTGCTCTAGCCGCTCAATGTGACGCCCTATTTCACTAGCCCAGATTGCAAACCTGAGACCATAAGTGGTGGGGACACCATGCTGTCCATGTGTCCTGCCCATACAAATCAGATTTTTTGTCTCTTCAGCCCTGGAAAGGAGTGCTTTAAGGAGGTTCCGAAGTTTTGTATTAAGAATAGTTGTTGAATCTTTTAGTTGAAGACCGGTTGCCGTATCAAGAATATCATTGGATGTAGCACCATAATGTACCCATCTACCAGGTTCACCGCAAACTTCAGAGACTGCTCTGACGATGGCCATCATATCATGGTGAATCTCATCTTCGATTTCTTTTGCCCGTTGTAGACTCGCATCTGATGCTGATGCTGCAATAGCATCTGCAGCTTCCACTGGAATCATTCCTTCCTTGGCTTCTGCACGGGCAAGTGCAATTTCTGCATCAATTATTCGACGAAACCGATGTTCCTCGGTCCAGACAGCCTTCATTTCAGGCGTCCCATACCTGAATTCAATCGGATGTATTGCCATTGATTATATGTCTCTTTCTTGAGTTTGTAATATATTCGAAGATGGATCCGGAAATAATGAAAGGAACTTTTTTCTAATCCACTGATTCAACGATTAAATATTCACCTAGAGGGGATAATCATGTTAACGTGAACACGAACAATTCTTTTTTTAGATAAGATGTAAGGGATTACAATTTCTAATTCACGGTATAATAATTAGGTAATCAGATAAAACTCAGTTTAATGAGTTGAACGAATCCTGACTGGAGATAATCCATGTTAAAAAGAACATGAATTCGCGCATATGTGGTACATGAGCACACAACAATATGAATGCGATAGGAGTTCACTTTTTTTTCAAAAAATGAGATAGTACAATATCTAATAGTTAGAATCGATCTTCAGGTTCAGAAAGATTGGTTTCACGTGTAGTATGCTCCTCAATCTCGCGAATAATTCCACCAATACCGGTCAATCCAGATGGGAATGAGAGAGGGAATTTCTGGATATGATAAGTTTTGCCATCAGAATTTGCTGTAACTGAATAGGGCTCGTTACTATTCAGAATGATCTCATCAGATTTTCCTGAAAGTGAAGTTAGTATTGGAGAAAGAAGTTCATCATCGGTTTTTCCCACTGCATCATGATCAGATGATAGACCAAGATACTTCTGATATGCCTTGTTGATGAGTAAGTACTTTAAATCAGGTCCTTTGATATAAGCTATATCGGGTAAGGCATTAAGGAATGCAACCAGATGCTGTTCTATCTGGAGAGCTGTCCGTTCAGCTTGAGTTCTCCGAACCAGATGACGAATTGCATTCGCCAATTCAGTAAAGATTGTGCGGGGGTCTCCACCTTTTTGAATATAAAAATCGGCCCCATTATTGAGGGCTTCTATGGCAACTTCTTCTCGTCCTTTCCCAGTAAAGATAATAAAGGGGATTGTAACATCATAATTACGAACCTGTTTTAAAAAATCAATTCCATCAATATCAGGCATATCGTAATCCGAGATTATGGCATCGTATACATTTTTTTTAAGTAGATCTAACCCTTCTTCTGCAGATGCTGCAATATCCACATCCAAGTCTGCTTCTTCCTTAAGGTAGATCCGAGTAAGTGTGAGAAGAGAAGGCTCATCATCAATGTATAGAACACGAGTCATTTTTTATTAGATACCATTACGACAGAAGATGATCAATTTATACTATCTGTTTCTTGTTACGTAGTTATGTAAATATTCTGACTTTATTCGAAAAGGAAGACAGTAGAAAGAAATGAAATTTTGATATCACCTGATACCTATGACCGAAAACTATGCAAGTAACAGAGAATTTTGATCTTACAAGTTCTTTATGGTAATAATAAGACCTGTTCAAACAGGGGTTATGGAATCAATCAATTAGATGAGCCAGATCCAATAAAAATGTGAGGCAACACAAAAAAAAGGTTTTTATAAAAGAGATCACCCGCAACAGGGATACGAAATTACAACAGGCTCCCGGTAATTAAAATACCCATTCCATTTTGCTTCCTGATCTCCAGTGTTGAGATTAGAGTCATCTAATAGGGCTTTATTATCAGTTTTAATTCTGCACTGATACTCACCGAGTGCTTTCCAGTCTTTTGCTTTGATTATATCTCCCAATGAATCATATTTTGACGGAGAAGTATTTACAGATAGATCTGAACTCTGATTAACTGATTCATTCGAAACCATATCCGGAGAAGTAAAGTTATCAGTGATATTTAAAGTTGAATTTAACCCGGACATAAAGATCAGGTTCGATTTAGGAGTCTTCATTCCAATGACTGTGGTCTCATTTGAGACCAGGTCATCTGCCTGACTAATATTATCAATGTAAGAAGAATCAGATGAAACATACAGGGATGAGTTTATATGCGTTATGGTATTGTTCATGGAAGAGTCAGCAGAGACAAAGGCACCAGTAAAAATAATGAGAATAATGGTGATAGGGATATAGACTTCACAATCCATTTCAGACTCCAATAATTAAATGATAGTAAATTTTGTACATAACACACATCTTATATTTCTGTCTCAATCAATTCAGAACGACCATCGTTTGTTATTTTATAGAGATTTACCCCCCCAGGTAATCTTGATATTTCAATACCATCTGTATGGGATCTAATCTCCATTCCGGCAAGTTCCTCTGAAGAACAGATGACAGTCTGTTCAGGATGGGTTCCACGCTGAATCAAACAATTCATTACGATCTGGTCTCCGGCTGAGACAACCATTTTAAGCCTACATGATCCGGGATGACCTGAAGGAAGAACCAGTAGTGGGACATGCCAGGTCAAGACTAATTCAAGCAAAATCAATGCCTGCCTTACTTCTCCTCCTTCAGGAGCAGAAATAACAACAAGGTCACCAGCCTTCAGATACTGGCAGTACTCATCAATTGGGGTCTCAATAAAAAGTGTAAACGGATCCTTGACAATGCCAACGAGAATAAAGGATGTTGTAGCCTGTATCAAATAGTTGGTGCCTGAAACAGGAACAATCATACAGATTCAGAAACGTTGTCAGATCCACAGGAAGGGCAGATGATATTCTTACCTATTCCCTTAAAAGTTCCCTGACAATCCTTACACTTGTAAGTTTTAGCATTGAGTCTTTCCTCAATCTCTATATCCATTGGGCCGCCGACAGAACACATGATCTCGCTCCTTGCACAATATTCTCCGTGTTCCCAGATAAACCCTGTCAGCACTGAAAGTCAGGAGAATAAAATAACATGATTTCCATGGTTTCAGGAAAACAACTATAGCACCCCCCTTCCATGGATATGTAATGGTGGCAGGACAGGAACCAACGCTTCAGGATCTATCACGTGAAATTCATCAGAATCCGGAACTCGTCTGGACCATTGATCCTGACCGGAATTCCCGCGGAGGAATAACAGAATATAATCCATGGGAGAGATTCCCTAATAAAAACGGTTTAATGCTTCATGAGTGGGGTGAAGGACCATTCTGTCGGTTCAGGATACCGGGGCGGTTTAGAGATCGATCAGGGATTTATATTCTGGTGGCAGGCGGAAAAATCACCTTCGTGGGTTGGTGCCAGAACCTTGTTCAGCGCATGAATCAGCATTATGGAACTATCTCTCCAAGAAAATGTTATGAAGGTTCAGAACCTGAGAATTGTCTTGTGAATCATCGCATTCTTGAGGTATCAAAAAAGAAACAGAAGGTTATGATTTACCTGATCCAGGATGGTGAACCGGACCTATGCGATCATATCATTACAACCCTCCTTCCTGTATGGAATCTGGACCTTGAATAACTCCTGATTCCATCTTCTTCCCGCATTTTTCTCTTTAATAAGAAAGTATATCTGCACCGGACAGGTGAAATATAAGGCATGAAGATCCGCGGAATAGCGTTGATCATGGCACTGACACTCCTGCTCTGTTTCACTGCAGGAGTTTCCGCTGCCGAAAATACCTCAACAACAGAGTTGTTTGAGAAAGGTAACCTGTCTCTGCAACAGGAGAAATACGGAGATGCAATCTCTGCATTTAAACAGGTTGTAGAACTTGATCCAAAAGATGCCACTGCCTGGTTTAAACTGGGAGGCTCTTACCTTCAAAACGGTAACTTTTCAGATGCCTATTATTCATATCAGAATGCTACCACAATCAATCCAGACTATGGCGATGCATGGGCAATGGTTGGATATACACTTCTGTATGCAATGATTCCACCTGATGCAAAAGGCGCTCTTAGTGCACTTGAAAAGGCACAATCAACCCTGAAAGATGATGTTGGAGTCAAGATCAACTTGGGAATCGCAAATCTGCTTTCAGGCAACACTGATGAAGCAACAAAGATTTTTGAAGAAATTACCCAGGCTGATCCAAAGAATGAACGTGCCTGGTACTGGCTCGGTATTACCAGGTCTGACAGCGGTAAATTAGAAGAGGGTCTTGAAGCATATACCAAGGCTGTTGAGATCAAACCGGACTACAAAGATGCATGGTTTGCAAAAGGTGATGTTGAAGGATACCTGGGAAAATCCAATGAGTCAGAAACCTCATTCAATAAACTGTTAGACATTAAAGGTGACTACGCAGAGCCATTCAAATCTGCTGAAGCAAATGATGCAGAAGTCTACTACCGGCTTGGAGTTATTCAATATAATAACAACAACCTCGAAGAGGCATCTAAAGACTTTGACAAGGCCATTGAACTAGATCCAACCAATCATAACGCTTTGTATTACAAGGGGCGTATTCAGTTTGATCAGAACGATTTCACAGGTGCAAGAACTTCATTTAACAAGGCCCTTGCCCTCAAGAGTGATTTCGCCAATGCGCAGTATTGGCTTGCACGTGTGGATCTAAAAGAAAAACAGTATGAGGCTGGAATTGAAGGGCTCAAGAACGCAACTTCTACCGATAGCAACCTCACTGATGCATGGTATTTCCTTGGAGGAGTTCAGGGAGATACAGGCGCATTTGAGGATGCAGTTGCATCATTCACAAAGCTCACAGAAATAAGCCCACAGTTCGCCGATGCCTGGTACTTCAAAGGAATTGACGAATACCAATTGCTTAAACTTGATGAAACTAAGGACTCACTTGAGCATGCCCTGAATCTAACGTCTACAACTTTCACTCCAGATATGCAGGCAAATGCATGGTGGATTCTTGGTATGATTAACACCGAGAATGGTGACTCAGAAGCTGCAGCATCATCTTTCAACCAGACTGTTGCACTTAATTCAACCAACAGTCCAGGTTGGAATGCTTATGCAATCTCACTGAATGACCTTAAAAAGTATGATGAAGCACTCAACGCAGTAGAACAGGCAATTTCCATAGATAAAGTTCCTGAATACTACTACAACAAAGGAGCTATTCTCAGAAACATGAACCAGACCGAAGAGGCAATTAAGGCATATGATGAGGCAATCGCACTCGATCCACAACCACGTGTCTATATGTCCAAAGGTATGGCCCAGATGAAACTCGGACAGGATGATAAAGCAGTAGAATCATTCGATGCAGGACTGAAACTTGATGAAACACTAGCTGTCCTCTGGTACAACAAGGCTGGAGCATTATATAACCTCGGAAAATATGATGAAGCAATAACAGCAGTTGATAAAGCTCTCGAACTTGATTCATCCTACGAAGTAGCACAAAAACTCAAAGAGCAACTCTTAACAAAGACGGGTGGTTCAGATAACACCACACCTTCAGAGAGATTTAACTCAGCATCAGACGAAAAACTGAATATAACACAGAGTGTAGGGGCGACACCGACCCGCGCTACATCTGACTTTACTAGCTCTTCAAAGAAGAGCACATAAAGTTCTTTGAACTAACCTTTTTTCTCTTTTTGTATCCAACCTAAATCTACCGGATTTTATCAGATCATAGATGAGGGATCTGAGTTTTGTCTAGACCGAAAAAAGCAAATCACCGGTTAAATTGCCGAGTTTATATATGAATGATCATGAAAAAGACCTGATAATGTTAAGGGCTGTCGAGCATGCCAAAAAATTAGAATATGAAAAGTCGATTGCATGTATAGACCAGATATTAACAGAGGTTCCAGATGATTCACTAGCTCTATTCAACAAAGGGTTTACTCTGCGCATGGCAGGGCATTTAGAGAAAGCACAGGTAATTTTTAATAAACTCATTCAGATATCACCGCATACCCCGGGCGCTCATCATCAACTCGGTTTAATAGCATTAGAAAATAATGAACTCACCCGTGCTCTCTCTTACTTTTCTCAGGAAACAAAAATTCATCCGTTCTCTTCTGATGCCTGGCTAGAGCTTGGCACGACGATGTTTAAGCTCGGTCGATTCAGAGAAGCAAAGGTAGCACTTCAGCAAGGTTCGGTTTTTGATCCGGAAAATTCTCAAATATGGGATCAACTGGGTCTGTGTTCCCAGAGAGAAGGAGATCTAAAAGAAGCTATCAGGTCTTTTGATCGTGCGCTTGAAATATCTCCGGGAGAAGAACTAACACTTTATCACAAAGCACGACTTCTCGAACAGATGGGAGAAAGAGCATCTGAAATTAATTGTTATGATGAACTCATCAAAAACAATCCAGAGAGTATTTACCCATGGCTTAAAAAAGGGCTTGCCCTAATGCTGAATGAAGATTATGGACAATCACTTAACTGTTTTTCAATCGCTGCAAGGCTTGATAACCCAGGTCATATGCCCTATCTTCTCAAAGGATTAGTTCTGGCAATACAGGGAAGATATGAAGAAGCAATTCCTTGCCTTGAAAAGGCACACACCATATCACCAACAGAACCAGACATAATACTTCAATTAGGAAGGGCACTTGGATCTGCTGAACGGCCACAGGAAGCATTGGCTGCATTTAACCAGGTATTAGAGATAAGACCTGATTCGTTGGATGCACTTGAGGGAAAGGTTAGGGCACTTTTCCAGCTTGAAGAATGGGAAGAACTCTGTCGTATATGCGAAGAGTACCGTATTAGGGACCCTAAAAATTATGTTTGGTATCAATTTGAAGCTAAAGTAAAAGGTTGGCATACAGGAAAACAAGATGAAGCAATGAATCTGCTTGAAGAAGGTAGATCTATGATTCCTGATGACGAACATCTTGATCTCGCCATAGCAGATTTAGCTGCTGATACGGGCAGAATCGAGATGTCAATTGCAATTCTAAAAGATGCATTGTCTCATAATCAAGAGAGGGTGTCATGTCTTTACCGTCTTGCAAAGCTTTCTATTGATCAGGGGGAACATCAGGAAGCAGTTAAAGTCCTTGAAGACCTTCACAGGATACGGCCTGATGATCCACATATACTTCATCTTTCAGGGCAGACCTACGAAAAACTAGGCCAACTGGATACCGCACTTGAGCGGGTTACTTCAGCTCTTGTAATAAATCCTGATGAACCTGAACTTTGGCTTTCACATGCCAGAATATTACTTGAAATCGGTGAGATGAATGATGCACTCATTTCCTCTCATCAGGCAACAGATTTATTAGAAGACTGTTACGATGCATGGGTAATCAGGGGACGATCTGAGATCGAATGTGGCAAATTCCGTGATGCATGCAAGAGTCTCACTCGTGCATCTGGAATTGAACCTGAAAATACCGAAAGTTGGAGACTTCTTGGTGATGCCCTTATTTCGGATCGGGAGGGACAGGCTGCCTGTATTGCATACGATAAAGCACTAGCACTGGATTTTTCCGATCACTCTTCCAGGGAAGGAAAGATCCATGCACTTCTCTTTCTTGGGGAATGGGAGGCAGCAATCAATGAATATAATGCTGCGCTGTCTTTGAAAGGTGATAACTTTTGGGATCTCTATGGCAAAGGGATGGTCTTAATGGATATTGAGAGAGAAGAAGAGGCACAAGCCTGTCTTGAGCGATCAGAAAGATTCTGTTTAAACGATCCAAAAGCACTCTTTGCACTTGGAAATGCATGGGCAGATCTTACTGACTTTTCCCGTGCAGATAAATTTTATGCCCTTTCACTTGATTCAGATCCAGAAAATCCCGAAGTCTGGAATATGCGGGGTCATACACTCCGCGATGCCGGAGATCATGAAGAAGCAATCCGTTGTTTTGAAAAAGCGATGGACCTAGATCCTGAAGATGGAGATTCATATTTAAGCAAAGAGTCTTGCATGAGAATCCTGAAAGGGGAGGAGACTGCACCACAGATCATCATGAAAAATCATGATTCTATTATGAAGAACGTAGAATAGTATACCCAAAGGATCCCAGATATGGATGAGACTCATGCAATATGGATAGAAAAATACCGGCCACGAAAACTGGCTGATATTGTAGGTCAGCCCGAAATCATAGAGAGGTTGAGATCTTATGTCAGTAAAGGCGAGATGCCCCATCTCTTATTCACAGGTAGTGCAGGGGTTGGGAAAACAACTGCAGCAGTCTCACTGGCAAGGGAATTTTTTGGCGATGACTGGCAGATGAATTTCAGGGAGCTGAATGCATCTGATGAACGTGGTATCGATGTTGTTCGGACTCAAATCAAACAGTTTGCCAGGACTTCCCCTTTTGGTAACTCATCATTTAAGATCCTCTTCCTCGACGAAGCAGATGCCTTAACAAATGATGCACAATCTGCACTACGCAGAACCATGGAGACATATGCACAAACGTGCAGGTTTATCCTCTCCTGTAACTATTCCTCTAAAATAATCGATCCAATCCAGAGCAGATGCGCAATCTACCGATTCAGACCACTTTCTAAAGCAGCAATTACAGAAATGGTCTCACGGATTTCAATAGATCAAAACCTACAAGTCAGTTCAGAAGTGGTAGATGCTATCTTCTATGTTGCACAGGGAGATATGCGTAAAGCCATTAATGCACTTCAAGGTGCCGCAATCCTTGACAGGGAGATCGAGCCCGCGATGATCTATGCAATAACAGCAACGGCACGACCTGATGAGATCGAAGATTTGATCCTTCTCTGTCTTGCGGGTAATTTCGAAGGAGCTGGAAGGGTTCTGGACCAGTTGCTTCATGACCGGGGAATCGCTCCACAGGAACTTATCGGGCAACTCTACCGGGCAATCATAAAGCGGGATCTTTCTGAAGGATTGAAAGTACGGTTAATTGATCATCTTGGAGAGACAGATTTCAGACTTTCCGAAGGAGCATCAAGTGATATCCAGATGCAATCTCTGATCGCAAAATTTGTGATATGTGGAAAAGGTAGTTGAAGATTCATCTCACCGGTATCATATTTCTATATATGAAGGAATAAACACCAATACAAAAATGGCAGAATTCCTCATCTTCATGGTAGCCGGCAAATTTTTCGGCATTCCAGTATCGGTTGCTGCCCATGTCGTGAGGATGGTTGAAATTACCCGGATTTCATCCGATACTCAGGCAGTTGCAGGGATTATTAATTATCACGGGTCAATTATTCCCGTTTTTTCCCTCCGTTCCCGATTCATACTTCCAGAGAAACCACTTGATCCTGCCGATCTTTTAATAATAACTTCAGGAGCGGGAAGGATGGCGGCCATGATCGCAGAACAAGTGGTCGGAGTTAAAACGATAGAGGATGATCTCATTGAATCTGACGCGGTTTTACCTGGAATGACCGGGATACAGGGAGTGGTAAAGACGCCGGATGGTATGATCCTGATAACAGATCCTGATAGATTCCTGCTTCCTGATGAGGAAAGAGCACTCTCTGTTGCTCTCATACAAGAGGAAGGTAAAACCTGATGCCTGAAACTCTGTTAACAGAAGATTTACAGCGAGTATACAGGTTCGTCAATGAAAGGATTGGGTTTGCATATGCCCCAGATCGGATGTCTGATCTTGAACGGGGATTTATTACAGCTTGCCGGGATCTCGGACTCATCGATCCAGCTTCCTGTATGCAGGCTCTCAATGATCCAACAAAGGCATCTGCTGTTGAAGAGGCACTTGTAAAAAACCTCACCATTGGGGAGACATACTTTTTCAGGGATAAAAAACTCTTTCTACATCTTCGCGATCATCTACTGCCAGATCTTATCAGGACACGAAGAATTTCTGGAAAGTATCTTCGTATCTGGTCTGCAGCATGCAGTACAGGCGAAGAGGCATATTCACTTGCTATTCTCATTAATTACCTGCTCCCGGATCTCATTGATTGGGATGTTACCATCCTTGCATCAGACATAAACCCGGGATCTCTACATGTCGCCGAAAAAGGTGTATATTCCAGATGGTCTTTCAGAGAAGAATCACCTGTTCCTATAAATGGGCATGTCATCCCATCTAAAGATGGAAGATTCAAAATTTCAGATCTTATCAAAAAAATGGTCAAATTCAGTCGGATCAATCTTATCAATGATCACTATCCCTCTCCGATGACCGGGACGATGAAGATGGACCTCATCTTCTGCCGCAATGTTCTCATGTACTTTTCATCAGAACTTGCGGCAGGTGTAGTTGATCGTCTTCACTCATCACTCGTAGAGAATGGATGGCTCATAGTGAGTCCCCAGGAAATAAGTTATGCACAACACCCGGGTTTTATTCAGGTGAAAAGGAACTCTATTTTTTTGTTTAGAAAAGGAATTGAAGAAGAACAGAAAAATCCAACCACATTTGAAGATAATCCAATACCTGTTAAAGATGAGATAGTTCTGGATAGTATTTCGGATTCAGGTTTTCAGGACCCAAGCCTGCAAAAAACCGTTCAAAATATTCCGAAACTCTTTCTACCCGAGCGATCCAAATCATCAATTAACTCAAACCCCGACTCATTATTATATCATGATGAAGTGAATCAGGCAGTTAATACCACTATTGTAAAATCCATCGGTCCAGAAATACTTATTCAGGAAGGTAGACTTGCCGAAGCTGAATTCCGATTACAGGAAGATCAAAACCCAACCCCGAAAACTCTAGTGATCATGGGGATGCTTGCTAAAAAATATGCAGATAAAGGAGATTTGGATCATGCACTCGGTTGGTGCGATCGAATTCTTGCCATAGATCCTCTCTTTGCAGGAGCATACCACCTCAAGGCAATAATCCATCAGAATCGGGATGATATCCCTGCTGCAATTCAATCACTGAGACAAGCATTGTATGCAGAACCGGATTACATACCCGCCCACCTGATGCTTGGGAGTTTCCTGGGAGCAGAGGGTAGAGGGTCTGAAGCCAGAAGACATTATCAGATAGCACTGGATATCCTCTCATCCATGGCTGATGACATGCCCGTGGATGAAACAGATGGAATGCCAGTAATTCGTATCAGGGAAATGGTACAGATGCTCCTTGCAGGGGTGTCATCTAGATGAATGATAGCCTTCATGAAATCCAATCATTCTCTACAAATGATTTCACGAATCTCTCATCAACAGATATCCTAACGCAACGAGCACGTGATCTCGCTGCTCCGAGAGTTGAATATCAGGAAGACAAATCAGGAACTGAAGTTCTGGAATTTCTCCTCTCTGGGGAAATATATGTAATTGGTATGGAATATATCAGAGAAGTGGCCTTGTTAAAAGAGATAACGTATATTCCGGGAACCCCACCGTTTATTCTTGGTATCATCAGTCTTCATGGATCAATACTCTCAATTGTAGATCTTCGTATCGTTCTTGGCATGCCCCCCAAAGGATTGACGGATTTTAACCGTATCATAGTACTATCAAATAATGTGATGACATTCGGGATACTTGCTGATGCTATTGTTAGAACACGAACAATAAACACTGATCAGATAAGCAGACCACCACCTACGATCAGCGGACTAGAAGCCGCATATTTGATAGGTGTTCTCCCTGGTCCGATAATGATAATTGACGCCAGGGCACTCCTCTCAAACCCGGGAATGATCGTGGGAGATGAATAAGTAACAATGCAAAAATTTTTGAATAAATGAGGAATAATCAATGAAATTATTTGATGATACGCAAATAGGATACAAACTTGTTGGAGGATTTCTGGCAATCTGCCTGATTATGGTCATCATCGCTATCTTTGGAATTGTGAATATGCAAAACATTGCCAAGAACAGCGATGTGATGTATGAACAGGCACTTATCCCTGTCCATACACTGGACCAAGTTAATGCTCAAATAGGAACCATCAGAACAAATCTTTTGAGATATACTCTTTATCCTGAAGAGCGGGAGACTTTAAAAGAAAACCTCTCTTCATCATTTACATCTCTTAAAAGCAGCGTCAGTAGTTACAAAGAACATAGCACAGACCCTGCAACAAATACTGATATTGACAGATTATCAGAACTGATAAATGAACTTAATCAGACTTACCAGCAGACAATGGATGAGATCGATGCAGGAAACCAGGATGAAGCAATTAAGGCACTTTCTGCTACCGGAAGACCAATCATCATCCGAAATGAAATCCTCAAAATTATCGATACTCGTATAGATGGTTCAGTAAAACAGGCAGACGAACTTAGGAAAAACAGCAATTCTACATCCAACTTTTCAGCGATTGTCTTTATTTTAATCACTCTAATCGTAGCACTATGTTCACTTGGATTCGGCCTTTATCTCTCACTTAGTATCACAAAACCTTTAGAAGAGGCAGTATCTGTTGCAGAAAAGATTGGCAAGGGAACTTGTACTGCACGGATTTCTTTCAAAAGAAGAGATGAGATTGGAATGCTTGGATCCTCACTTAACCAGATGGGAGAATCTATCACAGCTATGGTCACTGATACCCGGGCTCTAACCAGGGCGGCATTAAATGGTGATCTATCAATAAGGGCGGATCCATCATTACATGAAGGAGATTACGGACTTATCATATCAGAAGTTAATGCAACTCTGGATGCAGTCATTGGGCCACTCAATATCGCTGCCGAATATGTAGACAGAATAGCTAAAGGGGACATACCATCTGTCATTACTGAATCATACAACGGAGATTTCAATGAACTGAAAAATAACCTGAACACGTGTATAATCGCCGTTAATCATCTGATTGAAGATTCACGCATGCAGAGTGAGGCAGCCATAAGGGGTGAACTCAGTATTCGGGTTGATGCTTCAAAACACCGGGGTGACTTCAGAAAAATTGTGGAAGGTGTAAACTCTACCCTTGATGCAGTCATCGGACCACTCAATGTTACAGCAGAATACATAGATAGAATAGCCAAAGGTGAGATTCCTTCACATATAACTGATCCATACAGCGGGGATTTCAATGAACTTAAGAATAATCTCAATACCTGTATTGATGCAATTAACTTATTGCTCGATGATATGGGTTCTCTTAACGATATGGCAAGTAGAGGAGAACTTCTGGCACGAGCCGATCCAAACCGTCATAGTGGCGACTACCGGAAGATCGTTGAGGGTATGAACTCGACTCTTAATGCAGTGGTAGAGCCCTTGCATGAAGCGATGCGTGTTTCTCAGGAATTTGCATCAGGGAATTTCAGTGCCAGGATGGACGAGAGTCTTGATTTGAAGGGAGATTTCGTTGAGTTCAGAAACGCACTCAATGAGATCGGAATAGAACTCTCCCGTATGATGAAGATGATCAATGAGGAATTATTTGAATCTGTCAATGTCCTTTCTGCAGCTTCAAGCGAGATCCTTTCAGTCACCGCTGAACTATCATCAGGTACCGCTCAGACAGCAACTTCAGTAAATGAAACCTCGGCTACTGTAGAAGAGGTCAGAAAAACGACTGAAATAACCAATATAAAGGCTAGAAACGTCTCTGATAAATCCATTGCTGTGAGCCAGGTTGCCAAAACGGGTCAGGAATCGGTGAATGAGATACTTGCAGGTATGACTCAAATCCAGCAACAGATGGAATCCATTGCCGGGAGTGTAGTCAAACTCAGTGAACAGAGCCAGGCCATCGGAGAGATCATCGCAACGGTTACTGATATAGCTGAGCAATCCAACCTTCTTGCCGTGAATGCATCAATAGAAGCTGCAAAAGCAGGTGAATATGGAAGAGGATTTGGAGTTGTCGCCCAGGAGATCAAAAGTCTTGCGGAACAGTCCAAACTTGCAACGACTCACATCAGGACAATACTCACCGATATACAGCGGGGAATCAGTTCGACTGTGATCTCTACAGAACAGGGAACAAAGACCGTAGTAAACGGTCTTAAACTTAGTAATGAAGCCAAGGATGCTATTGCCGTGCTTGCCCAGAATATAAATGAAGCATCAAAGGCTGCGGTACAGATCACTGCTTCAAGTCAGGAGCAGGTTGTAGGAATGGACCAGATCTCATCAGCGATGGAGAGTATTCGGTTGGCTGCACAAAATAACCTTGAAGTGACCAGACAGGTTGAGAAGACTGCAAAGGATCTTCATGACCTTGGTATTACTCTCAAACAAATAACTGAGCGGTTCAAACTCTAATGAGGGTATAGGATGGGTCTGACCGGAGAAGAATTTCTGGCCCAACTACTAGAAACCTTTAAAGGGGAGGCACAGGAACATCTGCAAACGATAGCATCCGGGTTGATAGTTCTTGAGCAGAATTCAACCCCGGTTGATGAGTACGAGAAGGTAATTGAACAGGTATTCAGAGAAACCCACAGTTTAAAAGGTGCTGCCCGTGCGGTCGGACTCAGGGAGATTGAGACGCTTTGCCAGCAGCAGGAAAGTGTGTTTTCTGAAGTGAAAAAAGGAAAACTTATTCTTACACCTGATTCATTTGATCTCTTCCATGAAGTTATTCATGCAGTTGAACAACTCCTTATTCAGGAGAAAGGAGTTAAAACTGCAGATCTGATTAAAAGACTTAAATCATTAATAACTAAAACATCAGCAGGACCCGTACCAACTCACCCATCTTCTTTAGTTAATTTATCTGAACCGGGATCTCCCCCACTCCCAACCCCACAAATTAATAATTCTATCAAACCATCCAGCCAGGATCTGTACTCAGGACTATCCAAAGAAAAAACCCCTCAAAATCCAAATTCTATTGCCGAACCAGAACATCTGAATCAGAAGGAGTATGGCACCGGATCAAAATTGACATCTTCTGGGGAAGAAAATCTTCAATCTCCTATAACCACCAAGTCCGTATCAACAATTAAGATCTCGTCAGATCGTTTAGAAACGCTCTTTGCACGGGCTGACGATTTGATGGGTGCCCGTCTTGCAGTCAGTCAGCGTTCTTCATCCATTTACAACCTTCTCCAGAATTTCCTTGCATGGCGATGGGCATGGACACAGATAACTACTGATATTGAACATTTACGCACCGGAGCTGAAGCCGCCGGGTTTCATCAGGCAGAGATAGATCATATCACAGAATTCCTGAAGTATAACCACGATTTTATCCAGGTACTTGAGAAAAAACTTACATCGATATCCAGGGCGGCTGCACGTGATCATTATCTGCTTGATACAGCAACTACAGAACTTATCGATGAAATAAAACAGGTTATCCTAGTTCCAGCCTCTTCGCTTCTTGAGATCTATCCCCGTGTGGCACGGGATCTTTCCCGGGAATATGGAAAATTGGTTGATATTACAATTTCAGGTGCAGAGATCGAGATTGATCGAAGAATTCTCGAAGAACTAAAAGACCCAATTCTCCATATTATAAGAAATAGTATCGATCATGGGATTGAATCTCCTGAAATTCGAAAGGAAAAAGGAAAGTCGGAACGTGGAGAAATCAAAATAATAGTATCTCATCTTCGTGGACATCAGGCAGAGATCCGAATTTCTGATAATGGAAGAGGACTTGAACACGCAACTATCCTCTCTAATGCTATCTCAAAGGGAATAATAACAAAAGAAGAGGCTGGTGATCTTTTACCAGACCAGATCAGTCGCCTAATCTTTAGATCAGGTCTTTCAACCAGCAAAACCATTTCAAATGTTTCTGGTCGCGGACTTGGTCTAGCCATTGCCCTTGAAAAGACTGAACAGATCGGGGGGAGCGTAAAAGTTGAATCAGGTCCTGATGGAACCACTTTCGT
This sequence comes from Methanospirillum lacunae, assembly GCF_003173355.1. Lineage (NCBI taxonomy): Archaea > Methanobacteriati > Methanobacteriota > Methanomicrobia > Methanomicrobiales > Methanospirillaceae > Methanospirillum > Methanospirillum lacunae. The sequence continues at coordinate 463,817 of NZ_QGMY01000002.1, read as the reverse complement.
GCTTACATTACCACTCTCTCTGGCAACATTCAGGGGAATTAAGGTTGTAATCTCCCACCATCCTTTCTTCTTACCACTCCGTTCTATCGAGAGAGTTATTAGAATAAAACCTGAAAATCTTAAAACCATCGAGAACAGGACTGTTATAGAGACAGATGGGGAACCACTGGCTGTTGTGAGTCTGGCACATATTCTCGGACTACAGGATTCAGGATTAACTGGAGAAAAACCTCTCAACCTTTTAATCACATCAGCAGCAGGGATACGGTTTTGCCTGCATGTTGATGAGATAGCAGGTACCCAGGAGATTGTAGTAAAAAACCTTGGGCCACAGTTGAAGCGTGTTAGACATTTCAGTGGCGCTTCTGTTACTGGAGATGGAATCGTCATTCCAGTAATCAGTTGTGAAGATTTGGCAGCCACTATAACTGGGATGCCTCATTTACCTCAACCTGTCCTGATACCGGATGAACCGGCAGGACAGCGGAGCATTCTGGTGGTCGAAGACTCTATTACATCACGTATGCTTCTCAAAAATATTTTGGAAGGAGCTGGTTATCATGTAGAAACTGCTGTAGACGGAGTTGATGCATTAATAAAATTAAAACAAACACCAGTGGATCTTGTGGTATCTGACGTCGACATGCCGCGGATGAATGGATTTGTCCTGACAGAAAAGATCAGGGATGACCCTGCATTTGTGGATATTCCAGTCATTCTTGTTACCTCACTTGATTCACGGGAAGATCGTGAACATGGAATAACAGTTGGAGCTTCTGCTTATATTGTAAAAAGCAGCTTTGATCAAAGTAACTTGCTTGAAGTGATCAGCAGACATATTCTATAAAAGCAATTCATGATTCACGTTCTCGTTGTTGATGACTCTAAGGTCTCGCGCGATCTTCTTTCAGGCATACTGGAGTCTGAACCTGATATTTCTGTGATCGGAACAGCATCTGATGGTAATGAAGCAGTCAGGCTCGCCAATATTCTTTCTCCCGACATCATTACAATGGATATTAATATGCCCGGAATGGACGGGTTTGAGGCTGCCAGGCGTATAATGGAGGAATCACCAATACCAATTATCATTATAAGCGGAGTTGATAATCTTGCCGAGATAGCTGCCTCATTCAAAGTCATGGAGGCTGGTGCTCTTGCAATTCTTCCTAAACCACCTCATCCGACAAGTCCAGATTTTCCAGTAAAATCACTTGAAATTATTAATGCCATTAGAACCTACGTTGAAATTAAGGTTATCAAAAGGGTCAGAACCCATAATCCGAAGATTGAGACACTGAAGCATACAACAATTCCGAAAGGTATTCATCCTCGGGTGATTGTTATAGGGGCATCAACCGGGGGACCGCCAGTAATTCAAACGATACTTCGAATGCTTGATCCCCAGTTCCCTCTTCCCCTTGTTCTGGTTCAACATATGTCCCCGGGATTTATCATGGGATTTGCAGAATGGCTGTCGGAATCCACGGGATTTAATGTAAAAATCCCAGGGTTACATGAGAAACTTCTACCAGGAGTGCTTTATGTAGCACCAGACGGGGTACAGACAGGAGTATCAGGAGATTTGAAAATTATCCTTTCAGATGAACCATCAGAACATAATCTCCGACCTTCAGTTTCATATCTTTTTAGATCTGCAGCTGGAAATCTCGGTGCTTCGGCAATAGGAGTCCTTCTGACAGGGATGGGAACAGATGGATCACGGGAACTATTGAATATGCGAAAGAAAGGTTCGATAACTCTTATTCAGGATCGCGCCAGTTCTATAGTATATGGGATGCCGGGTGAAGCGATGCGGATTGGGGCAGCATCACTTATTCTTTCTCCAGAAGATATTGCTCAGCAACTTCAAGTGCTGGCCGGTTAGCGGTGAGAAGGGATGAAGAACACAAGGAGATATATTCTGATTGCAGAGGATAGCAGAACTCAGGCAGATATGCTCTGTTACCTTCTCAACCAGGCCGGGTATGAAACTACTGTTGTCGAGAGCGGGACAGCAGCCCTTGATGCAATCAGACAACGCAAACCCGACCTTCTTCTTACCGATATCGTGATGCCTGGCATGGATGGGTATGAACTGTGTACTATAATAAGATCAGATCCTGCAATAGCTTGTGTTCCTGTAATCCTTGTAACACAACTATACGATCCAGAGGATGTAATACGGGGTATCAGTTGTGGTGCCAATAACTTTATTATAAAACCATACGATTCCACCAGCCTTATTGCAGGAATAGATGCAGTACTTCAACCAAGAGAGACACCTGAAGAAAAAAACGGTATACTCCGGTTACAATATAAGGGAAATCTATACTCTGTCAAATCTGATCGTAATGATATTCTGAATATTTTACTCTCAATCTATGGCACAGCAGTTTCCAAGAACGTTGAATTGGAACAGGCTACAGATCGGTTGAATGTTCTTACAGAAAGTCTGGAAGAGTTAGTGGTTGATCGAACTGTCGCCCTTCAACGGACAACGGAAACGGTCGAACATCTGCTCATGCAGAAGAATGAACTGATCACTAAGATAGGACATGACCTAAAGACTCCACTTACCCCCCTTGTTGCACTTCTTCCTCACGTTCAAAAACATGAGCAGGATTCTGAACTTAAAGAGATACTTGATGTCTTAGTCAATGACGTAAATGTTCTGAAAGGACTGGTTGAACAGATCTTAAAACTTTCACACCTTAATCAGGAATCATTCTCAATGGAGACTGCTGATATCTCAATCACCCGGGTTATCAACGAAGTGATTGATGGATATACGTTCTCGATAAAACAGTTCAATCTTCTAGTCCACAATCATATACCCCCAGGATGCATAGCACATATCTCTCCATTCCATATCACCACCATCTTTGATAACCTGATTTCCAATGCCATCAAATATAATATCAGGGGAGGGACAATTACCTGCAGAGTCTTTGATGAAAGTGATTTCTGGGCAGTAATAATAACAGACACAGGAATCGGACTTACACAGGACGAAGCATCAAGAGTGTTTGAAGAGTTTTACAAAGCAGATCCATCACGACATGATCACTCTTCACATGGTCTCGGGCTCTCAATTGTTCAGCGGATTGTCATGTTTTATGGCGGAAGTATAACAGTATCAAGCCCAGGTAAAGGGATGGGAACTACATTTCAGGTTCGTATCCCTAAAACTGTAATTACATAAATGACGGATTTTTTGATGGAATCACTCCCACATTCAGAGATATCCATTCTGATCGTAGAGGATAGTAAAACCCAAGCATCAATTCTCCAGCATTTACTGGAATCTGCCGGATATCTTGCAATTGTTGCAAACAGCGGTGAAGAGGCACTTGAAGTACTTGCAAGTCAAAGGCCTTCAATTATTTTAACCGATATCGTAATGCCAGGAATTAGTGGATATGAACTTTGTAAGAAACTAAAAAAAGATCCTAATACATCTTCTATTCCGGTAATTCTGGTTACTCAGCTCTATGACCCCCAGGATGTAATCCAGGGTCTGGAATGTGGTGCTGATAATTTTATCATCAAGCCATATGAAAATCAGTATCTCCTCTCCCGAATCGAAATCATAATCGCAAACAGGTATCTCCAGCAGAGCGAGACGATGAACATTGGGATAGAGGTGTATTTCGCAGGAAAACGCCATTTTATCACATCCAACCGGCTTCAGATCCTCAATATTCTCCTTTCCACATACGAGATCGCGATTCAGAAAAATAGCGAGTTAGTGGAAACCAAGGATCGACTAGCTGCATTGATAGATCAGTTAAGCGAAACCAATGAAATCCTCCAGAAAGCCAATGATGATTTGAACCATGAAATATCGGAGCGAAAACGAATCGAAGAAGCACTATCACAGGCAAATACTAAATTGAATCTCCTCTCCTCAATCACCAGACATGACATGAAGAATATACTTATGGCAATTCTGGGTTACCATGATCTTGCCGAACTTGACAGCAAAGATCCTGCCTTTAAAAAATATCTTATAAAGGAAACAGATCTTTTTTCAAAACTCGCTAATCAGATAGAGTTCACTAAACTCTATGAAGAACTTGGAACATATGGTGCAGTCTGGAAACCTCTGAGTATAGTAAAATCCATAACATTTCCAAGATCACAGGAGATCGAACTCTCCATTAGCTCTGAAGCAAGCAGGTATGAAATATTTGCTGATCCTCTTATTGAAAAGGTTTTCTATAATCTGTTTGAAAATTCTGTTCGTCATGGTGGTAATGTAAGTTGTATCAGTATATCTGCAAAAACCGATGAAAATGCGCTTCACGTTTTTATAAAAGATAACGGATCAGGAATATCCGATTCAGAAAAAAAACAAATCTTTAAGCGTGGCTTTGGAAAAAACACTGGACTTGGCCTATTTCTTGTGAGAGAGATCCTCTCGATTACCCATATCTCAATATCTGAAATTGGCATTGAAGGAGAGGGTGTATGCTTTGAACTGATAATTCCACCAGATTCATATCGCCTGATACAAACCTAATTTTTTTTCCAATATTTTCTCTCATCTTCATCTTTACTAATGAAAGATATCAGCCCATAGAGCTGAGTATTATTGGACTCTTCATCAACTATGACTTCTGAAACAACAAGTGACGAGATTGAGATAACAGACAGGGATGCAGACTGGCACAAATTCCTGAAAAGCCGGTATAAAAAAGAACTTGATGAGATATCACGTGAGTACCCATTTCGGCGTTCTCTCTACATAAATTACCATGATATTGAGAGTTTTGGGAAAACCGGTACCCAGATGGCTGATGAACTTCTTGAGAACCCAGGGAAGGTTATAGGGGATATCAGAGATGCTATTCGGAATCATCGGCTCATTAAGGTAAAAAAAGAGAAAGACCCAATCGATATCAACATACGATTCCTCTCACTCCCACGCAAAATCGCAATCAGAGAGATCAGGTCAGACCATATCGGGCAGATGATAAGTGTTGAGGGAATTCTGCGAAAAACAACTGAAGTCAGACCCAGGATCACACTCGCAGTTTTTAGATGCCCATCAGGACACAGGACAGTAAAAGCACAGGGATATGGTCCATTCATTGAACCTGATGGATGTTCAGCCGACGGTTGTACCCAGAAAAAATTAGAACTAATCCCCCGATTCTCCCGTTTTGTCGATTCACAGAAACTCCGTATCCAGGAATCACCAGAGGGACTTCGTGGTGGAGAGCAGCCACAGACCATCGATGTGGATGCAATAGATGATATAACCGGCATCGTCACAGCCGGTGACAGGATTGTCATCAACGGGATACTGAGGTCCATACAGCGTAATTCGTACGGAACAAAGTCCACCATCTTTGATATCTACATCGAGTGTAATTCGATTGAAGTAGCAGAAAAAGAGTTCGAAGAAGTCAACATCAGCGAAGAGGATGAGAAGGAGATTATTGCACTCTCTCAGGACCCGATGATCTACCGGAAGATCGCTCATTCTATCGCTCCTACCATCTTCGGAGTAGATGATGTAAAAGAGGCGATCGCTCTTCAGCTCTTCGGTGGTATTGCGAAAGAGATGCCTGACGGATCCAGACTCAGGGGTGATATCCATGTGCTCCTTATCGGAGATCCCGGTATCGCCAAGTCTCAGATGCTCAGGTACGTGGTCAAACTCTCTCCGCGAGCAATCTATACTTCCGGACAGTCATCTACCGCTGCAGGTCTGACTGCAACGGCTGTCAAGGATGAATTTGGAGATGGCAGATGGACACTTGAAGCTGGAGCACTCGTGCTTGCAGATATGGGTGTTGCCTGCGTGGATGAAATGGATAAGATGGACAAGAACGATCGCTCTGCATTACACGAAGCGATGGAGCAGCAATCCATTTCTATCGCAAAGGCAGGAATTACAGCCACCCTCAAATCACGATGTGCCCTGCTTGGTGCAGCAAATCCTAAATACGGAAGATTTGACGATTTTGCTCCTATCGGTGAGCAGATCAACATGCCCCCATCTCTACTCTCACGTTTCGATCTGATCTTCGTTCTGGCAGACAAGCCTGAACATGAGCGTGATCTCGCTATTGCAGAGCATATGATCAAGGCACACAGTGTTGGAGAATTGATAGCTCAGCATAGCCGGACTCCGATAGATGGTGTTACTGACGAATATATCGCCGAGCAGTTAAAACCAGTAACACCGGAAATAGATCCAACGATCTTTAGAAAATATGTAGCATATGCAAAGCGTAACTGCTTCCCACGTCTTGGAACCGAGGCACGTGAAGCCCTCATCCAGTATTATATGAAACTGCGTGACCTTGCGGATGCAAACAAACCCGTCCCGGTCACTGCCCGTCAACTCGAAGCAATCATCAGACTGGCGGAGTCAAGTGCAAAAATCAGGCTTTCACCAATTATAGAAAAGAGCGATTCAGATCGGACAATAAGAATTATCGATACCTGTCTTCGTCAGGTTGCGTACGACCCTTCAAGCGGTTCCTTTGATATTGATATGGTTGCAACCGGAGTATCCAAAGGGAAGCGCGATCTGATAAGAACCATCAAGCAGGTAATCAGGGATACTGCTGATGACAACGGACGTGCCCATATCGAGGATGTTATCGAACGGGTCCGAACCCAGGGCTTTGACAAGGATGAGGTTGACAAACAGATCAGATCAATGCTCAGATCAGGAGAGGCGATGGAACCCAAGCATGGAGTTATTAAACTAATATAAGAGTGGAACAGAACTCACCAGAGTTAATTCCCTGGTATGATTCATTCATCGTTTCTTATATACCGGGGAATACAACCGTATAAACTACTATAAAATCTGGAGTTGTGCTTATGAACTTCGATAATCACAAGTTTTTACTTTTAAATAAGAGGGACCATGATCTCTGACAGAGAACGTGCAGCATTTGAGGCAGGGATCAAACTGGGAGCTCTGTATCACCAGTGGGTGGGAACGCCTGTTTCACGGGAATCAGCCGGCTCTCTGGAGCATGCTATTGAAAACGCTCATATTCAACAGCCATATGTCACTGAGATCAGTGTGGATCTAGATCGCGAAGCGATGGTCCCGAACTCTTTCGGATACAGTGAACTGGCAGGATTGATGCTGGACGTTGAGATGACAGTCAGAGTAAACCAGGCAACCTGTCACGTATCACTCTCACGGGAAGGCGAATATCCAATGATGAGAATCGAGTGGATCGATGAAGACTCCGAAGTTTCCAGTTCTTGATGATCATATCCATATAGATCCAAGAAATGGTCGCGGTATTGATGCAATAAAAGACTTCAAACGATCAGGAGGGACTCATATCTGCCTGGTAACTAAACCTTCCTGGTCGCTTGATGTTCACCCTTCTTCTGGAAAAGAATATTCAGCAGTCTTTGATGAGACGCTGGAGATTGCTAAACAGATAGAAGAACAGGGCATTGTCGTCTTTCCTCTTCTCGGTGTCCATCCCGCCGAGATCACCGTGCTGACTCCAAGACTCACTCTCGGAGAGGCGACCATGGTTATGAAAGAAGGTCTTGACTGCGCTGCAACATATGTACGAGAAGGAAAGGCCATCGGGCTCAAAAGTGGGAGGCCACATTACGAGACTTCACCGGAGATACTTGTTGCATCCAACGAAATCCTCTCCCATGCTCTCACCCTCGGAGGAGAATTAGGATGTGCCGTCCAGATCCATGCCGAGACCGGTCCGTGCGATGATGTTGTGCAGATGGCAAAATCAGCAGGGATGGATCCTTTGCATGTGATAAAACATTTCGGATCACCAGAAACCCCTCTGATGCCTTCTCTTGTGGCCAAACATGAAAGCATACCCGAACTCTGTTTGGCTAAGAGACGATTCACAATGGAGAGTGATTATATGGATGAGAATGAACGTCCGGGAGCTGTGATGGGACCCAGATCAGTTCCCAGACAGACAACCAGTCTTCTTCAGGCTGGAAAAATCACTGAAGAAGATATCTTCAGGATTCATCAGGAGACCCCTGAACAGGTATATGGGGTTGAGATCAGGATATGAATTGTAGACGACATCAGTCATGATAATCCAATTTCAATTTTTTAATTGAAGTTGTCATCAGTATAAAGACTCATTTTTTATTTACTGAGGGAATGATTTTACGTGTTCAGCCAGTTCATATATACCAGATGTATATCAGGATTCACCGGTCAGCCGGCTGTCATGAGGTTGTAGGGATCTGCGACCATGAGTTGCTGGGCAAAACACTGAGTGAAGGAGACCTGAATGTGGTAATAAGTCCTGAATTCTTTGGTAGTCATCTGGCAACTGAAGAGGAAATTCTTGCAGCATTACGTGATTGTGAAAATATCAATATGTTTGGAGAACGGTGCATCAGTCTTGCAATCAGTCATGGATTTATTGACGAGGATTCATGCAGGATGATCGCCGGAGTTCCCCATGCAATTATACTCTGATTATTCTTTCTGAAATTATGGATCTACACGACGCAATATGTCCCAAATGCGGAGGACCATCAAAAGATGGAAGCCTCTGCGGTAAATGTTTAACAGGAGAGATTCCCTGGTATGTTTGTGAACCCCGGGTTTTCATTACCAGGTGTGGAGGCTGCGGTTCGATAAAGACGAGTGCAGGATGGGGAGATTCATCACGTGAACGTGAGGATCTGGAAGAGGACGCTGCAATATCTGCAATAAAATTTCATCAGGATGTAAAAAAACCGAGCATTTCAGTTAAGTTAGATCATCTCAGCATCAACCGGACATATGCAGATCTTGAACTTTCTGGGACCCTGTATGATGAAAATCTTGAGGGATACTGTTCACTTGAGATCGTCTGGCAGAACGAATCATGCGACCGGTGTAACCGTCAGCATGGGAACTACTACGAAGGAGTAGTTCAGATTCGGGCAGATGGAAGAAAAGCAACCACTGAGGAGCAGGAAGAGTCACAACGAATTGCCGTTCAGGTCGAGACCGAGATGCAAAATGATGGTGAACGCCTTTCATTTATCACCAGATTTGATGAAGGACGTGAAGGCCTGGATATCGTTGTCGGTTCACAGGCAATCGGAGAACAGATCTCACGTGAGATTACAAAACGGCTCGGGGGTCGATTTTCTCTGCATCCGACGCTTGTCGGAGAGAAGAACGGACAGAAACTCTACCGGATTACCTATGCTGTCAGATTACCGAAATTACAGCGTGGAGATGTAATTGCCGTTCGCAATACATACGGCGAGATTCTACATCAGGAAAACAAAACATTCACGTACCTCGATCTCAAAACCGGCATCCCCAGAACAATCCCGGAATCAACTCCTTCAAGATTTGTGGCTAATGTTCGAGATGCTGCCGTCTTTTCTGTCATATATCAGGATTCAGGAATTATAGGCATTCTTGATCCCGAATCAGGAAAGACTGAAGAGATCAGCAGAGTCTCATGGCGTCACCCGGAAGTCGGTGATTCAGTCCGAATTCTGCGTGACAGCGAACGCACAATAGTAGTATGATGCAGACCAGGCTGGTTCCACTTACAGATATGGCTGTTCTCATGACAGAATCATGGGTAGACCAGACCAGACGACCTTTTATCACAGCAGAAGGAGCATACGTCCCAGTCAGGGAGGGATTTCCGTCTACCCATATGCTTCCTTCACGCAGGCGATCAGGAAGAGGATACCAGAAACTTGGCGACGTGGTGATCTTTCATGGAGCCTATCCGACCCTTGATGAGGTGAATGATGTTAAAACTCTGGAGAAACCCAGAGGAATCTTTTGGATCTCCGGGCATGAAGGGGTTACCAGGGAACCTCATATATTACGGATTGAAGGATCCGGAGGAGAGGTTACCCATCGTGAATCAGGAATCATCTACCGTTTAGATATTGAACAGGTCATGTTTTCCCAGGGAAACCGGGAAGAAAAGACACGAATATCAAAGATGATTCACCCCGGAGAAACCGTGGCTGACATGTTTGCAGGAATCGGCTATTTTTCTCTCGGAATGGCAAGAGCAGGAGCCCGGGTTCATGCAATGGAGATCAATCCTGTTTCATTTAAATATTTAGAACAGAACACGACACTGAATGGACTTACCGGGAAAATAAGAGCAGATAATGGGGATTGCCGAAACCTTCTCTCAGGAGTGTATGACCGGATCCACATGGGCCACTTTGAGGCAGTCACATTTCTGGATCAAGCACTCAGGCATGTCCATAAGGAAACTATTCTCCACGTGCACATGCTTGGCGATCGTTCAGATGAGATCAAAAATATCCTTCATGATTCTTCGCTGGATGCCAATATTACCGTACACAAAGTCAAGAAGGCAGGACCGCGAACCTGGCATCTGGTCGCAGACGTGGTGATAGAATGAACCTACTCAAGGGAAAGATCATCCTTCTCGCAGTGACCGGAAGTATTGCCGCGGTAGAAACAATAAAACTCGCCCATGCTCTCCGGCGTCGTGGAGCAGAAGTGCAGGCAGTAATGAGTGGAGCAGCAACACAGATCATTCACCCTGATGCCCTAACGTATGCCTGTAACCATGAAACCATTGTCAGAATTAGCGGAATGGTTGAACATGTCAAATATTGCGGGGACGAACATGTCGCCGACCTCCTGCTCATCGCCCCCTGTACTGCAAACTCTATCTCAAAAATTGCATGTGGAATAGATGACACCCCGGTTACCACCTGTACAACAACTGCACTTGGAAGTAAAATGCCGATCATCATCGTTCCTGCCATGCACCACGCCATGTTCCGCCATACTGCAGTGATGCAAAACCTTGAAACACTCAAGTCATGGGGCATTCAGGTTGTGGGTCCAAAAATTGAGGAGGGAAAAGCTAAGATTGCACCTGTTGATGAAATAGTACTCTCATGCGAACGGGAACTTTGCGGTAAACCATTAGCTGGAAGACACATCGTTATCACAAGCGGGAGATGTGAGGAACCTGTCGATGATATAAGAGTTCTCACGACCAGATCGTCCGGGCTCATGGGACAGGAACTTGCTAAGGCTGCATATCGACTCGGAGCAGATGTCACGATAATCCACCGTGATATCCTTCCAGGATTCAGAAATATTCAGACTTCTTCTGCAGATTCTATGTTACAGGCAGTTATGCAGGAGCTGGACTCTCATCATACTGACATCTTTATCAGTGCGGCAGCGGTTTCTGATTACGCACCTGTCAAGTACCAGGGAAAGATTCCTTCAGGTCGGAATCCTGTCCTTACCCTGCATCCCCTCCCAAAGATCCTTGACAAAGCAATCATAAAAGCAGGTTTTACAGTTGCCTTTAAGCTCGGTGAAGAGAGTGTTCATGATGCTCAGTCACTTTTAAGCAGGGGGATTACTTTGGTTGCTGCAAACAAGCCAGAGAACCTGGGGTCGAAAGAAGGAAGATATGATCTGGTAGACCGTTTAGGTACGATGAGTGTTTCAGGTTCAAAAGAAGACGTGGCACACGAAATTTTTAATCAGATTATCTCAAAGCACCTCATATCCCTTTCTCCGGCGATATCTGACGCCACATGAATTATGAGTCCGTCACAAGTTACGGTCTTTTGTCCAGGCCATATATCAGGATATTTTAAACCGGTGATCACCGGAGATCCAAAAACATCAGGAAGTTGTGGCGGCGGTATTGTCATAAATTCCGGAGTTACCGTTGTTGCAACCAGGGCAGAAGAGACAACTATCCAGGTATTGAAAACTAGCCGGGATACATCACAGGTAGTATCTGACAATTCACCGGTAATAAAGCACCTTATGCAAAATCTTGGGCTTACCGCATCAATCAAAACGTTTTGTACACTCCCCCTTTCTTCGGGATATGGCCTTTCTGCTGCTGCCTTACTTGCAACAGTTCATGCAGTTAACCAGCTTTTTGATCTTGGTCTTTCTCCTGAAAAATGTGCAATGCAGGCTCATCAGGTTGAGGTCGCTTTCCGTACCGGACTTGGCGATGTGGCAGCCTGTCAGGGAGGCGGATGGGTTGTAAGGAAAGGACCGGGGATCATGGCAGAGATACTCAGATATAAGGATGATCAGACAATTCATGCAATCACCTTGAGCCCTTTGAAAACAGAATCAGTCCTTTCATCACCAGAAATGATGAACAGGATCACTGATGCGTTTCCAAAAACAGACCCTGACACTCTCATAGGATTTTTCGCTTGTTCACGAAGTTTTGCTGAAGCATCCGGACTCATCTCTCCCGATATAGAGAAAGTCCTAATCGACTGTGATGCCAATAATATCCCGGTAAGTATGACAATGCTCGGAAACGGAATATTTGCACTTGGAGAACGTGCAAAGGATCTCCTCAATCGGTATGGGGAGACTTATTCCCTGCAAATATCTCATACCGGGCCCCGGATTATGGAGGTACTGCCATGATACCGGAAAGTCACCCGCGATATCGTTCTCTGGTAACCCGTGAACAAATGGCAGAAGCTGCCCGGTCAGGAGTTGTAGCACTTGAAGGACTTACTGCTCATGGAAGGGGTGAAGCTTTTGATTACCTCCTTGGTGAGAAGACCAGTGCCAGTGCTGCTGAAGCAGAGCGGGTGGCTGCTGCACTTCTAAAGACGGCCCGCCATCCGGTTATATCGGTCAATGGTAACACAGCAGCTTTGTGTGCCCAGGCAATTGCTGATCTTCAGAAGGCTTCTGGAGCAATCGTCGAGGTAAATCTCTTTCATCGTACTGAAGAGAGAGTTGCGGCTATCACCCGAATCCTTGAAGATGCCGGATGTCAAGTGCTTAATGGTCCGGTTGAGAGGTTTATTTCTCTCGATCATGACAGGGGCCTCTGTCATGTAAACGGCATGGCTGCCGCTGATCTTATTCTTGTCCCACTTGAAGATGGAGACAGGGCCGAAGCACTAGTTTCAATGGGAAAGAAGGTAATAGCAATCGATCTTAATCCACTATCCCGGACTGCAAAAACCGCAACACTTCCAATCATCGACGAGGTTACCAGAGCTGTTCCAGCCATAACGTCAGCCTTCAAAACTATGAATCAGGAGGAAGCCGAAAAACTGACCAAGAATCCAGATGGGAAGAGATACCTTCAGGATGCTATCATGACAATACGGAGTAGACTGGATGACCTTCTGGATTGAAAAATTCAGGCCCATAGATCTTGACCAGATCATCGGTCAGGAGCGGGTTATAGAAGTCCTCCGAAAGTTTGCAGATAGCCAAATGCTTCCTCACCTGCTTGTAACCGGACCGCACGGTACAGGAAAAAGTATCGCTGTAGAAGCAACATTGAAGAAACTCTACGGTGATTCCTGGCTGGACAATGTCACTATCTTTCAGACTGCAGACCTGATGGAGCGTGGGAGATCATATCTTGAAACTGATGAGAGATTCATGCATCTCTATAAACCTGATGAATCCTTTCTCTCAAATCTGAAACATGCAATAAACTCATACGCATCCATCAGACCCATAAACGCAGAATTTAAGGTTCTTTGGTTTGAAGATGCCCATACCCTTTCACAGGATGTACAACATGCTCTTCGCAGAATTATGGAACGGTATAGCAGGACATGCAGATTTGTCTTCTGCACAACACAGGCATCATCAGTAATTCCTCCAATTAGTTCACGATGTCTTCCACTCTTCTTTATACCCCTTTCCAGGGAGCAGATTCTAGCCAGACTTAAAGAGATCCTCCAGACAATGGGCGCCACTGATACCGTAAATGATGAGGAACTCGGCATTCTTGTTGCTGCTGCCGGGGGAGATCTGCGTAAAGCTATCATGTATCTTCAGGTACGGGTTGGCACAGGAACAGAAATCACACCTGCGACTTTTGACGAGGGAGAAACCAGAAAAATTGCTGCTGCAGCGTTCATTGCAATGCAATCCAAAGATATCGCCACTGCCCAGCGACGTCTCGAAGGTCTGATGATCGAATACGGTCTTTCAGCCCGCGAGGTGCTACAGGAACTGATGCTGATTGTACGGCGTGAATATTATCACCCAGATATTATCTCGAGTATCGCTGATACCGATTACATCATCACTCATGCTGGAAATGAATACCTGCAAATGAACGCCCTTGCTGCAAAGATAGTCGGAGAGGTCTTTTTGTGAAATCAGCAGAACAAAGCGAACAAAGAGTACAATCCCATTATGATGATATCGCTGATGTATATGATCAGCGATACGATCATCGGGAAAGGGGAAGACAGTACTACGATCATATCTCCCAGGGAGTACTGGATCAGATCGGTACCGGGGGAGAACTCCTTGATATTGGATGTGGAACCGGGCTTTTTATTAGAAGATTTCTGAAACATGGGGGCAGAGTAACCGGTATAGACATCAGTTCAGGAATGATCAAACGTGCAACCACGATTTTTCCATCAGAGCAGTTCCTGGTGGGAAATGCAGAATTCCTCCCATTCAGCGAGAATTCATTTGATTCAATCTCAAGTCTTCTCGCCTTTTCTTACCTGACAAAACCGGATAAAACCCTCGAAGATTGTTTAAGAATATTAAAACCTGGTGGAAGACTGGCAGTCTGCACACTGGGGAAAAATGTTTTTACATCAAGTCTGCCAGCTCTGTTCACAATTGGGGAAAAGATGAAGATCCGCAGGGTTGGTGTCGGAAATTTTATAGAGCACTATTATACTGCCCAGGAGATGCACGAACTCTTTGAAGCGGCAGGTTTTACAGATATATCAATATACAGGTGCTCTTTTGCGCATTTCACCTTTGCAGATCCACTCTTCTCAATAGCCAAGCGGGTCGAACCGTTTATCGAAGAAAAGATTCCATATCTTGCATACAATCTTATCGCTAGCGGACAGAAACCACGGTAAATAAATCTATGCAGATTCCCCTTCCTGGTTTTTCACATCCTCCTCTTCCTGATAACTTTTCAGATTCATTCCAGGTTGACGGAGTGTCATATCATTATTCTGTTAAATATGATCGGGAAATCTCACGCTTTTCTACTGAAGTATCAGAAGCAGGAGAATTCATTTTTATTGCGCATTCATCACTTTCTGCAGACGAAATCCACAGGATTGTTACACGCGACGGGAAGAAACTATTCAGGATTCCGGCAATAAAACCTGACCAAAATACCGCAACAGATTGTAAGAATCTTCGCATTGGAGATGAAGAAGTTCCATACAGGATTAAAATTAATCCCCGTGCAAAGGGGATGACACTTAAGATAAATCATGTACTTCAGATAACAGTGATTGTTCCTCCCGGATACTCTCATTCTGATCTTTCTTCATTTCTGGAATCAAGTAAGACCTGGATAGCAGAGAAAATTGGGAGAACTGACCTTATCAATAGGAATGCAGACTCAAATGATTCAATTACAGTGGAAGGCAGAACAATTCTCTATAATATCAGGAGAAGTGACAGGGCTAAACGGATCGTATTGAAGATCCTTGCTGATGCTTCTGTTGAGGTAGTTGCACCTCCTAATACCAATTCAAACCTCATTCACAAATTTGTCACAGAGAAAGCTGACTGGATTTTGAAAAAGATTACAGATAACAGCAGACCTAGGCCTCCAATCAGGGATTATACAGATGGTGACCTTTTGCCACTTCTCGGAAAAGAAGTACATCTATCAGTTCTTACCGGTGGAGACAGTTCTGATGCCTGGTTCATTGATGGAAAAATTATTGTAAAAATCCCTGATGGTCTTACTCCTGTATCAGCCCGTGAACTTGTAAAACGAGGGTACAAAAAAATCCTTACACAAACACTCGAAAAGATCTCACAAGAGATGGTAATCAGGTGGTCATCAAGACTCAGTATTCAGCAGCCAAGAATAAAATATGGGGAACAAAAGACACACTGGGGTCTCTGTACTCCACGGGGGATTACTCTGAATATCAGACTAGCCATGGCACCTCCAGATCTGATTGAATACGTAGTTGTCCATGAACTCTGTCATATTTTACATCCCAACCATTCAGCCAGATACTGGAAACTTGTCGAAGAAATGCTTCCAGCATATAAAGATTCCAGGTCCCGTCTAAAAAGGGATGGCAATCTGTTCATGCTCTGAAAAAAGTGATTATATAGAATCTGATGGAGTCAGAGTGAGCGATGAGACGCCAGATATCATCTCCTCAGCAGGTAAATTTCTGCCTGCAAGCACCAGGGGATATGATGGATCACCCTGCTCAATAGGCTCGCCATTTTTAGTATTTGCCAGGATGAAAGCATCATTGCCTGCTATTTCAGACCCTGGCAATGTAATAGTTGAGCCGTCAGTGCCGGTTACAGTTACCAAGTATGCCAGATTACCAGTATCATTCACCCGGTTAGTCAGTCGCCAGAGTGGCATGCCATCCCAGACCTGCCCTTTCTCATCAACAACTGATGAAAAATAATTGGACGTCTGTTCAACGTTGATACTTTGTTCGTATTCTTCCTGAGTAATGTATTCCTGATGATTACCAGAAAGATTGAGACTCCATTCATTATCGGGAATATTTCCGGCAGTGACAATTCCGATACCAGACAGAGTAATTATAGAAACAGCCCAGATGCTGAGCCATGTCAAGGTTGTTGTATTCATGTATAACGTATTTTTTAATAATTCGTGAACAATTCACGTTCGGATTGTAGGATAAATACTACAGGCAGGGAATCCTAGAACAGGTTCTCAAATCCTGGACTCAAGAATAATTCCAAGAGGATGGTAGATGAGATACCAGTCTGATAATCCAGGGGTGTTTTTCGAAAACCGGAGAAGAAAGAGATCATTCATTGAAGCCGTGCATATAATTTGTATCATCTGCATAATAAGATTTGAAATGGGAATTGAAGAGGTTTCTTCTTATAAATGATTATTAAAATTCTTTTTGTTGTAATGGAATCCATCGTTCTTTGGCATAAACATAATTATTTCCCTCCAATTGCTAACCATGATCTATGTCAGTGAGATATAGTATATCCGCACTTTTTACATGTATCCTTGTTCTGCTCATTATACCGGCTATCTGTCCTGGAGAAACTCCTGTTAATCAAAATTCAACAGAACAAACGATTCTTGGACTCATCCCATCCGGAAACACCAGCCCATTCCATCAGGAACTGATAAAGGGAGTCATTGATGAAGCTGCAAACCATAATTGGACTGTAATAACAATACCCCCTGATTCTGAAGAGAATATTACATCACAGAAACTGGCCATGTGGGATCTCATCAATAGAAACGCAAGGATAATTTGTCTCAACACACTGAATACATCTGCTCTTACCCCGGAGATTAAGGCAGCTACTGAGGCAGGCATTCCGGTAGTCCTTTACAACACCCTGACTCCGGCCCAGAAAATGAATATTTCTGAGTACATTGGGTACAACCAGTATACAGGCTCAGCCGAACTTGGATCATACGCATCCAGGATTCTCGCAGAGAAGAAAAATGAGGCCCCAGACACCATCCAGGGTAAGGTTTTCATCCTTCGTGGACTTCCTGGTTTTCATGCTGATCAACGAACTGCAGGATTCATTACCGGACTTACCCAAAGTCATGGAATAACCATTGCAGATCAGAAAGTAGCAGGATGGGATCGTGATACGGCAAAGACTATTGCACTTCAGGCGCTCAAGGATCATCCAGACCTTAGTATCTTTTATGGTAACAACGATGAGATGGCAATAGGAGCAGCAATGGCAGTTTTAGATCGTGGTAAAAAAGTGAATTCAGATCTACTCTGTATAGGCATTGATGGAAATACCCCAACGCTAGATATGATAAGAAACGGCACTATGACTGCAACCCTCGGTGTGTATCCATACAAGATGGGGAGCACTGTTGTCAAACAGGCAGTAAAAATTCTTAATGGTGAACAGGTACCGATGTATTTGGAGACGCCTTCAACAGTTGTAGATATCAACAATCTTGATGCGTACCTGAACGGGTCAACTTGGACCGATCCAATCGAATCAGTTGCAGAAAAAGAGATTAAATAATCACTACCCTTTTTCAAATACTGATGTAGGAATATCCCTATACTATCAAAAATAGAAACCTGAGATATGAAGATGCTGAAGAGAAAATGGCAGCTCTTAATCAAAAGCTTCTGCCTCGTTTTGATTTTAATCATTGCCAGAGTCATCATTGATTATTACAATCTTGATGTAATTACCATCAATTCCATAACATCTGCCCTGGTAACAGGAGTGATATTCACTATTGCGGTGATATTTACAGGAACACTCACAGATTACAAAGAAAGTGAGAAGATTCCAAGTGAACTAGCAGCCTCAATCAAATCCCTGTACCTTGATTCTTATATGTTTCCTACCGTGAAACAGGAAGTTATTGACCAGTTTAAGTCCCACATAAGAAACCTCCACAAAGAAGTTGTATCAAACTTTCGATTAAATACCTGGGACCTGACATCACTAAATGATGTGACTCAAGAAATAAACCGGGATATTTCTACACTTTCTCTGGAAAATGTGGCGCCACCAATTCTTGTAAAGATGCGTAATGAGTTAACCACCATTGACAGGACATTCAACCGCATCAAGCAGATCAAAGATACAGATTTCATTCCAGCTGCGTACGCGATATCTGAAATGGCAATCACTTTTGTAATCCTAATCCTTCTGTTTATCAAGAGTGATTCGCTGATTGAAAGTGTACTCCTTATCGCAGCGATTACAGCCATGATTACCGGACTCTTCTTCCTTATCAAGGATATGGATGACCCATTTGAGATAGGGGTCGGGTCGAGTGCAGATGTCGATCTCTTCCTTCTCTTTGACCTGGATCAATATCTAAAAGATTAAAAACCCTTCTTTTGTTATTTCAGACACATACAAATGAGACACTGAAATTGTTAAGATTCGGTTATTGAATTTTGACTTGAACCCAGGATAATCAGGTATATATCGTTACAGAGCAAAAATCTGAAGACTGTACCTGGAATAATATTCCAGCAGATCTGATCCGAGGTTTATCTATGTGTATAGCCGTTCCAGCAGAAATAATTGAGATAAAAGAAGGAAATATTGCACTTGTTGACTTTGGAGGACTTAAACAGGAAATCCGGATTGATCTCGTAGATGTTATTATTGGAGACTTTGTTCTGGTGCATGTGGGCTTTGCAATCCAGAAACTGAACCGTGATGAAGCTCTTGAGACCCGTGAACTGTTTAAGCAGTGTTATGAAGAGATGGGCCAGGAAGCATTTCCGGCCTAATTTTTTTCGATTACTATATCCGAGATATTACTTAATAAGAGATGGGAAGGCCGTTGAGATCCCATTAATCAGGAATTGAACTGCAATAGCCATAAGTAAAATTCCCATGAGTCTGCTAACCACCCTGTATTCTCGTTGTCCAATCCTGCTTGTAAATTGTTCTGAAGAGACCAGTAACAGATAGGTAAGTGTCATTGTCATTATAACAGAACCCAGGATGATCACAAGACGTACCGGCTCTGATATCAGTGAAACATTTTTTGAGAGAACGATAACTGTAGTGATAGTGCCAGGCCCGGCAATCATGGGGAATGCAAGTGGCATGGATGAAATCTCTTCAGCTTCGATACTCTCATGTTTTTCTGCTTCAGTCATTCTGGCCCGGGATGTTTTTGCGTAGACGATCTCCATTCCTATCCCAAAGAGCAGGACCCCGCCTGCTATTGTAAATGCCTCAATCGTAATCCCAAACAATGCCAGAAGGCTTGATCCAAATATTGTGAAGAAAAGGAGAACCACCGTTGAGAGTCGGCATGCAGAAATAGCAACCTTTTTCCGGTTTTGTGGTTCCATATGACCTGTCAGGGAGTGGTAAACAAGCATCGCTCCAATAGGGTCAACCACAATGAGGATTGAAGATAAGGTAAAGAGTGTGAGACTGATCAGGTCATCTGCCATTAAACCACCCTTCGATCAATATTAATAATATACAATCCCGCTCGGAATTTTTGATACGTTCTGCAAATACTGGGTGGACTGATTTGATATGATTGTCAGGTTTGGAATTGTTGTTCCAAATTGATGAGCAGGGAACCAGTACAGACCATCGCCATACACAGGTTTTGTATCATACACCTTGAGATCTGCAGAATCATAATCCATCCGGACAAGTGTAGCATTTTCAAAGTTAAGCATCGAAAAGAGACGATTCTTCACGTCGTTCTCTCCGAACATGAGGATGAGAAACCTGAATGCATCATCCAGAGTATACGTGACATGCACATCAGCATATCCCGGTTTCAAGAAGATCGTAACATTGTGGATATCGATATATCCATGCGTTTCAGGCTCTGCGGCAAGCGTATGAGAAGCTCCGAAAAGGAGAAAAAATATAAGGAGGAACGCCCACCTGTTCCTGATCATTCTCATATGGTACGGTTCTGAAGCTTAAAAACCTTCGGGAAAATTGGAATCAGAGCGAAACCTGCCCTATTTCTGATCGTAATACCAGAACAATCTCTATACATGAGACATTGGTCTTACCATTTTCAGTATCAACCTGTTCTGTTGAGGTTGTTATGGATCGTTTCTCTACATTTTGCAGGAACCGACCCAGAGCAATCTCTGTCGTATCAACTGCCCGTGAAATTGCCTTTCCTCGTGCTTTAACAAATACTTCCTGGGCACCATTGGTAAACTGGGTAACGACGGCCAGAACATAATTCATGACCGGCTTATTACCCACGAAGATGATGTTATCGTCCTGCACGTATGTCATTGTGGCTGAATAAGAATCACAGGTAGTCCCGGTCACAGATCACTTCTGCATTCAGAATTGAGGCTCCTGCCGCTCCTCTGATGGTATTATGACCCATAGCCTGATACCTGATTCCTGGCCGTACCCTGCCGATAGATACCGTCATTCCCTTTCCTTTCATCCGGTCTAGGCGTGGCTGTGGCCGGTCAGGAAGATCAATATAATCGACCGATTTTTCCGGAAGAGTGGGCAGATCAGGGAGTGTTGACTTCCATGTCCTAAAGGCTTTTTCCACTTTTTCAACCTGATCTTTGATATCAATCCAGACAGACATGGAATGCCCATCAATAACCGGAACACGGTTGCAGCATGCACTTACAGAGAATGGAGCATTCTGAACTTCGGCACCATCAAAGGTACCCATGATCTTCAGAGTCTCGCGTTCCATCTTCTCTTCCTCGTTGCCAATGTAAGGAATCAGGTTATCAAAAATAGCCATTCCTGGTATGCCTTCAAACCCAGCTCCAGATATGGCCTGCATTGTGGCTACCTTGATATCAGAGAACGAAAACGTTCGAAGAGGTGCCAATGAACAGGTGAGCATGATGGTTGAACAATTTGGATTAGTTACAATGAATCCATCTGTTCCTTTGTCACGCTGAAGATCGATCATCCCAAGATGATCGGCATTGACTTCCGGTACAACCAGAGGGACATCAGGTTCCATCCGGTATGTACTTGCATTACTGCAGACTCCAATCCCTGCCTTGGCACATTGCATCTCTACTTCTCCTGCAAGGTCTGCAGGAAGTGCAGAGAACACAAGGTCAACCTTCTTTAGACTCTCAACTGTGGTATCTGAAACAATGATATCGCCGACATCCTCAGGAAATGGAACTTCGAGACGCCATGAAGCAGCATCACGATATTTCTTTCCTGCACTCCGTTTGGATGCGGTCAGAACTGAGAGTTCAAAATTCGGATGACCTGCAAGGAGTTGTACAAACCTCTGCCCAACGGCCCCGGTTGCACCAAGAACCCCTACACTGATCATACCGATACATTGGAGAGAATAGTTATTAAAAATGGATGATTTAATCCATTGAGATGGCTTCTGCAGGACATACATCCACACAGGAACCACAGTCTACGCAGAGATCTGCGTTTACATCAGCTTTGTCATCCTTCATTGAAATCGCTACAGCCGGGCATTCATCAACGCAGGTCTCACAACCGGTACAGGTATCTTTGTTTATTATCGCAGTCATGGAAATCTCTTAATGACTCTGTTTAGGAATATAAAAAAATTTTCGACCTGATTTTGTCTTTCTTCAAAGACCGAGGACATCTTTCATGCCATATACAGCAGGCTTCTTTCCGACAATCCACTTGGTTGCCTTGACTGCTCCCTGGGCAAAGACACCCCGATCATATGCCCGGTGGGAAAGAGTGACTGTCTCAAAGTTGCTGGTAAACATCACAGCATGATCACCGACGATGTCCCCGCCCCTGATAACATGCACACCGATCTCGTTGCCCCGTTCAGTCATACCCTCACGCCCATAGACTTCTTCCCTGGGGCCGACTTCTTCCTGGAGAATCTCAAGAATAGTCTTTGCGGTACCGCTGGGAGCATCCTTCTTGTACCGGTGATGAGCTTCGGTAACCTCAATATCATAGTCACTAAGCCGCTGAGCAGCTTCCCGTACAAGAAGCCAGAGAATATTCATTCCAATAGAATAGTTCGTGGAGATAACCGCCGGAACTCCTCCCTTTGCAATTGCTTCTCTGATGTTCTTGCTTTGATCTGCATTCAGACCGGTTGTTCCAAGAATGATTGCACAACCAGCTGCTGCGGCTACGGGAATGTTCTGGGCTGACGCTGCGGCTACAGTAAAATCAATGACTACATCGGGTTTACTTTCAGACAGAAAGGATGCAAACTTACCAGCAGAGACGACAGGAACGCCAAAAACCTCGCCTTCCTGCACATCTACGCCACCCACTAACTGCATTTCGGGATCTTTTGTGACTATTCCACCGATTGTCATACCCATGCGGCCGAATGCACCACAAATTGCTATTTTAATCATAATGAGTTAGCACCTCCTGTAATTTTTCAACTGTTGTCTGGCTCGCTTCATCCAGTGGAAGCCTGACAGGACCTGCTGCCATGCCTCTCATTTCAGTAGCTTTCTTTATTGGAACCGGATTAGTTTCAACAAAGAGTGCTTTGATGAGAGGTGCAAGTTTGTAATGAATACTGCGTGCAGTTTCATAATCGCCCTTCTTTGCTGCATCATACATCTCTATCATGGGCTTTGGGACAATGTTTGCTGCAACTGAGATAACCCCGTCGCCACCGAGACTCAGGATAGGAAGAGTCATACCATCATCCCCTGAAATCACAGAGAAATCATTGTCCAGGGTCAATTCTATGATAGATGATATTTGATTGATATCCCCGCTAGCCTCTTTAACACCCACTATGTTGGGATGGTTAGCAAGCTCGGCAATCAGTTCAGGGGCAAGATTCTGCCCGGTCCTTCCCGGAATATTGTAGATTACAACCGGGATATCCAGATCAGCCAGAGCGGTATAATGCTTCACAAGACCTGATCGGTTGGGTTTATTATAATAGGGGCTTATGACCAGAACGCCATCTGCTCCGGCATCCTTTGCAGCCTTGGTAAATCTGATAGCTTCAGAAGTGTTGTTAGACCCGGTTCCTGCAAGGACTGGAACCTTACCTCCGGCCTCTTCCAGGGTTACTTCCACTACCTTCTCGTGCTCTGCACTACTGAGTGTAGCAGATTCTCCGGTTGAGCCGCATGGCACCAACCCGTGGACTCCAGACTGCAAAAGAAAAGTGATGTTGGATCTGAGTCCATCCACATCAAGATCTTTCCCGGCGTTCCTCTGAAAAGGAGTAATGAGCGCAGGGAAAACGCCCTCAAACATGAGGGTAATTTATGCTGTTCTTCCGGTATTTACCTTTCTTGTGATATAGCCTGCAACACGGTTGCGCACGCTCTTGGTGGGAATATCAGTTGCTGCACTTACGGCTTTTTTATTCTCATCAAAATCGCCAGAAAACTTTTCGCGGTGGTTTTCCAGAAGTTCTGCACCGATGCCCTTTATATAACTTGGTTTTACACCCATTGATTATTCCTCTGTAAAATTTGTAGTTATAATGCGCGTTAAGATCCTATTAATACTTGCTAAAACACGGGTCGGATTCTCACCCAGAAGACGGATCAAGGGCTCTTTTCCTACACATCCGGTATCGTAGATCAGATCAGGAACGCCATCGCTCTTCTCACAGCAGAAAGCAACCCCCCAATCATGAGAAGAATCTCCTGGAGGTTCCTGGGCGCGATTGAATGAAGAAACCTCCATCAGCATCTCATCAGCGATTTCTATGATCTTTGGATTATATCTTACAATTGCCACGCACCGGATTGCTGGATCAAACCGGGTTGCAGTAAGGACCATCCTGCAAACAGGGAGATCTTCCGAAGAGATGATAGAACCGTCTATTACGGCAAACACGTCATCAATGGTCCTGGCGCCCTGCCGGGCATACGCCATCACAATCCCTCCAGCAGGTGCAATCTCTGAATGTGAAATTTCTCCCAGAGACTCTATCACTGACTCCAGTTCACGGATGAGGACGAGATTACCACTTGAGATCTCTCTTTCTTTCTCTTCACAATCATGAGAATAATTCATAGATCACCCGGAAACTCATCCCCTAACATAAAATATCCCGCCCAAGAATATTTCCTGCGAGTTTTTGCTCAGACATTTACTTATGCGTATAAACAGAACGTATGGTCAGATTATGAAACGGTGGATGCTCGATGCTGTGGTTGGTGTCTTAAGCCTGATTATCTTCCTTGTGGTCCTCATTGTTCTTCCTGCCTTCCTCCATGGCAGTACCGCGTACCTTATTGCGCTTTTCCTGTTTATCGCTGTTATCAGCGGGGGCGGATTCCTTATCAGGAATGTTACCCCCTGACCCAACAATCCCGGCTTTCTTTTTGGGAACAGTAACCATTCTTTTTTTCTGTTTGTAATACGTGAGTGGATGCGTAATATTTTTACAGAGAGCATCAGGATGAACACAGAGTGCATGAGTTTTCATCGTGGAACATTGGGGAGATGTGTATTCAGTTCCACTTCCTCCCTGACCTGATATATGATCCACCTGGTACATGGTCTTTGAGAGATCGAAGTCAGGTACATGCCCGTACAACTCGACAATCCGGGTGTTCTCCATCCCAATGTTATGCATAAAAGCAGTCACTGCAAATCTTCCCATATGGGTAAGGTGAGTCCGCTGCACGAGAGCTGCGATAATTGCCTGAATGCAGGGGGGGAAAGCAGACTCTTCCACAGATCCAAACTCTTCAAGCATCCGCTCCTGTATTGTGGTTTTGATTCGGTCAATTACCGGCTGTAAAGAGATACAAAGAGATGGAGGAACTTTAAGTGGGAGGTTCTGACTCATGATAACCCTGAGACGTTCCCTCAGGATCTCATCGATCTCATCACTATGAATCCTGACAATCCCTTTCTCCACAACCCGGTTTACAAGCCTCCATCTGTCATCAGTGAGCCTGGAAGCTATCTCTATGTACTGAATCACCGGAATTTTGGTAGAACTCCCTGATAGTCCCAGACTGGCTGCTATCACTTCTTTCTTCTTTGGATCCTCATCTTGGAGATACCGATATACTCTCCATGACTGGTATCGACAAAGTCGATCAATGAGCATCTTATCACCAGAACAGGAGACCAGTAACCGGCTTGCCGGGTATGCGGAAATAATTATTCTGACGGCTTCCGCCTCGGAGGGAACTTCAGACAGATCTTCAGGAGGCTGGCGGGGGTTAAACCTGATTGAAGCTGATACAGTGTCGTATGCTTCTTTTACCGCAAGACGACCTGCAGAAGATTCAAAATACTGATCGAGGGAGGCTGTATTTGCAGCGATAAAGGACTGGGCTTCTTTTAAAAAAGGGTATTTTGCAAGGTCTCGAAGGTCAAGTGCTACCATGCATCAGTCAGCTTCGATACGTGGGGCGAGCAGGTACTCAACATGTCCTTTTCCGCCAGCAATATCAAAGGAGAATTTAACCGGGTGATCAGTTCCCAGGTGAATGGTTACCTCTGATGCGTGTGCCATGACTTTTCCCATATCCTTGAGGTAATCAATTGAGAAGAGGGAGCGGGCCTGTGAATAATTACAGGATATCATCTCATCAGCAGAAAACTCACGCTCGATGTGGTCACTGTCTCCTTCGGCAATAATATAGAAGACCTTCTTATCAGGATTAATTCCAAGCCACATTTTGTCTGAAACCACTGCTGCGGACTTGATAGTATTATAGAGGTCTGATCCTGAGACAGTCACAACGCCAGGGAGCTCAATGCCTGGTGAGTTAGGATCCTTTTTGATGGTGCTTGTATCAAGCAGGGTGATGGCATAATGATACCCTTCAAACCTGACTTCAATCTTATTAGCTCCATCTGGATAGTCCAGACTCACTTCACTTGCTTTTCCCATCATCGTGAAGATATTCTTCATCTTTGTGATATCGAGCCCAAGCTCCCCGGGTGTAGCTTCGTATGTATTGAACGCTTCACGCTGGAGGGTGAGAATGACCATAGCAACATTTGCGGTATCGACAGATCTGATCCACACCTCCTGCTCGGAGAAATGCATTCTGCACTCGGTTACCAGAGCAGCGACGGCGTCGATAGAATCACGAAAAGTATCGGCGTTTATTGTTCCTTTCAGCATCTGCGCTCCCTACTGTTCTAACAATATTAGTTTGACGCACATATAAGTGCTGGTCTGAGTAATATTTACAAATAAAGTGGATACGAGCGGCATATGGGTTCTCAATGGGGTAGGGATAAGGTATACCAGAAGGCAATGAAGCAGGGATACCGTTCCCGAGCTTCATTCAAATTAAAAGAGATTTTAGAACGAAACGCAGTTCTGCGACCACAGGATAATGTGGTAGATCTTGGTGCAGCACCAGGGAGCTGGCTTCAGATTCTGAAAGAGAATACATCAGGGCAGATCGTTGGGATCGATCTAAATCCAATCCAGCCACTTGAAGGAGTGATAACTCTGGTTGGGGATTTTTCAAAACCCACAATAGTAGCAAGAGTTCTGGACCTGTTACCGGTCGTAAACCTTGTGGTCTGCGACGCTTCGCCCAAATTATCAGGGCATAAATCGTACGACCAGGCAAGAGCAATAGACCTCAACAAAATGGCTCTTGACTTTGCTATACAGGTGCTCTGCCCGGGTGGCAACCTGGTGATGAAAACATTCCAGGGTGAAGATTTTCCATGGATCTACCGGAAAGTAAAAGAAGAATTTTTCCGCGTAACTACGCATAAAACCCATTCAAGCAGAAAGGGAAGTGCTGAGATCTACATCATTGCCCGCAACTTCATCGCAGGAAGGGAAGACCTCTTTGATGCTGAGGTTCAGGAAGAAGTAACAGACTCGGGTGATTGATGGCTGTTCGGGATAATTTTCAACGTCCTGTCAGCAATATCAGGATCAGTCTGAATTCGGGGTGTAATCTTAAATGCATTTACTGTCATCGGGAAGGAGAATGCAAACCAGAAAATCCGATGTCAATCGATGATATCAGGGAAATTCTTCTGGCATCAGAGCGACTTGGTATCAGGTCGGTAAAATTTACCGGTGGAGAACCACTGCTCAGAAAGGACATCCTTGATATTTTCAGAAGTGTTCCTGCAGGGATAGAATCTTCGATGACGACCAACGGAACACTTCTTGGCCCAATGGCCATGGATCTTTACAAGGCTGGCCTCTCCAGAGTAAACATCAGTCTTGACAGTCTCCGGCATGAGACCTACAAAAAGATCACTGGTGTTGACAGTCTGGATGATGCCCTGGCAGGAATTGAGGCTGCAAAGGCGGCAGGCCTGGTTCCGATAAAGATCAACATGGTGCTCCTGAAAGGGATCAATGAGGATGAGATCGATGATTTCATCAGGCTTGTGGCAAACGATCGCCATATGATTCTGCAGATCATCGAACTGATGGATCTTGGAGACTGTCCATACCATGCAGATCTGTCAGATCTCGAGGATCATATCGCTGCATCATCAAAACGGGTGATCACCAGAAGGATGCATCACAGGAAAAAATACTGTTACAGCGGGGCAGAGATCGAGTTTGTCAGGCCTTTTCACAATTCAGAATTCTGCAAACATTGTAATCGGCTCAGGGTTACTTCTGACGGAAAACTGAAACCCTGCCTTCTCAGGTCAGATAACCTTGTGGATATCAGAGGGAAGAAAGGGGAAGAACTTGACGCTCTCTTTAAGCAGGCAATAGGCCTCAGAGAACCGTACAACTCCTGACGGCAGAGACGCTTTTTATCTTCTCCCGTCTACTTTTGTGTATGCTGGAAGTCAACGAGTACGCCCGTGTACTCCAAGCCCTTTACAACAAATCTCTTATCCTCGAAGACCCCTCTGATTTTCACCCGGTTCTCAGTTTCTGGTATTTTGATGCAATGGCACATCTTGACTATTCAATATCAGTCCTTGCATTCAATGCAGACTCTCCCCGCAACCTGATGAGCCGTGAATATCTCAAACACCGGACAGACCAGGGAAAAGACGAACCGATGGGAGTGTTTCCCAAATTTATGATCTGGCTTGAAGCCAATCATCCGGAGGATTATGAAAAGTTCCCTCTGTTTGTCCAGAAGATCTATTCATCCACCGATCCTGCCTCGTACAGATCATTTCGGATAATCCTGAACCCTGATGAACGAAGACCGGTTCCACCAGAAACCCTTCAGATCATGATTGACGAGATGTTTGATCGATCGTTCATTTCTGCTTTATACAAAAAATCTTCTGTTGCAACAAAACTGGATGAGTTTACCAGGTCTTGTAGATGAAAAACACTACTGACGTTACCAAGATATGTTCAGATCTGGTCCAGATACGATCAGATAATCCACCCGGTTATACTGATGAGGTTATCGCATACATCAGGGAATTCTGTGATAAAATAGGCCTTAAAACACAAACAGTTACCAGAGGGAGACGGCACAACCTCCTGTCTGCTGAACCTAAAGGAAAACTTCTCCTCTGTGGGCATGTTGATGTTGTTCCTGCTCTTGATGACGGATGGACATATCCACCATACACCGGTCTGATAAAAGAGGGATTTGTTCATGGTCGTGGCTCAACTGATATGAAGGGAGGATGTGCAGCTCTGCTTGTTGCACTCAGCAATATTATCGAAACAGAAGGTGATCCCGGTGTTGACATCGCATTCGTCGCTGATGAAGAGGGAAAAGGCGAATTCGGGATGGAACAACTTGTTGGTGAGGGGATACTAAAACCATGCAATGCCATCATAGCTGAACCAACACCCCCGGCATCCCCGATAATCGGAGAGAAAGGAGTACTCAGGACACGTATCCGGTTTTCAGGCAAATCAGGGCATGCGGCCATGCACCCGGTTCTGGGCAATTCTGCGATAATGCAGGCCTGCCGTTACCTCAACTTCTGTCAAACATTACATGAGCGTGATTGGCCAATCGATCCTGTGGCAGCAGATGCAATCAAAACAACTGGCAGAGCCCTTGAGACCCTGACAGGTCTGATGGCAGTTGATGCTGATCGGATTCTATCCCGAATTATGTATAATCCAGGTTTTATTGAAGGAGGAGAGAGAATGAACGTAGTTGCACAGCACTGTGATCTTTCGCTGGATATGCGAATCCCATGGGGATGTAAAATCAGCGATGTGATCCCACTTATGCAGGCTGCAGCTCCTGATGCGGTAATTGAGATCCTGGAGTCATCAGAACCATCAATCAGCAGGCCTGGGACTCTTACAAAACTTCTTTGTGAGGGGATACAATCAGTACTTCATGTACCAGCAGAACCGGGTGTGAGTCAGGCTGGATCAGATGCCCGGTATCTTCGGGTTCATGGGGCAGAAGTGGTAATGTATGGACCAGGTGACCTGAATCTTCTTCATTCAGTAAATGAACGGGTTCCGGTATCAATGCTTGAGAACTGTCAGCA
The DNA here is from genome assembly GCF_003173355.1 of Methanospirillum lacunae. Classification (NCBI taxonomy): domain Archaea; kingdom Methanobacteriati; phylum Methanobacteriota; class Methanomicrobia; order Methanomicrobiales; family Methanospirillaceae; genus Methanospirillum; species Methanospirillum lacunae. The sequence goes on along the minus strand of NZ_QGMY01000002.1, from coordinate 434,005 downwards.
CGTTTATGAGTACATACTGAAACGGGTATCACAGGTTTAATCGCCTACGAAAAAAGCTGGAAAAAAGTTCTCTTAAATTATGATCCAGTTATCTCTTCAACAAATTTTTTCCCTTCTTCTGTTGAAAAAACTGGAGGGTTACGATCAACATACACCTTTCTCCGGATCGCTATTGTCTTTTCTTTAGTTACCGGGTTGTATCCTTCTTTCGTGATTAGAGTATGATACACCATAATCCCCCGCCGTTCCCAGGAAGGAGTCTGTGCAAGATTGACTCCATGCTGAAAACAGATCTCATGAAGTTCCCGTGCACCTACACCGTTTAGTTGACGCTGTACTTCTGTCCGGTTTAGGCCGTCCTGGAGAAGGAGTACCTGAGTATACCCGTTGATGTGGTTACGCCATGCCTCTTTCTGACGCCAGTTCAGGTAGTCTGCTACCATACTCTTCTCAACGGGGATGATACGTGCATCAAACGATATGGGTGATGCAGGTTTTAGTGCCATGGTCAGGCAACTTGACGCAATTGAAGCGATCACTGATGTAAGTTTCTCAACGCGCCCCTCAAATGGCAGTTCATCAAGGTAGATACTGATCTCATCAGAGAACGTGTACGCAAAAAGAGGAGACAGCCCACTTTCAGTCAGAAGTGAAGTGCAGACAGAAACCATCGCCTTCGAAAACCCCTCATCAAAAGGGCGTTTGAGTGACAGTTGCGCAAGAAACTGATGGAAAGCCCTTCCATCTAATCTGATAATGACAGGTGCAAGGGCCTTAATTCCGGTATATATCTCCCGTTCTTTCACAAATAATCCTGCCCAGTTCCAGGCGAAAAGTTGTACATATCGGGAGAGTCAGATTCAGAATATGGAATATTGTAGATTATTGAACAGATCAGAGATCTGTTTCCTCTTTGAACATATTCTGAATATGACGTATCACGACCACATCAGAGATACTCTTAACCAGCCTGAAGGGGATCTTGATACCTTTATGCGTCTTGACCTCAATGACTTCAGGATTAAGTTTTCCTGCCGCTATTGAATCGATTCTTTTTGAATCGATGTCAAGAACAAGGTCTTCAACCTCACCGATGAACATTCCGTTCTCAGAGTATATCTTAAGGCCGATAAGGTCAGTAATCTGATTCTTCATACTCCATTGACATTTATATCATATCCATAAAAAAGTAGGTATTTTTTTCCGCCCAAACTGATTTAGACTGACCTGATCAGTATCTACCTCTACATATCAGGACTGTTGCCTAATATGATTTTTAAAAAGGTAGACAGGATCATCCCATCACCATCTGTTTATTGATCTCTACGAATACTGTACTATGGATGGATCATTCAGGATCGGACGGCTCTTTGGAATTCCGGTAATGATACATTTCACCTTTCTCCTGATAATTCCAATATTTGCCTGGCTTATTGGGACTGATATCTCGTATACAGTCTCTATGGTATCTGATCTCTTTCATATTCAGATAGACGATCAGTTGATCACCCAGGGATACATCCCCTATCTTCTTGGGTTTGTGATAGCGTGCGGACTGTTTCTGGGTGTCTTTATCCATGAACTTGCCCACTCGCTCATCGCACGCAGGGCAGGAATCACAATCAACAGCATCACACTCCTGTTTTTCGGGGGTGTTGCATCAATTGATGATCGCGAAACCGATCCCCGGGTTGAGTTCTGGATGGCCCTGGCCGGACCGGCTATGAGTCTGGTCCTGGGATTAATTAGTGCCGCACTGCTTTATGCCACCCCTTTCCTCTTCAACGATCCGGCAATTGCTGGAATGGTTATGTATACATGTGGATATCTGGCAATTCTAAACATCCTCCTCTTTATCTTCAACCTTCTCCCGGCTTTTCCAATGGATGGGGGACGAGTTCTGCGTGCATATCTTGCGCTCAGAATGCCCCTGCATAAGGCAACCAGTATCGCATCCACAGTAGGGAAAGGATTTGCAGTCATATTTGGTCTCATTGGACTTGTTATCTTCTCCCCAATTCTCATCCTTATTGCCTTCTTCATCTACATTGGCGCAGGACAGGAGTCCGATGTTACCAGGTATAAATTCCTGCTGAGGGATGTCACAACAAAAGAGATCATGTCAAGGCCGGTCATTTCAGTTCAACCGGGTATGCCACTCACAGAAGTGATATCCCTGATGTATCAGACAAAACATCTTGGGTTTCCGGTTATTGATCGCGGATATCTGGCAGGGATCATAACCCTGGATGATCTCTCCCGCGTCTCGTCTATTGACCGTGATGCTATGCAGGTGAAGGATACCATGACAAGTGATGTTATCACCCTGACGCCCGATGCCCCGGTTTTTGATGCACTCAGGATCATGACAGAGTACAACATCGGCAGAATACCTGTGATAGAGAACGGTTCAGTTATCGGAATTATCACAAAATCAGATATCTTCACAGTGATGGAACTGCGGGAGATGTAAATACAAAAAGGTCAGGCTGGAGCCTGACTCCAGTTGCCTTTTCAAGTGACTCCAATGTATTGAAAGGACGTTTGGCAAGAATCCGGGCTTGAGCAGATTTGGGGAGCCCGGGTATCCATTTGATGACTTTTGCAGGAAGATCATTGATCGGGACAGGCCAGGGCAGACCAGTCACAGAACGCATCCCATGATCCACAATGACTACGTTCAGGATTGCTTTAACTGGGATCTTCAGAGGTATACCAACCAGAATGGGATAAGAGCCCAGTTGTCTTCCAAACGAGGTATCACCAGATTCTTCAATAATGACATCTCGTAAGACAGTCATTACCGGGTAAACCATTTTGAGCATCGGAAGATCAAACCGTTTTCGTACATCCTCCTTGAACTGACGAAAGAGTCGCTCATCTACCGGAAGAGCATGTTCTGACCATGCACGGGTTCCCTCAAATGGCATCAGTTGCCTGATGTTTACTCTTCTGACAAGAAGGTTCTCTCTCATGATTCTTTCTAGAAACTCCCTGTTCAAGCGGTACGTGTCAGAAGTCTCACCGGCTAGTCCACAAATGAAGTTCAGGCCTGGGAGCAGGTGAGGAACTCCGTTGTCCCGAGAAACACCAACTTCATTGACAATCCTGACAGCCTCCATCACCATATCAGGATCAGCCTTGAGGTTGTTGGCTTTGACAACAGCAGGATCAGCGGTCTCCATCCCAAATGCTGCAACATCGCCGGGAGTATGACCTTTGACTATAACAGAAAGCGCCTCTCTTGAGGCATCCGGATGTCGTGCTATTGTTCCCGGGTTGATATTATCGATGTGCAGGGTCTGGATCTCAGGTGCAGCAGTTCGGATTCCCGTAAATAATTCTTCAAGAATTTCAGGCCTTGGGACTGGAAACTCTCCAGGACCAGCCTGATACGTGAGAAGATCCGGTTGCCGGCCGAGCCTGAAATGCCTTACCCCATGATCTGAGAGGGCTTGAACTTCTGCCTGGATCCCGGTAATATCCCGGTATACCGGTTTACCATAAAATGGCTCGGTACAGAACGAGCATCCTCCGGATTCTGCATGTGAACAGCCGCGTGAAGTCTCCAGCTCGCAGAGGACATATGGGAAGAGAGGATGATCTCTGACAATACCAGCACCGGCAATTGCCCATTCATCCTCAACAGAGTACGAATGGGAAGCAACTGAGTTTGATCCATTCAGGATTGAATCCAGAGCCGTGGCAGGAGATCCTTGTAACAATTGATCAAATCCGAATTCCTCCTGGCGCATGGCTTTCATCCCACCTCCAGGCGAGGACCCAAAAAGAACCGGGCCGCCAAGATATGTAGTCGGATTTCGAAGGGACGATCCAATCTGCCTGATATCAGTATATCCAGCAGGAGTTCCACCAAGGTATTTGCCAGGGACTGTAACTCCTGCAATCATCACAACAATATCAGATCTGTCAGCCCGTGTGAGAAAGGTATGATCTCCTCTTACCTGATCAATGGTACAATATCTGACAGAAAACCCGTGGGATATGAGCACGCCGGCGACAGTTCTGATATAAGGTGAGATATATGGCGGAACGCCGAGACAGGCTGGTTCGTCGACATAACCGTCAATGATCCAGGCTTCAGCAGTCATATCCAATTTCAGAGAGAAGTCTGCGTGCCCAGATTAATTTTCCCTTTTTTACTGGTGTAACAGACTGATCATCACAATCAAACCCTAGAAGATGTATTGCAGACGCCCCACAATCGCGGGCCATGTATACCGCTCGATCTCCGTCTGAAAAACCACCAAAATTGTGGATATTCTTAAAAGGTCGCCCTTGAGTCGTAAGGATCAAAGGGCCTGTAAATTTAGGGACCCATGTTTTAATCCGGGGTATATTGTCACCATGTGCATGAACGACCATAATCGTCCCTTTATTGTTGAGATCAATCGCATACTCATCAATCCCATCGAGATCAGTGACAATGACAACTGGTCTCACTCCGCATGAGAGCAGGACGCTGGCAGCGGCATCTGCAGCAATAACCACGCCAGTTATGTTATCTGCCTGTACCTGGCTCTTTAAACAGGGGGCATTACCACATACGGTAACCGGATGTCCGGATATCAGGTTTACAAGGTCACTGGTTGCATCTGATGATGAAAGATCGACGGCTACATGCGCTGCCCGTTCATCGTCATCAGGATCAAAAGAAAAGTACTCACATATCTCGTGGTAGAGTGGTTCCCAGTCTTCATACCTCACCGGTCTCGTCCTCCAGCAACCCGACGAGCCGGTAAAAATTCTGCAGGATCGGCTCTATAACCATTTCAAGAAGCCCTTTTTTCTCCCGCACTGATGAGAAAACATGGAGCGGAATACTTGCAGCAGCCATTGTTGCATGACCACCGGCATCACCAAGATCAGAAAAGGCCTCGCTCATCACATTCCCGAGGTTCAACCGAAGGTCGCGGTTGCGGCCAGACATGATGATCGCATCATCAGTAATCCCGTACACAAGAGCCGTGCTTATTCCCTCCAGGTTGATGAGCAGATCAGCAGCCTGTGGAAGGGCATCACGGTTGCGAACATACCCGACATTTGAGAAGAGATAACCATTCTTGGTCTTGCGGTTGTTGATTGCATCCCCAATGATATCGATCGTCTCATGAGCATACTGGGGTGACATGATCTTCTCAAGCAGGTCTTCATCACTGTACTTGAGCAGAAATGCCGAGTATTCAAGATCCCTGGGAGTTACATTCCTTCTGAACTGCTTTGTATCAGCCCTGATACCATAAAGCAGTGCGGTTGCAACCATCTGGTCAGGTTCAATCTCCAGTTCTATCAGGTATTCTGTAAGAATCGTTGCACAGGCTCCCGCACTCTGCCTGACATCAACAAAAGGAGCCCGGATGACAGTTCCTGCCTGTGGTTCATAATGATGATCGATGATGATATCAACAGGAGTTGTTGAAAGCAGACCGTTGTTGATGCCTGGCCCTTTACTATCAACAAGGGCGAGATGCGAGCACTCTGCAAGTGTTTCAGGTCGTACTTTCTCCATCTTGATATCAAGAAGGTTTACAAGAGTTCTGTTCTCCTGGTGACCGATGATTCCATCGTACAGGATATGAGTTTCAAGTTGTGGATTAGCCTTTTTTGATATTGCGGCCAAAGCCATGGCACTTGATATTGCATCAGGATCAGGATTAGTATGGGTAATGATTCCCAGTGTCCCGGTCCAGGAACTTAGAATATCAAACAGTTGCTTGGAGAGATGATGTTTTTGAAATTTCTGAAGATGATCTATTGCAGCTGATGCGACAACCTGTTGTGGGTAAAGGACCAGGTCAGCACCTTCCTGTATGAGATCTTTCTCACTAATAGGATCTACCGCACGTGCAACCACATGAACTCGCGGGTACTTCTCCCTGATCGTTCGCATGGCCACACTGTTTGCTTCATGGCTATCGCTGACAACAAAAGCCACATTAAAATCTGCGATACCATGGAGCATATCGGCATCGAGCATATCACGCAGGAATGCCTCTATCTTCTGTTCTCTTAGCTCCTGAACCCGTTCGGGATTATTATCCATGCAGAGGAGTCTTCCGCCCTCCTTTTTGAGCTCCTCCAGAATAAGATACCCCACACTCCCGCACCCGCAGATCAGATAGGTTCTGTTGCCGGGAACTCCCGGGAGGCGATAATCCTGCATAACACTATTATATTAAGCGTTTATACGTTTAAACCAGGCCACGAAATATTTTTATTCTAGATATACTAACATGTTATGGCACAAGGGCTTGTAGCTTAGTCGGTAGAGCGACAGACTCTTAATCTGTAGGTCAGGGGTTCGAGTCCCTTCAGGCCCGTTCTTTTATGTTTCTTTTTTTGAATGAAAGTTTTTCTCATGATATCATATCCCATCATGACCATTCAATATTTTTACAACACTGAATACAAAACATTCATATGCCCACATAGTCTATATGATAAGGCACAAGGGCTTGTAGCTTAGTCGGTAGAGCGACAGACTCTTAATCTGTAGGTCAGGGGTTCGAGTCCCTTCAGGCCCGCTCTTTTATAGTGTTCTTATAATTTCGTTGCTTTTATCTGATCATACTTCCCCTGAGTCCGTATGGCAGATACAACAGAATATATCGGAGTCACCTGCCAGCACTGTGCAGGTGAAGGATGCTGTTTTTGCGACAAGAAAGGAACAGTAGAGGTAACATCCCCTGAACGGATGTGCAGACATTGTAACGGAGTTGGATGCCTGTACTGCGGATACACAGGATGGTCTGGCCTGCGTGGTAAGTACGACTGATCGTGATCAGATTAAGAATCTATTAATAATTTCCTGAAAAATCAATCCATATAACAGATGGTGGTAAAATGGGGGGCATTGAAGTATGATCTCAGTATTCAGACCTGATCCTGAACGGATGCGACTGAAAGGGGATCTTGACGGACTAATAAAAATTGTCAGAACATCTTCTGATACGCCCCTCAGGGTAGAATCTGCACTTGCTCTTGGGAGGATGCAGACACCGCGTGCAGTTCCTGAATTAATATCACTTCTCAGTGACCCTGATCCCAGAGTCGTGGATGCAGCATCAGAAGCGCTTGAGTTTATAGGAAAACCAGCAGTCCGCCCTTTGATAGAGAGTTACAACAGCGCTGATGAAACAGTCACACGCTGGCTGCACAGAACATTGCTCAGACTTGGCCCGTCGGTTGTTCAGGAAATCCTGGCATGTACTCCAATCCTGAATGAAGCAGGAGAGGAACGGGCTTCATATACTCTTCTTAGTTATGGCAAACCAGTTCTTCCAATCCTGGTTAGTGCCCTGGGTTCTGAAGAGCGTCGTACTGCACGGATGGCAGAAGCCATGATCGAGACAGCCGGTCGTGAAGCTGTCCCATACCTGATCCAGGCTCTTGATAATCAGGATGAGGAGGTCAGGGCGCGTTCGGCCGCACTTCTTATTCTCCTTGGTGATCAGGTCGTTGCTGATCTACTCTCCTCATGCTCACAGGACCGGGATGAAACCCGCGATCTTAAATTCTATATTATTCAGGAGATTGGCAGACCTGCTCTTGAACCTCTGTATGATTCACTAAAAGATCCCAACCCGGTTACCTCCTCAATGGCACTCAAGGTCTTCATGGAGATCGGTGATGCAGCTATCGTGCCCCTTATCAGGGGATTATACGATGAAGATCCGGAGATTAGAGCGGTTTCAGAGAACGCATTGATAAGGATAGGGGAACCTGTTGTTGAACACCTTATCAGGGAGATTCCACTTCACAAAGAGAATGACCGGGAACAGATCAGTTCAGTCCTGATACGAATCGGTGAACCGGGAATTCCTCACCTTACTCAGGCGCTATTCAATCCTTCAGCTGATATTGCCAAGACAATTTCAGGCATTCTTCCAAGGCTGGGATCGGTATCAGCTCCCTGGTTACTTCAGGAGATTGAAGAAAGAGGAGATGAAGCAACCGGTCCGGTGTCACGGGTGTTCAGAGAAATGGGCAGACTGGCTTTTCCGATCCTGGAAGATGCCATTCCAACCCGTGGAGGAAAGACTGCCACATTTGCCATTCGAATGCTGAGGGAGATCGATCCGGTAAGGGCCATTGATCCTCTAATTGAAGCCCTCTCTAATCATGACAACAGGGTTCGTGAAGCGGCAATGGATGAATTGATGCAGATGGGTGACATGGTGACGCCCCGGTTCATTCATGTTCTCTCTTCAGGTAATGAGAATGCTGCGATGCTTGCAGATACAGCACTCAGACAGATGGGTTCTGATGCAGCACCTGACCTGGCAGACGCACTTGGTGACGCATTATCAGCAGATCCGGCAAAGATTAGTTCGATTCTTTCTGATATCGGGAGTGATGCTGTGCCCTACCTCATCCCGATGATTGTCCCGGGAAGCCCGGGACAGACTCATGCATACAGTATTATCAAAAATCAGGGAGCAAAAGCAGTTCCAGAATTACTCAATGCGCTTGGGTCGGCAGGACCTGATCTTACCAGGGCAATTAAGGATCTTTTAGCAATATCATTTGAAAAGGAACCCGGAGTTTTCATAGAACAGATGATGAAACAGGGAAAAGGAGTCAGCCTGGATACAATACGTGAGATTATCAGGTCCTCTCCAGAGCAGGTAATTCCCCATCTCATCAATTTGATCAATACTGGTGACGCTGATCAGGTCCAGTTTGCAGGTGATCTCCTCGGACAGTTTGGAGAATCTGCGATAAAACCATTGATAGAAAGTTTGAAACACGAAGAAGATGAGGAACAGAAACTGGTTCTCACCTCGTTTCTGGTAAAAATGGGACCTGCCGCTGTTCCTGCTCTTATTGAGATTTTGAGGGATCCTGAACTCGTAGTCTATGCTGTCGCAGCACTTGGATCAATTGGAGAGCCAGCAGTTCCCTCTCTGATGGATTTGCTTAATGATCAGGATGAGGAGGTCGTCAACTATGCAGGACTATCACTTGCCAGAATAGGGGAACCTGCAATTCCTCCCCTCTTTAATCTCTTTAACGAAGATAAGACGATGGTTCCGCTGATTAGCAGTATATTTGCTAATATGGGAGGAGTGGCATTACCACGTCTGCTTGATGAGTTTAAAGCACTCGAGACAACAGGGCAGCAGGGAAGTGAGCGCGGAATCTCATTGATGTCTATGATCCTGGATATCTCAATGAATGATGCTCCACAGATGCACCATCTTTTCAGTCTCAAGGACCCAGAAATGCAAAGGATGCTCACGGGTATTCTGGTGAGTAAAGGAACCACGGTAATAGATCCCATTATCAGTGCTCTGTTAAGCTGGACCAAACAGACGACACCACATCTGGTTTTACAGACATTTGCAAGTATGAAAGCGCAGGTGATCACAAGGGTCCACCAGGTAATGGAACAACTGCAAGATCGGGATCTTAGAATGATACCCCTCATTCACCTCCTCGGGGATCTTAAGGATCCCTCATCTGCCCCTATCATCTTCAAATCACTTCATGATTCAGACCGCAGAATCAGGATTGCAGCTGTTCATGAACTTGGAAAGTTTGGGCGAGAAGCGCTTGACCCACTTACCAGTGCATTGCAGGATGAAGATCGTGAAGTAAGGGTTGCGGCCATTGAATCAATGGGCGATATTGGTCTTCCCGTTCTTGATCAACTGCTAACAGCTCTCAAAGATGAAGACGGAGACATCAGGGCGGCGGCTATCAATGGGATAGGAAAGATCGGAGAACCTGCAATGTTCATGCTTATCCAGGCGCTCACTGACACGGATCGAAGAGTGCGCCAGGATGTTGTCCGACTGCTTCAGGGATTTGGGTGGGAGCCAAAGTACACCACAGATCGGTTGAGTTACCTCTTTGCACGAGAAGACTGGGATACACTAATCAAGATAGGTCCACCAAGCATGGATATTCTTGCCCGCGGAGTTCAGGATCCGGATCCTGAAGTGAGCAATGCCTGTCGTGAAGCCCTGAAACAGATCAAAAGCAGACTACCAACTGTCTGAACTTGATCAGATTGATGTGAGATCCCACCGTACCGGTTTATGACAACCGGCAGGGCATCACACATGAGACATTATATTTCAATCAGAGATCTGGATCGTAATCAGATTGATCACCTGATAGACAGGGCAGCCAGAATCGCTGTTTACGGTGCTGATGCACAGCCGCTCAAACGAAAAATTCTCGGGCTCCTCTTTTTTGAACCAAGTACCAGGACACGAATGTCGTTTGAATCCGCAATGCTGCGTCTTGGAGGATCATGCATGAACCTTGGCGGTGTTGAGGTCAGTTCGATGGCAAAGGGTGAGACACTTGCTGATACTATCAGGGTTGTCAGCGGGTATGCTGATACAATCGTCCTCAGGCATCCAAAAGTCGGGGCCGCAAGACTTGCAAGTGAATTTGCAGATGTACCGGTCATTAACGGCGGTGACGGGGCTGGTCAGCACCCATCTCAAACACTCATTGATCTGTATACAATTCACCAGTCCATGCCCCTCGACCGGATAAAGATAGGGCTCGTCGGAGATCTGATGTACGGCCGGACTACTCATTCTCTTGCGTATGCGTTAACCAGGTACAATGCCGAGATACATGCAATCTCCCCAAAAGGGCTCGGATTGCCAGAGTCACTCAAGCATGATCTCAGAGAAGCAGGGTGTGAAGTCATCGAACATGATTCAATCGAGGAGATCATCCGTGACCTTGACGTACTGTACGTAACGAGGTTCCAGCGCGAACGATTCCCTGACCCTGCCTCATTTTTCGATGTGGCGGCAAGCTACCGGATAACGCCATCTCTCCTTCAGGGCGTGAAGGACAACCTGATCTTGTTACATCCCCTTCCCCGGGTTGATGAAATAGATCCGGCTGTTGACTCACTTCCCTATGCACGGTACTTTCAGCAGGCACGAAATGGTGTACCGGTCAGGATGGCAATGCTCCTGGAGGTGATGCAATGAACAGCGACAAGTACCAGGAAGGGCTGCTGATAAGCGCAATTCAGAACGGAACTGTGATCGATCACATTACTGGTGGCGAAGCCCTGATTGTTCTTCGGATCCTAGGAATTACAGGGAGCACAAATGAATGTGTCAGTGTTGCCACCAATGTGGTGAGTAGCGCTCTTGGTAGAAAAGATGTTGTCAAGATAGAGAACAGGGAGCTCAAGGACGAGGAAGTAGACAGGATTGCCCTCATCGCTCCTAAGGCAACAATCAATATTATCAGAGAAAGAAGGGTTGTTGAGAAGAAAGGTGTAGATATTCCGGACACCCTTATCGGAGTTCTCAGGTGTCCAAACCCGTGCTGTATTACCAATACCAATGAGCCGGTGAGCAGCAGGTTCTCAGTTCAGGGAAAACGACTTATTTGTGATTATTGTGACACAGTTATCGGGTCTGACATATCATCACACATCATCTGATTTGGTGGAAGCCTGGGACTGGTGATCGATAACATGGCCATGCACATCGATCTCTCCACGCCAGATTCTGGTACTGGAAATCCATTTTCCATCTTCTGCGAGCACGCATCTGATTTGATGGATCTCAACACATGGACGTTTTTTATTCCTACGTAACTGGTTTATCTCTTTAGCTACAGGAAATGTCTCTTCACTCACAATAAGGGCATCAAAGTCAGCATCGAGGGTTGATCCGAACCTGTCATGAAGTTCTTCTATCATCCAGATAGGGGGTACGTTTTTTTCTTTTAGAAATGCCAGCAGGTCTGCTTCCCGATCTTTATAAGGATGAATCGGATGAGATTTACGATCTGCGAAAGCATCGCTGGTCAAACCAATAATTACTTTTCCGTCCGGACCGGCAATATCAAAGGCACGACTGATAAGAAACCGGTGCCCGTCATGCAGAGGGTCAAAGGTTCCCCCAACCATCACCTTCATGTCTGAACATGGTTATGTTCCCTTACGTTTATGGATATTCATAATATTGTCAAATCTGGTTTCAGAACATCGGGTTCATTCGTGAACCACGGAACCGGTGGTTGATCCTTTTATGCCCTTTCGCCGATATGTACACAGGAGTGAACGGATTTATTCCCGGCCAGGTCTGGTTTGTAGGGAAATTCCGTACCAACGTATGAATATCCATCAGCATATTCCACAGGCTGCATTTGTTGCACCGAATGCTACCGTCATAGGAGAGGTCGCTGCAGGCCCTGATATCGGGATCTGGTATGGAGCGGTGATACGGGCAGATAAAGATCAGATATCCATCGGTGCACGTTCCAATATTCAGGATAATTGTGTTGTACATACATCTACGGGCCATGCAGTTTCTATCGGTGAAGATGTCTCTGTTGGACATGGCGCTATTTTACATGGATGCACAGTCAAGGATAGAGTTCTTGTCGGGATGGGGGCCATCGTTCTGAACGGTGCAATTGTTGGTGAGGAGAGTATCATCGGAGCTGGGGCCCTGGTTTCAGAAGGAAAGGAAATTCCTCCCAGATCATTAGTACTCGGTGTTCCGGGAAAAGTAGTAAGGCAGGTGACAGATGAAGAGGTTGCTGCCACATTACAGAATGCCTCATCGTACGTGAAACTGGCACGGGAGCATGCGGGTGAGTGAGGTTGTTGTCATCGGTGGCGGTATTGCAGGTATCACTGCGGCTCTCGATCTGGCAAATCATAATATCCATGTTCACCTGATCGAGCGTGAGCCGACCATTGGCGGACACATGGCAATGCTGGACAAGACCTTCCCAACCAATGACTGTTCCATGTGTATTCTCAGTCCAAAAATGGTGGATGCTGCCCGACATCCAAAGATATCTCTCCACACGTGTACTGAAGTAACACGTATTGAAGGTGATGTGGGAGATTTCACAGTACATGTCACCAGGCATCCCCGTTACATAAAAGAGTCTGAATGTACCGGATGTGACGACTGTGTTGCGATATGTCCTGTTGAGGTATACAATAAATTTGACGCAGGACTTGGAGTCCGTAAAGCTATCTACAAGTCCCATCCACAGGTTGTTCCAAATATTGTAATCCGAGATGCAGAACACTGTATCAACTGCGGACTCTGTTATAGTGTCTGTGGAAAGAAGGCAATTCTTAGAGATCATGAGGATGGAGAAGAGCAGGCCTTCATCAAAGCTTCAGCGGTTATTGTCTCAACCGGGTATGAAGTATTTGATGCTACAAAGAAGCCTGCGTATCATTACCTCAGAATTCCTGATGTTATAAGCAGTATCGAATTCGAGAGGATGATCAACGCAAGCGGGCCAACGAGTGGAGCCTTAAAAAAACGTTCAGATGGTACCAAGCCAAAGAAGATTGTTTTTATCCAGTGTGTAGGCTCTCGTGATTGTGCAATCGGATCTCCTTCATGTTCAGCCGTGTGCTGCATGTACGCCATTAAAAATGCCCTGCTCATCAAAGAAAAATCTCCAGACACCGAGGTAACCGTGCTTTACATGGACATCAGGGCATATGGAAAGGGTTACGAAGAATTCTATGAGCGGGCAATTCGTGCAGGAGTGAGATTTGTGAGAGGTCTTCCCGGAGATCTTTATCAGAATAATGCTCACATCAGAGTTCATGTTGAAAACACGGAAAACCAGGAAATCATAAAAATTGACGCGGATCTGGTAGTCCTTTCTGTCGGAATCAGACCCCAGACCGATGCTGCGGAGATTGCCAAGCGGTTAAATATCAGCCTGGACGACACCGGATTCTATGCCAGCGTTGATCAAAAATCTGAACATATTTCAGCAATAAGACCCGGCATATTCCTCGCAGGAACCTGCCGGGAACCGATGGATATACCAGATACTGTTGCCGAAGGCGGAGCTGCAGCAATGCGTGCGGTCATCAGATGCATGAAGGGGGAGCATGCAGCCCTCTGATACCCCACTAAGACCCGTAACCTTTCACCCGGAGATTCCTGCGATCAGGTACATAGTACAGACACGACTTCCAGAAGAATACCGCGTGGATTCTATAGCAACAGTCAACAGTCTGGTTGATGCTATAAAATGTCTCGACATCAGGGGAGCACCAGCGCTCGGAGTAGCTGGAGCATATGGGGTCGCCCTCGCAACACTGACCAGCACAACATCTGATCCAGAAATTTTTCAACAGGAAGTTTCAGCTGCAGCAGATTTGCTCAGGTCCACCCGACCTACAGCAGTTAACCTGTTTTACGGGATTAATCGCGTCCTCACTGTTGTAAAGCAGGAAAAGACAATAACATCAGCCCGGGATCGGGCAGTCAGTGAAGCTGAAAACGTAGCTGATGAAGACAGCAGAACCTGTCATGCGATTGGAGAACATGGACGAAAAGTTCTTCCTCTTTCATGCAGGATTCTCACCCACTGTAATGCAGGAGCATTAGCATGCAGTGAATGGGGCACTGCACTCGGCGTCATCAGGTCAGCGGTACAGGCCGGTACATTAGTTCAGGTATATGCCTGCGAGACCAGACCACTTCTTCAGGGTGCCAGACTGACAGCCTGGGAACTTGCACAGGATGGGATCGATGTCACAGTTATCACCGATTCAATGGCTGCATCACTCATGAGAAAAGGGATGATTGATCTCGTGGTTGTGGGAGCTGATCGAATTACGGGTGATGCTGTCTTTAACAAGATCGGAACCTACATGCATGCCATCTGTGCACATGCCCATGAGATACCGTTCTATGTTGCGGCTCCATTTTCAACCTTTGATGAGGAGTCTGTTGAAGCAGACATCATTGTAGAAGAACGATCCCGAGATGAAATCGCATACTTTGGAGGGAGAAGAACGATACCAGATACAGTAAATGTATACAACCCGGCATTTGATGCAACACCAGTATCACTGGTAACGGGGATCATCACAGAACATGGTATATTCACTCTGCCTGATGATCTAGCCGAGATCAGAGCAATCAGAAAGAGGAGCTTACAACAGGATCATGACATCAGTCTTTGATCTCTACCCTCATCTGATTACGTTAATAGGCGAGGTAACCGTCCTCTTTATCCTTGGTTGTCTGATTTGTGGATTAATCCTTCTCTTTTTAACAGTTTACGCAATACGAACAGGAAACCTTCTCTTCCCGAGATTCATGCGAGCGGGCCTTATATTCCTCGAAGGCATGATGCGAGGCCTCTTTAAACTTGTTGGTGTTGAGGACCAGGAGTTTCTGCGTATCATGGTAACTCTGCAGAACACACTGAACAGAAAGGCATTCATGGTAATCCCTATTCCTGAGCGTGCCGTTTTTATTCCACAATGTCTCCGCTCTGGAGCGTGTCCTGCTCATTTACACGAAGAGGGGCTCAACTGTCGTTCGTGTGGATTATGTCAGATCGGTGTTGCAAAACCCCTTCTTGAAAAAATGGGATACAAGTTCTTCATTGTGCCTGGTTCTTCATTTATCAAGAGAATGGTGAAACGATACAAACCCAAAGCAATCATCGGTATTGGGTGCCTGATAGAAATCAAAGAAGGAACCGAGATGGCAGGACAACTTAACCTTATTTCTATGGGAATTGTTACCACCCGCGATGGATGTGTTGAAACTGCTGTCAATTGGGATGAGGTATACCAGATTGCTCTTCTTGGTGTCAGTCGTGCAGACGTACCGCAGGAGCTTGAAAAATATTCCTCTTAACACTATTTTATCGAAAGAGCACTGCTGAGAGCAGAAATATCAACAGCGAGGCAAACATCCCGACTTTGATGAACAATGAACTACGTGACTCTTTTATTTCTTCAGATGTTCTGCACCAGAACGCACGAAATGCTCCATAAAGGATTACAATATCTACAGGAATTATTCCGATCAGGTAATAATTTCCCCACCTGAAATAGAGGAAAAGCGATATGATAACCCCGAGCGTGGCAGATGCGACTGCCACCAGAACAGTGCTTTTAAGTCCGTATAAGATTGGCAGTGTTCGTGCTCCGTGAACTCTATCGCCCTGCATATCTTCTGCATCTTTGATAAGTTCACGACTCAGGATAACACCAAAACTGGCACCTGCAACCGGGAGGTTTGCAATCACACCTTCCCATCCTTCAAGGGCCCCTCCAAAGAGAAAGATACTAGCCGAGAGGTATGAGACTGCAAGGTTTCCAAGTAGAGGCATAACCTTGAGGTGGGACGCATATCCCCAGAGTAATACAGAATTTACAACCGCGATAATGATCAGGGGTAGAGGAGCAAATGCGATGCCAATGGCATTCCCAATGAGAAAGAGCAGTATCGCATACACAAGCGCTGTCTTCTGGCTGATCTCACCAGAGGGAATCGGTCTATCCGGCCTGTTAATCGCATCAATTGCCGCATCATGATAGTCATTAATCACATTTCCCGCCGCTGTTATCAGGAGAACCATAAAAAAAATGATCAAAACTGATGGTAGCAGCGTGCCGGTAGCAATGACAAAGGCGAGAACGCCAGCAAATCCGGCCATAACAGCATTGAGTGGCCTGATGATCCTGATAAAAGCTGCAGGTTTCATACAATTCCAAAAGAGGTACGGACGTGGAGGGATTTGAACCCCCGACATTCAGCTTAGGAGGCTGACGCCATATCCTGACTAGGCCACACGTCCTGCCCTATTAGGTGGCATACGGGAAGGTATAAGTCTATCGAACAGCCATTTTTTCAACGAATGGAACTGGAATTGATAGAAGAAGGGAAAACCACCCTGTGGGTTCCCATACATGATAGTACTGCAACGTTTCCTCCAGGCAGCGCTCCTATCTTCTACAATCCGAGAATGGCACTGAATCGTGACGCTACTGTGATCGTTGCAGCCTGCACAGAGCCAAGAACATATCTTGATGCAATGGGAGCTAGTGGTATCAGAGGTTGCCGGGTAGGGTATGAAACAGGGACCACAGTGACGATAAATGACCGCGACCCTGATGCAACAACTCTCATTAAAAAAAATATCGATCATCTGGGTATTGACGCCAGTGCCACCTGCCGGGATGCCAATGCGCTTATGTCAGAAGAGCCATTCGATTTTGTCGATCTTGATCCTTTCGGAACACCGGCACCATTCATTGATGCCGGTATCAGAAGTTCGGTACGGATGATAGGCATTACTGCAACAGATACAGCTCCTCTCTGTGGAGCACATCTCAAGGCAGGAATCAGGAGATACATGGCACGACCCATGAATACCGACTACCATGCAGAGGTCGGTTTGCGGATTCTACTTGGATATGCTGCACGGATGACAGCTAGATATGACCGCGGGATAATACCACAGTTCTGTTTTGCCCACGAGCACTTTGTCAGGCTTCACCTCAAACTTGCCCGTGGCACCCAGGCAGCAGATCAAACCCTGGCACAGATGGGATATATATACCAATGTACGGGATGCCCGTACCGGACCGAAGGATCTGGTTTTTTTCCCGAACCTAAAGTCTGCCCCCATTGTGGCAAACAATTAAACACTATCGGGCCGCTCTGGACCGGAGCAATTCAGGATCCTGAATTTTTATCGGTTATGAATGAACGTCTACCAGGCAGTGGGATTTCTTCACCAGATGAACTCGGAAAAATCCTGACCTGTTGCATGCAGGAACCCGTGATTTCGTTCTCGTACGATTACCACAAACTTGCAAAAGCATACAGGGTATCTCCAGGCCCTATCGCCGGAGTCCTTGAATCATTACAAAATATGGGATATTCTGCCTCAAGAGTTCATTACTCAGGATATTGCATTAAGACCAATGCCCCTCTTGAAACACTTCGTGACTGTCTTACCGCTCAATGATAATCTGGAGTATATCCTCATCTGCAAGAGTATGGGTAAGCCCGACACGTTGAGCCTCGTGCTTGACTGAATCCCCCCATATCCTTGCATACCTGAATTTATCGTAGAAATCACGATGAAGTTTGTGGCAGACATCTTCCACTTTTGCCCCGAGTCTCATAATCAGGGGTTCATCCAGATCAGCTGGTCCGGCAACCGGTTTAAGATACAGACGCATGAATCCAAGGCTGTCGTAAATCGCATCCTTGAGTTCTTCCATGTGATATCCGGCAGCAGCTGAAATCATCACCGGACTCATCTCAAACCGTTCAGTAAGGTCAGCCTCAATCCGTGTACGTTCTGCTTCGTCAATAAGATCGATCTTGTTGACGACTACGATAGCAGGTACATACACCCTGCTTCCCATCAAGGCATCAATAAGATCATCCTGGGTTGCGTTGCCACGGATGAGGATGTCAGCACTTGCAATCCGGTTCTCAGTAAGAATTGATCGTACTTCCTCGATATCAAGATCAAGTGTACCAACAGCATTGAGCCTGACACCGCCGCGTGAAGTTTTTTTGATAGTAATATCAGGCTCTGGCACATTGATTCTGATCCCTGCATCGTATAGTTCACGAATCAGAACATCCACGTGTTTCTCGTTGAAAACGTCTACGAGGATAACGATCATATCTGCTGTTCTGACAACAGCAATTACTTCTTTCCCACGCCCTTTGCCCATCGCAGCACCGGCAATAAGACCGGGAATATCAAGAAGCTGAATCTTTGCCCCCTTATGTTCGAGAGCTCCAGGTACTACTGTCAGGGTCGTAAATGCATATGCGCCAGTCTCACTCTCGGTCCCGGTCAGTTTATTTAAAAGAGTGGACTTACCAGTTGACGGGAAACCCACGAGAACGACGGTTGCATCTCCGGATTTTTTTACTGAATATCCCTCGCCACCGCCACCGGCTTTCATTGCACGGTTGACAGCATCCTCTTTCATCTTGGCAAGCTTGGCCTTCAGCCGCCCGATGTGCTTGGAAGTAGCTTTATTATAGACAGTTTTCTGGATCTCGTCCTCTATTTCTTTTATTTGATCCTCAATTCCTGCCATATATTCCTAATTAATAGGAGTAATAGCCAGATATAGTTGTGGTGAACACGAGCAATTGAATACAGACACGTTCATATAGATAAATGACTGAAATATGTAGGCACCTGCTGATATAGTGTAGTTCGGTCAATCATGTGGGACTCTCACTCCTTCGACTGGGGTTCAAATCCCCATATCAGCATTTGAAATTTTCCGTCTCTTTTTTACAAACACAGATAATAGAAACGCCAGATTTCATAATTCAATCAGATAATAGGCTATATTTGATTAATTTATCAAATCAGAAAAATTTTACTTATTTATTCAGATATAAAAATTATCTGTCAATCACCATAGGTATTAATCAGGAATGCATGGAGCTCACGAAGTTCCTTTTCCCGGTATTTCATCTCATCAAGTTCATTCGTAACCATCTCAATTACCTTGTCGTGGTTTGCATGCCAGATCCGGGCGCCACTTCGGGTCGTTTCTTTTGAGATGAGGCCATCCTTCTCAATTTTCTCCAGATGCGGTTCTATTGACCCACTAAATGAAAATCGGAAAACATCGTGCATAAAAGATTTGATCTTTGTCTCCCTGACTCCATCCGGAGAACCAGAGATGAAATATACTATTTCCCGGCCGGTTAAATCCTGAGATATCTTTCGCCACTCAGATCTATGATAACCTGATTGATCATCTGAATGAGTCATATTCTATAAAAGATTCACATAAATATAAAAATAGAAAGTATTTTTACCACACATATATTGTGTATTCATTGCTATGCATCACTTTTTTCGGTGGATCAATATCTAAAACGTGGGCAAGGCTTTCATCAGTCAATAATGTGTTTTCTTTTCTTGTAAGAATGAAAACATCTGCCCCATCTGGATAATTATACCAATTATCATTATTATTATACGGATACGTCTGGACGCTCTCATTTCCATCAATTGTTAATGCCCTTACAGTTACATCAAATTTTGAAAGATACGTGATTAAATTAGAATCCCAATAATCACTGTAGCCATAATACAATGAATTATTTTTTAGAAAATCTATGAGTTCTGTTTGATTCTGATTTGAATCAATTTCAAATTTTGGATTGGAATAAAAATTCCCAATTAATCCAAAACAGATGAATAAGCATATGAGTATCGTAAATATTTGATTCTTTGAAGAGTAAGAGAGTGATATCAACAAAAGAACTACAATGATTGGATATAGTAAATATTTTTGATGCGATAATCCTTCTGCACTCATACTAGTAAAAACATAAAAAATAAAAAAAACCATAAATGCAAGAATGAGATAGGCTGAAAAAAACTTATTTTTAAAAATTATCAGATTTCGATGAACCAGATATATGGAAAGAAGATAAACAAAAATTGCAATTATTACAATACTAACACCAATATTTTCGATGGTGAACCCATCCCATAACTGGTAAAGATTGTTATTAAGTATACGTGAAAATCCTTCTAAAAAGAACAATATATAGGGAATAATATGAGTAAATGGCTGCATTTCTAAAGGCATATATGGAATAATCCGTGGTGGATCCGGAATTATCGTTTGAATGATCCAATCTCCAAACAAATAACAAATAAGTGAAAAAGTTGCAACAAAAATAAAAAATAAATTTGTAATCTTTGTTTTATTATTAAAAAAGAAAAGATATGCTCCGATTATTGGCATGGTGTAGCATAGTATTACATAGGGATCAGAATAGGATGCTATTGAAATGCAGAAACTAAAGATAATTATCAAAATGAGGGATTTTAAGATATAGTTTTGTTCATGATTCTTTGATATAAAATAACAGGTGAAAATTAAAGCCAAACCACAGAATAAAACTGAAAACATATGAGAAATATCAGCAAATGAACTAAATGCTGAAGAATTTAAGGAAACAAACAAGGCTGCAAAAATCAAAGCACTTGTAATTTTTTTTGTGATATAATACACAAAAAATGAAAAAATGAATACCGTTAAAGCAAATATTAAAAATAATGATAATTTCAGAATTATTGGATCATAATTTGATAAAAATTGTGGGAAAAGATGGAAGATTAGTAATTCCAGGAAATATTTCCCAGAACTTGACAAATACATTTCATGAAACAAGATATTTCCGTGAGCCATAGAATAACTATATAGCCCGAATTGGGCAGAATCGCTATCTAAAATAATATTTGAGTATGATAATAATTTATAATAAAATCCAATAATTATTGCAAAAAGAAGACCCAATTGAAATAATTTCTCTTTTGTATCAAAGAAAGAAAAATGTCCATATATGCTTTTTTTAATCATTATGGATTACCTGACAAGATGCCATATATCAATATTCAAAAAATTATCACTATTTTTAATAATACAATAATCAGTTCTAACACACCCTCGGAACCGGATCACCAAGGGGGGTCTCAATAAACCTCTCACCACCAGCAGCGGTCTCCATGATTACTCCCTTTCCTGAAACCACTCTTCCAACTATTGCAGCATCTTTTCCATATTTATGAGACTTAAGGGCATCAAGGATCTTTTCAGCATCTTCAGCCTTAACTCCCATAACAACCTTTCCTTCATTGGCAACTTCGAGTGGATCAATACCAAGCAGCATTGAGGCACTCTTCACTGCAGACCGGATCGGCAGGGCTTCTTCGGATATCCGTACCTGGACATCTGACTTTCGAGCCATCTCATTGATCGCACTTGCAAATCCCCCACGGGTGGGATCCTTCATTGCATGAATACAACCTGCTTTCATTGCTTCCTGCACCATCCCGGAAAGAGGGGCAACATCTGAGATTATCTGATCGCCAAACTCGAATCCCTCACGGCTCGCAAGGACCGCAAACCCATGATCACCCAGGGTACCGGAAACAATGATCACGTCACCGACCTGCAGGCCACAGTCACGGACCACAGTTTCTACCACACCGATACCAGCAGTGTTGATCATGACCTTATCAAGACTGCCTTTCTCCATTACCTTGGTATCACCGGTAACGAGGGCTACACCGGATTCATTGAGGGCATCATTCATTGAGGCAACAATCCGGTTGATATCCTCAAACTCAAATCCTTCCTCAAGAACCAACCCACAGGAAATTGCGATCGGTTTTCCACCCATCATAGCGATATCATTGATAGTCCCACAGACCGAGATCCTGCCGATATCTCCTCCCGGGAAAAAGAGAGGACGGACAATGTGTGAATCTGTTGTGAAGACGACCTGGGAGTTTCCTATCGGGATAACAGCTCCGTCATCAAGTGATTCAAGACCGATTCCTCCGGCGTTCTTATTGGTGATCTTTGAGACGATGTCTATCACCTCACCCATCACTTCGCCGCCGGCTCCGTGCATCAGTGTTACTTTCATTCCCCTTCAGCCTCTATCTCAATATTAGTAACCACGATCTCCCTCCCCTTCTCAATAGATGGAAGTGCACCACACTTTGGGCAGATATAGATCTCATTGCCCACATACCCGCACTCACAATGCGTTTCAGGCGGTATTACCGAACAGACCATCTTGGCACCGGCAAAGAGTGGTTCATCTTCAATGAGGGTATTGAAGAGAAACTCAACCTGATCAGGGTTGATCATCGAGATCTCACCGACATCCACGCAGACTTTCGTGACCGCCCTGGCATGGTGCTCGATAGCCGCACGCCGTGCAGTCTCAACAATATCATAAGCTATCCCGTATTCATGCATGGGAGGAGACTCCGTCCGGTTCTGCCGGCTCAGGTAGAGGAAAGTCTACTCTAAAATGGTTAAAGCGTTGGATCTGTGTTGCAGCATACTAGAAATGGGGGAACACGATATATCTTCTCTGATGCTAACCGAAACTCTGTCCC
Source organism: Methanospirillum lacunae (assembly GCF_003173355.1). Classification (NCBI taxonomy): domain Archaea; kingdom Methanobacteriati; phylum Methanobacteriota; class Methanomicrobia; order Methanomicrobiales; family Methanospirillaceae; genus Methanospirillum; species Methanospirillum lacunae. The sequence goes on along the minus strand of NZ_QGMY01000002.1, from coordinate 411,277 downwards.
AGCTTTTGACAGGTGATATCACCAATGCTGCTGACACTGCCGGTCCTGCATTTTACCTTATCCTGTTCCTGGTAATTCTGCTTGAGAACGGTGTACCCCCCATGATATGGCTTCCCGGAGATTCTCTGCTCTTTCTCACAGGAATGCTAGCTGCAGGAGGGTTTTTAGATATATCATACCTCTTCATCGTGTATACTCTCGCAGGATTCTTTGGATATGAACTCAGTTACCGGCTCGGATACCACGTTGGTCTGCCTTTTGTTACCAGACATTTCTCACGAGTTGTCACTGAGAAGGATCTGAAGCGCAGTGGTGAATTTTACTGCAAATGGGGAAACACGGCTATCACCATCGGACGTTTCATCCCAATCCTCAGGACAGTCATTCCGTTTCTTGCCGGAATCAGCAGGATGAAACCCAACCATTTTACCGCATATAATATTCTCGGTGCATTTCTCTGGCCGCCACTGGTATGCGGGTTTGGATATCTCTGTGCTATCGTTCCCTGGCTCGCTGCATACCGAAGCATCATATTTGCCGGAGTCTCAATACTCTTTTTTTTAAGCATTCTTGGATCATTTGCCCTAATTTTCTATTCCTGGATCCAGTCCCGCGTCCACAGAAATTAGAGATCTGGAGTGTCAATCATCAACAACTTATTCTTGAGAACATGTTGTCTCAACATTTCGATACCAGAAATATGAGCCCACCGATATTACAACAATAATCGCAAGGATAAAAACCACCAGGTACCAGAGATTGAGACCAAGATACTTATTCAGGGCATATGCTGATAACCCGATGACCAAACTGTGAAGGGCTGAACCGATACTGATTGCACAAAAGATCTCAAGCGGAGGCATCCCTGCCATCTTCCCAAGCACGGTTCCTGAAACAGCCCCGGTCCCCTGGAGAGGAAGAAAGACAAACAGTGCAAGACCGACAAGATACAGTCGTTCAAGCCATGCATGTTTTGCTAAAACATCATTGCCCCTCCGCATGAACTGTATCAGTTTGGGGCCAATGAACGGAATTAATACAAGGATCTCAAAATTCCAGAGCATAAATAGGCATGAAATAATATCAATGAATGTAAGTGTGGCGCATATGGTAAGCCAGGGGAGGCCCATTGCAATGGCAGCAGGAATCAGGCTTTCTTTCCCGGCAGGGGGTATAAAATATAGAAAAGCCAGGCTGGTTAGTTGTAGAAATGTGTTATAATCATATATCGAGTAATAGAACAGAATCATCCCGATTCCCAGGAGGAATGGAATTGTGAGCCGTAACACCCGATTGATTACCGGTGAAAAGAAAACCAGCCCACCGGAGAGGGTACATCCCAGTGGTTTCATTCCCCTGCTCCGAAAATCATTCTCACCATGTTACCCTTCACAGAGATTATGCCTTTTGAACAAAGGGGTGAGATCGGGATTTGATCCCTCACTGAAAAACAAGCCCGTGGTTATCAACCAGAGTACTGATAGCAATAGTTAGATCCATGGGCTTGAGGATGTGTTTGATTTCATCCGCAGACAATGCAGTAATGATAGCAATTGACGGTCCGACAGAACTCATCCCGACAAATTCAAGACCTGCTTTCCTGAGTCGATTCATGTAGTGATAGAGTTCAAACGAGTGGTGCTCAACCTCAGCACGCTTCGATCCCCTGAACTCGATCTCCCACATCACGTCACCCATCCGCTGGAGATCGCTGCATCCCAGTGCTGGGATAAAGTCCATTAATGTGCAGTATGCCTTCTGTTCCCTGTCCCGGTAATCAAGGGTTCGTGCCTTGTTCATAAGGAGAGCAAACTCTTCCTCTCCAGCCGAAGAGATAGAACTTGGAGGAATGACAATATGCACATGTTTATCTGCAGCAAACTCATGGCGATAAACCAGGGCCAGGTCATCTCCCATAACAGCCATTCCACCATAGGTGCTGACAGCAGGACCTACACCGGTCTCAAAACCGAATGCCACAAGTCCTCCCTCAGTCTCTTCCACATAGTTATGACCGATCAGAGTCCTCAATTGATCGAGCGTCAGAGGTTCTCCTAGTACTTTGTTCACTGCAGATGCGATGGTTGTCAAAATGGTACTGGTGGAGCCAAGCCCTACATGCTTGTACTCATGATCACGAGCCTCCACAGCAAACCCGCCGGTGTATCCGACAACCCGGGAGAATAATATGAGAAAGTGCTCGATGATGGCAGGTCTGCTATAGGTAATCTCGTACCCGGAAGGGATTGCCCTGGCAGTTGCATGGGCATACACCTGTATTGCAAACCCAATTCCACCTCCTCCCGGATGACCTGGTGCAAACCGGTTCATATCAAGAACCGTGAGATGTATTCGCCCGGGTGCTCTGACGCTGACTGGCTCATCTCTGATATTCAGTTCATATGATCCCTGAAGCCCGGCAGTATCCAGGTTCTCACCAGCCTTGAATGAGTTGAACTCATACTCGACAAGATCGAGATCTCCTCCACGAATTTTCAATATTGTCATAATCCGGGTTACCGATCAAAGAAAATATTCTTCCCAGTTATCGAGAGTGGGATCGCATATGCAGTTGTACATCCGGGAAGAAGACCAAGAGATAGTGCTGCCACTCCTGCCGAAAAAAAGACGCGGTTATCAGCGTTATGAATCTGGGCAGTTTTAACTGCTGAACCTACGGCAATCCCAAGATCTGCCATCCGTATGGCACAGACTGGGCCCTTATAAAGAGAACCATCTTTTCTCTTTCCAAATGCTTCTGCCATCTCTTTACAGGTATCAAACCCACACCCACCGCAGTTTAATCCCAGGTGTTGTTCGCCGTGACACCCGATGAGCACACATGCTGATGCAACGGCGATATTTTTTGCATCACGCATAAAGAATTGAAATCCAATTCTGGTTCCAACATTCTCCATCTCCCGTGCAAGGTCCACAAGATCTTGCCCGTACAGAACCTTTGTCTCGATGGTGTCAGTACCTTTCCCTTTCGGTGCAGTACGGACGCTTGCGGCCATCAGGTTAGCGATGGTCCGCACTGCCTCCTCTTCAGGATCCATACTCTCTGGTGCAGAGCATGAGGTAAATATCCTGTCATTTGTATCGGGAAGAGGTGAAACATAAACCGGAGTTAAACCTAACGGGAGCGGGTATGCTGGTTAATGTAAGCCAAAATTGCGTTGTACGCCATTTCTGAACCCATGTAGGCCTCCTGGCGTGCCGGATCCGGTTCAGCAACCCCTCGGTTCTTCATATCCTCATATTCTTTGAGCAAAAATGTCTGGAACAGATAGAGGTCATCCATTCCTCCGAACCTATCCACGGCAAGCCCACAGGCACGATCCCATCCCTGTTTGGCATAATTACTAAGAGAATACTTGGTGGGACTGTGTTTCATTTCTACAAGCATCTCAAGCATTTCATCGTGGCTAATCGCCCCTTTATGTGCCTTAAACGCGGATGTTACCTGGTTGAAGAACTCCTGCCATCCTTCCATCCACCGTTCCTGTACTTTTGCAGGGTATTCCTCACCGGGCTCAGGAATACGCTTAATATACATCTTTAATAACGGTGATGAAAATCCCTCAATCTCTTGTGAAAAGGAGAAGGTGATACAAAAACGATCTTTTCCTTCAGGGCCGGAATTATAAATCACAGAATACGGAACAACAAGATAATCAGATGACTTTATTTTGACCAGGAGATGATCACTCGTGGCATACACGGTGCATACATTGAGTTCGTTGTCATCGAACCAGACATGAACCTTCTCCTTGGTTTTTACAATGGCGAATGGATCAAGCCCGTTGGGTCTTCGCTGTATCCCTTCGATGAAAAGCAGTTCCTCCTCTTGATTCTGCATCTCCCGCTTTTTCTTCGCCACAGCGGTCTGGTATTTCTTTACAAGGGAATTTAAGTACCGTCTCCATGCATCCGGCCACTTTGCATCTTCCAGAGGAGCAATAACACCTCCTTCTTTTTTCTTTAATCCATGCAAGTAAAGACGCGTATATTCTTCACGTTCTGTAAAAAACCGTTGTGGAGTATTGCATCTGATACAGAGCCGGTATTGGTCTTCAACAGTTATTTCATGTATATGATCAAACGAAATCTTTATATATTCATTTTTGCGGTTTTTGATGACTATACGTCTATCAGTCACATACACCTTGGAGATGTGACGAACTTTCAGAGTGAAGAACACCGCTGCGATGGTCTTCTTCAGGACACTTTCCCCATCCTCACACTGAAGCGTCATGATTTCAGCAGACCAACACCAATTGATCAAAGTATTTCAGGTTCCTGACATATATATTCAGAATCAAAACCGGTCCCGGTAATCTTCAAATAATTCACAGTCAGGGAAGTTATTCAGAGAGGAGTTTTAGGAGGGGCAATGTTCACCGGAATTGACATTGGCGGGACAAATACTGATATTGCACTGGTTGATGGCGAAATCCGGACAATAAAAGTCCCAAATTCAAAAGGTCTTGAATTCGCTCTCAACGCCGCTGGAAAAGACGGGAGACTTGCAATAAGTACATCCCAACCGCTGAACGCGATGGTTACAGGCAATATCGGAAGAATCAGGACCATAACCATCCCTGGTCCGGGACTCGTGTACGGGGGCGCAGTGAAAGGTGCGGTTGGCCCACGTGGCAATATATTAGAACCAGTTGATACAGAAGAGGTCGAAAGACTTCTCAAGGGGTGTCGCGCAGAAGGGATTGCGATTGCAGGTAAATTTTCGGTTAGAAATCCTATTCAGGAAGAGATTGTCAGGGATATTGCAAGAATGTTCTTTGATGATGAACAGATCGCAACAAGTGCTCCCCTCGGCGGTCTCAATTTCCCTGCCCGTATCACAACCACCAGGATCAATGCCGGAATAAAAGCCAAAGTCGCTGCACTCTCAAAAAAAATCAGGATTTCGCATCCAGACTCACTATTTGTAACATCAGACGGTGGGCTCTGCGGTCATGACCGGGCTATTGAAAATCCTTCCCTTCTTTATCATTCAAGTCCTGCAACAGTAGCCATCGGGGCGGGTTATCTTTCTCAAAAGAAGAACTGCCTGGTAGTTGATATTGGAGGGACTACTACTGATCTTGTTCCCATAAAAGAGGGAAAACCAATGCTGGAGACACTATTTGTACAGGGAAAGAGGACCCTTGTTCAGGCAGTGTCAGCAGAGACAGTTCCATTAGGAGGAGATTCGTGCATCAGAGATGATCTGATGCAGTTCAGATCCGGCAATGCCAGAGCATTCGGCGGTACTGAACCAACTCTGACAGATGCCCTCAATGTACTCGGTGCTGATATCGGTGACACATCGCGTTCATGTTGTCTGGATCAAATAAAAGCAAAAGATGCATACACCAAATATCTTGAGACTCTTGGAGCCATTATTCACAAAATGGACCCCGTAATGATCGTGGGTGCCGGGTTTCTTGCCCCCTATATGATACCAGATCTTGCAAATGAAGCACGAGTTAAATTTTTTGTACCCGACCATGCCGTATCAGCTAACGCTGTCGGTGCAGCAGTGTCACGAATCAGTATAAAAATCCATGCTCACGCAGACTCCCAACGCGGTGTCCTTACCTTAAACGGAATTGATCATCCGCTTCCACCCGGCATCAGCGACGAGGAACTTCTTATCCATACCGGTGAACTGGTCAGGACCATGGGGAAAAGTGAAGGAGCACCCCAAAAAGACCTGGATGAACTGGTAACCAGTCAGTATTCGGCATATAATGTGGTACGGGGAGGAAGAATACAGGCAAGAATAACCGATTTTGTGATTGGAATAGCACCCGGTATTACTTCAGAGGCACTATGACCACGGGGATCATCTTTGCCCAGGCCTATCTTCGCCATGAGCAGAGCCCAACCCATCCGGAAAGAAGTGAACGCCTTGCCTATACCATAGATCAGTTAACCGAGGAAGGGATCTTTGATCTTTCAGATATCCGTCTGATAGAACCCAGAAAAGCAACGAGAAGTGAGGTGCTTTTAGTTCATGATGAAATTTATTTGAAATTTCTTGAAGAAGCAAGCATTACCAGGGGTATGATCGATTATGATACCCTGATCCCTAGGGGCCTTATTAGTGATGCACTGCTCGCAGCCGGTGGAGCAGTTACTGCAGTAAACGCTGTTCTTAACCAGGAAGTGAGAAATGCTTTTGTCCTCTCTCGTCCTCCGGGCCACCATGCCGGGCGTTCTCATGGAGGTGGCTTTTGTTATCTCAACAATGTGGCTATTGCAGTAAGACAGTGCCAGCGAAGAGGGATGAGACGGGTTATGATTCTGGACTGGGATGCTCATCATGGCAACGGAACCCAGGATATCTTTGAAGACGATCCCTCAGTTCTCTTCTGTTCAATACACCAGTTTCCGTTTTATCCAGGTTCCGGCCAGATTGATGAGATCGGAACGGGAGAGGGAACAGGGTACACGGTAAACATGCCAGTTCCTGGTGGCAGTTCAGATCAGGTATACCATTACCTGCTTCGTGAGATCATCATCCCCCTTGCCGAGGAATTTCAGCCTGATTGTATCGTCATCTCTGCCGGACAGGACAACCATTTCACTGATCCTCTTACTGGTCTCGCCCTAACTGCCAGAGGTTATGCTACCATGATGCAGGAGATATGCATCCTTGCTGATAGCATCTGTATGGGACGACTGGTTGTGATCCTGGAAGGCGGATACAGCGTTGAAGGAGGGCTTCCGTATATTAACCTTGGTATCATCGCTGCCATGGCAGGACTTGATATCTCTCATATCAGAGAACCAGATACGTTCCTAGGGCTTCTTCACCGGTCAGTTTCAGATACGGCACTATCTCATGTAATGAAAACAACCGATGAACTCAGGCATATCCTGGCTCCTTATTGGAGTTGTTTCAGATAATCTTATCCCTTTATCCAGTTATCCATCCTATCTGACATGTATTAGCCAGCAATGCTGGCCGAGGATTACCATGGCTGTCCGTCAAATAAGTGAGCAGATCTATACAGTTGGTGTCATTGACTGGAACCGACGGATATTTGATGAACTGGTTCCCCTTCCTGAAGGAACATCATATAACTCATATTACGTTAAAGGAAGCGAAAAGACAGCGCTCATTGATACGTCAGATCCGTCGAAACAAGAAGAATTTATTGGAAACCTAATAAGACTCGGCATTAACAGGCTTGATTACATCGTTATCAATCACGCCGAACAGGATCATGCAGGATGCCTGCCGATGCTGCTTGAACTCTTTCCGGGAGCGAAAGTCTGTTGTTCACAGAAATGTCAGGAACTTCTCGCTCTTCTGCTTGATGTCCCAGCAGGACGATGTCAGGTTGTAAACTCTGGCGATTCTATCAATCTGGGAGATAGGACACTCTCATTCATATCAGCGCCCTGGGTTCACTGGCCAGAGACGATGATGACCTACTGCCCTGAAGAGGAGATCCTCTTCTCATGTGACCTATTTGGCTCTCATTATGCTACATCAGATCTGTTTGTGCAGGACATGGCCCGTGAGGAGATCCTGGCAAAGAGGTATTATGGTGAGATCATGATGCCCTTCAGGTCAAGTATCGTCAAGTACATGAGCCAGCTGAAGGAGATGAAGATCTCGATCATTGCACCGAGTCATGGTCCCCTGGTAAAACCGGCATCACTGATTCTGGATCTGTATGAAGAATGGACCAGTGACCGGGTGAAAAATCTTGTTCTCATACCCTATGTCTCCATGCATGGAAGTACCAGCCAGATGATGAATTTCCTTACCGAATTGCTTCTAGAGCGTGGAGTCGGAGTGAAACCATTCAAAGTTACAAATCCGGATACAGGAGCGCTTGCAATGGAACTGGTCGATGCTGCAACAGTGGTCTTTGCTACACCAACGGTTCTCTTCGGTCCTCATCCTGACATGGTCTCAGTTGCCTATCTTGCCAACCTTATCAAACCTAAAACCAGATATGCATCAATCATCGGGTCATACGGGTGGGGAGGAAAGACAGTGGATACCCTTACATCTATGATCTCACATATCAAGGCAGAACTGTTAAGCCCGGTATATATTCAGGGCGCACCGAATGAGAAAGCCCAGGTCGAGTTACAAGCACTTGCTAATAGTATTGCAGAAAAACACAGTCAGGACACATTGGTAATTAAATAATATTTCTCAGTTTTTTCCTTGGTTTAATTCAGATATCACCACCATTGTCAACGTGAAATATTCAGGGCGGAAAGTCGGATATATATTCGGGAGAAATCGACCAGCAATTCTTTTTTCGTTTGAATAATGAACTGATCTATTCCTCGTATACATAAAGAGAGCGGGAAGGCGGGAGTTAGATGCATATGGAGTATAAGGATAACGGGTATGGAAGATAATACATACACGTAAGCTCCCGCTTTAAGTACATAATAATATAATAATTATTATTATTTGTATTATAAAGACCCGGATTTTCCTTTTTTTCCAGGCGGGACCTTCCGCTTTACTCTGAATATGCTATCCAATATCCCGCTTTTCCGCTCTTCATTTATTATTGTCATTACGAACGTTCGGTGATAACAATCATTATCTCACAGTCTGCTAAATCAACAGTACGTGCAGAATCCTTTCAGTCTGCAAAGAGGAGAACATGACAGAACTCTATGAAGTATACAAATGTGAGAAGTGTGGAAATATTACCGTTGTTTTTCACCCGGCTGCCGGCAACCTGGTTTGTTGCGGCGCTGATATGGTAAAACAGGTAGAAAAAACTGCAGATCAGGGAAAGGAAAAACATGTTCCAGTTATTGAGAAAACTGCAACAGGTATCCTTGTCAAGTGTGGTGAAGTGCCTCATCCGATGGAAGAAAAGCACTACATTGAATGGATCGAGGTTCATGGTGGAGCCTATTACTTCATCAAAAGACTCTCTCCCGGTGAAAAACCAGAAGCAGAATTCCCCTGTGAAACAACTGACGTAGTTGCAAGAGAATACTGCACAGTCCATGGTCTGTGGACCAGTGCAAAATAATCCTATTAAAGCAGATATCTGCCAGAATATTCCATTTTTTTACAAACCAAATGACACGGGTTACTTTTCACGACAGCATTCAGGCATCGTCATATATCTATATCATTGGCGTTGCAGGTGATTCAGGATCCGGAAAGACCACATTTTCAGATGCTATCACTGCAATCTTCGGACCTGATATTGTTTCAACAATTACATTGGATGATTACCATCTTTATGACCGGAACGAACGGGCGCAACGGAAGATCACTCCTCTCAATCCGGTAGCAAATGATCTAGACCGTCTGGCACGTGATGTTGCAACCCTGAAAATGGGCAAACCTATAGAAAAACCGGTGTACTCGCATGCAACCGGAACATTTCAAAATCCGATTACATTTTACCCGACAAAATTTATTATTCTTGAGGGGCTCCATCCCTTTGCCACACCTGCTCTATTACAGCACATGGATTACACCATCTTCGTAGATCCTGATAATGAAGTAAAGTACGACTGGAAATTAAGACGAGATGTTGGCAAAAGAAACTACACTCCCGAGGCAGCCCTTGAGGAGATCCAGAAACGTGAACCTGATTACAGAAGGTTTGTCCTCCCACAGCGTGCATCAGCGGGAACAGTCATCAGAATCGCTTATTCTGGATATAGCAAAGCACTCGGGATTTCCCGTAATGTCTACCGAATTACTCTTGGCATGAAACCTCCCGAAACCTGCTTTGAAGATGTCGAACTCAATATCGATCTGTGCGGACTTTTTACCCGTTCAACCCATGATTTCTTACTGGAATGTGGGACCCTTGATCTCGATAATCGCAGGATCAGATCTTTGACCATAGATGGAGAACTCTCCCACGAGACAATTCACAGGATTGAACGTAACATCGAAAAACAGACAGATGTTCATCCGATAGATATTTTTACAGGAAAGGAGGTCATTGCAGGTTCAGATCTCGTGCGACTTATCATCTCCTGGCAAATCATCAATCACCGGATACACATTGATTCTAAACAATTGAAAGGATAATGGCAACATTTGATTGATTCAGAAAACCCTTTTTTAAAAAATGCCTGATGAAATGAAAGAGATTCAATTGTATACTTTAGAATACCTGACATTTCCTTTCACATAATCAAATCATACCGTGTTACACTAAAATCCTTATACCACTCCCACTCCCACGTATGAGCAATGAAACAGATCGCCATCTATGGCAAAGGGGGTATTGGGAAATCTACCACCTCTTCTAACCTTTCTGCAGCTCTGGCAGATCGGAACCTTGCCGTGATGCAGATCGGGTGTGATCCTAAACGTGACAGCACACGGATGCTGATGCAGGGAAGGCTGATCCCTACAGTTCTGGACCTGATCAGAGAAAAGGGAGAAGCAAACCTTGGTTCTTCAGATGTCATTTTTGAGGGCTACAGGGGGATCCGGTGTGTCGAGGCAGGCGGACCGGAACCAGGGGTTGGTTGTGCAGGTCGGGGGATAATTGCCACATTCCAACTCCTTGAACGGCTTGATGCATTCAAAGGGGATGTTATCCTGTACGATGTTCTTGGAGATGTGGTCTGTGGCGGGTTTGCCATGCCAATGAGAAAAGGATATGCCCAGGAGATCTATCTGGTGACTTCAGGCGAACTGATGGCACTGTACGCAGCCAACAATATTTGTAAAGCCATCGCCAGAATATCCCAAAATTCCCGACAAATCTGTCGTCTTGGAGGAATTATCTGTAATGCCCGTAATACACCGGGGGAGAAAGAACTGGTTGAGGCATTCGCAAAATCAGTTGGATCACGTGTCCTCACGTATATTCCTAGGGATGAAATAGTCCAGCATGCTGAGCTCAACACCATGACAGTAATCGAATATGAGCCGGAGTCTGATCAGGCAGGCAGGTATCGTGAACTAGCTGAAGCAGTTATGACAAATACCTCATTTATTATCCCGTCATTTCTGGAGATGGAGGAACTTGAACAGATGGGACGATCATTCCTGACCCCTCGATCCGGAGTCAGGGAAAGATAATTTTGAGTTTTGCGAAAGTGAACCACCCACATTATTCACTCGAATTATTGTAATTTTTTTAAAAATATGAATTTATATCAAATATTTTTTTAAATCAATAATATTTCCAAACACTTTCACCCTGTTATTTTAGCCTTTATATACCACGTTCCCGAATGGTATCAATAGACAGGAACGTGAAGATTATGCTGGAAAAAGCAGGATTTATTCAGAAAAGCCGCATGGTAACCATTGATGAAACAGGAAACCCAACCGAGATTGTAGAAGTAGTAATCGAAGGAAGAAGATATGGTATTCAGGTTGATGAACTTGTCCAGGCACTACGTGGATCAATATCAGCCCGTACATACAAACTTCGTACCAACTGGAAACAATATGTCGGTGCTCTTGCAGGAATTGCATATCTTTCAAGTTCAGGCAAGGCACTGAATTTTGAATTTGTAGATGGGACCAAGTTTACTACATCCATAGACTCACTTCGTTCACTACTCTCTAGGCGATCATCCTACGCACCGGTAGCACGGCTCCCCATCAGTACAACACTCGGATCACACCCCCGGGTAGGCAGCGGCCAGCGGGCACTGCCTCACTTCTAATCTCTCACTTGAGATCTCCGTTTCTGTAGTAATTTTAGATAGTAACAACCGAATAAAAAGTAATTATTAAGTATTATATCGGCAATATTAAAACGGTCTTCCAGTCAAAAGAAATGTTCAATATATTCCAGCCCCTGTATTTTCACTATATGCCAGGGGAGGGTATGGATCTTTTGTTATTTCGGAAAGCCATCTATCGGATACTTCTCTCAGCGAATATGGAGATTGTTCATTCATGGAACGTACACTTGGATTTAAAGAGCGTAGATATATCGAGGAGATCCGCATCCTCACCAAATCCACTGCACTCGATTGTGTCATCGACGAAAAATTTGACCGCATTATTTACGTAATAAAAGCTGGTGACATGGGATACGCAATAGGTAAAAAAGGAGATAATATCAGAAGACTTCAGAATGTTCTTGGCAGAAAAGTAGAGATGGTTGAGTATGCCGAGAAGCTTGATGACTTTCTTGCAAATATCTTCAAACCTGCAAAAATCCTCAGGATAGAAATCGATCCTGACACCAGCAAGATCAATACATTCGTGGCTACCCGTAGTGAAGTAGGAATCGCCATCGGAAAGAATGGATGTACAATTGAAAAAGCACGTGCTCTGGTTAGAAGATTTTTTGGAATGGAGGTCGGAGAGGTCTTTCCGGAAGGAGAGGCCGCATGACCAGTTCAGCCATTCTTGAAGAACTCTGGACGATTATTGAAGATCGGGCTGCTCATCCTGTTGAAGGGTCATATACAACCCATATTTTAACACACCGCAAAGGAGTTGACAAGGCTCTTGAAAAGGTGGGTGAAGAGTCGGTTGAATTTATCATCGCTATAAAAAATAAAGAACCGAAAGCAATTGCCAGCGAAGCTGCTGACCTGCTATACCACACTCTACTTGCTCTCAAGGCTGCAGAGGTCGACCCATCAGCGGTTTATGCAGAACTTGAATCACGGAGAAAACCCTGATCACAGATCAGGATCAGTTTCAGTTGTAAAAAGATGGGGATTTGCCACAATGTTGAATAACCCTGCACGGAGTCCGGCATCTATCCACCCATAGCCATAACTAATCAGTCCTAATTCCTGCATATATCCAGTCACAGGATTATTCAAAAATACATCTTCACCTTTTTTTCTGATATAAACTGCCGCAGTATAGAGCGGTGAACCGGATGGAGGTGCAATTTCTATAGATCCAAGTGCATCATGTAACATCAATTCATACCGGTTACGTTTTTCTAAAAGCCGTTCATGTTGATCACAAGGGATGGATTTATCTTCAGGAAGATAGATTGGCGGAGTCAGGCCAGTGAGATAACCGAGATAGATAGCCGCATCAAACCAGCCATGTGCATAGAGAAGGGCAGCGTATTCATTTACGAGGTCCTCCCGTTGATAAAAGACCTCTGAATCAGTGAGATAGGAAGATATCATCTCTCTGATGCCAGCAGTAACAGCACCAAGCGGGGTTTTTGGTAGTTGAAATGATCCTGCATTGGAATATGCCAGAGATAGATCAGATCTGTACTGCTCTAACGATCCTGGATTCATAACTTTCACAGATCCGCAAAGGTTCTAAGATACTCTTCTTCAACTGGATGTAACTGAGCCGGGATAACCAGAATATGAAGTGGAGATCCGAAGTCTGCTTTTACCATCTTTTCTGCAGATCCTGCAATCACAACAGGTTCAGGCGATCCAGCCCGTGCTATTCCCACGTACAAGTGAATTCGAGTGCCATCTTCAGCAGAGAGTTTCTCAAGAATCTCAACAGCTTCACTGATACTCATGTATCTATTTTCCTGGATATCCAGAAAGACGATGGTATGAAGATCTGCTTTCTGATTTGCCTTTATTGTTTCAAACGGAGTTTTTGGAAACCAGTTCTTTGCAGGATACGGAACGGAACAGGATTTACCGAACCGGTAATTCTGCAGTCCACAAAGACCACATACTGCACTTGCAATGGATGCTCCATGGACAATCCGGGTTGAAATACCCTGCTCTGCAGCTCGTATCCTGATATCAGAATGAGTTGTTGAGACCATGGGATCCCCCCCAGTCAGAAATACAACATTGCCAGTCTTTGCAGCGGCTAGAACCGATTCAGGATGCTGCTCAACATCCTCACGTTTTAGGATATGGACCGGTTTTCCGTACCGTTTCTCCATTGCTGCCAGGTCTGTTCCCATCAGACGTGACGTGTATGATTCAAGGTAAACATGGTCAGCCTCTTCTATGGCATGCATACCTTTAAGCGAAACATCATCAAGATCGTAGAGGCCAAGGCCTACAAATGTCAACATAGTATCTTCAGTTATAATTTCGGGTCAGATTAACGTTAATTGTTTAAAATCAGGACGTGAAGATGACTGACCCATTCTCCACCTGGAACTGTTTCCAGTTCATTGCAACTCCCATCGTTCCCTGAATTCGCATTGATGTACCGTTGTCGTCACTCTTTATCTCAACAACCATATTCATCAGTTGTTTTACGATAGCTATGGTCTTCTGATCAAATGACTCACTATTTATCAGAAATACCCCAATAGAACCCATCTTCTTTAGTTTTGAAGTGATGATGTGAAGAAACTGGTAGATAACATCTACTTTACGGAACATCAGAAGGGATGTAAGTGAGAGAACACAATATCTGATTGGAGTAGGAAAGAGTTGGTTTAGATCTTCAGTGAACTCTCCTTTCATAATTTCTTCAGTAAGCTGAGAGAATCTGATATCCATCCCGGTAAGGTCATTCGGACTACCCACATATTTTACTTTCTGACTATCCTGCCCCGGACCTGAACTACTTTTACTGATTGCATCTATAATTCCAATATAATTTGTATCTATATTATTTCCTTTGAAAAAATCAAGCAAATCTGTTGCCTGATTCTCGGTAGTCAGGACTATCATATACTCCCCCTTCCTGGGTTTTGCAAGGTACGTTGCGACTTGCTCACCATTCGTAAATGCTGGAGCGAGGATGAGGAGATTTGTACCCGGGTTTAAACCACCTGTCCGCTGGTCAATATTATCGATACCGGTAAGGTATTTGTACATCGCTCTGTTTATCAGTTGACCTGCAATTATATTAACTGTGCCAGATCAAAGGAAAGAAAAAAGAAAGAGGTTGATCGAATCCTTTTATACTTCATGAAAAAAACTAATAAGGCTGGTCCAAGAACCAACCTGCGGGATGAATGATTCAAATTCCGGCTATTTGGTTCGCATCAGATAATATTGCCCCCATATTTGGAGAATACGCCCATGTTATACAGGTTTTATGAATGGTGGATCGCGCGAAACCTGGAGCGTATTCCCCGGTACCTCTGCTTTATGATCTCTGATGAGGAGATGCGGGACGACCCGGGAAAGATAAATCAGGTGGTAGATTGGTGTCTTTCAATATCATCAGATGTTGTTAGACATTATGGAAATGATTCTGGAATTATAAGTATTACAATTCATATCAGTACCAGGGATCCTGAACCCAATCCACCTTATCTCAATGTAATAAGAACCATTTCAAGTAAGGCACATCTGATCCTGCATTATGGAAAAACTACCGAGGATTCAGGATCAGGAATACCTATTGCAGTGGCAGTAGGGAAATCAGGACGTGAAGAGATCATTGATGCCATCAGGAAGATGGCAGATGAACACACCGATCCACAGGATATTGATGAGAAGAAGCTTGAAGAGTACCTGACTTTTCAGCATCAGCCGGACTTTGTTATAAAGACTGGGGGTTCGCACCTGGTTGACTTTCTGATCTGGCAATCAGTGTACTCAGAATTATTTTTCCTGGACCTGAACTGGCGAGAACTCAGAAAAGTAGATATCTTAAGGTCTTTTCGTGATTTCCAGTCTCGTATACGACGGTTTGGCGCATAATAATCGGCACTCAAACATGAGATGCTATTTATAGGAAATTTAATACAAAACGACAAAATTTCTTGAACCGTCACCTATTTTCTGCCTATTACTTTAAATCCTGGAGACAAGTCAAAAATCGATTTATAATGTGAAATCATGTGATACCTAGAAGTGATAATAGATATTTCAAGTGGTTAAAATTATCCCTTTATCGTTTCACTTCAGAAGCCGTACATTAGGGATACATCCTAATTATTTGGGCATCAATTTCTGTAACCCTCGGCTATGTCGGACTTTTGGATGGTTTATCAAATCACAGGTTGTTTTGACAATTAACCCATTAAGGTACCCAGCATCACCAAATAATTCCTTTTTAATATTGATATGGTTCATGGGAGAATATAAGAAAAAGAGATGCCAATTATCCGTCCAAACGGAGTTTTAATCCCTGTTATCTGGAATGCTACAACGATAAATGATCAAACGGATGCCCTATTGGAGTCATAACCCAGGGAAAGATATCACCAGGGAAAAGCAACTTGAGGTAGAGAAAACTATAGCATTAACTCAAATCAAGCGTAATTTTGCTGAACTCGCCATACTTCATAATGGAATCAGAAATCCACTCACAATTATTGCTTTATTGACAGAATCTTATTGTCCTGACAAATTTGCCGAATTCGAAAACCAGATTATAAAGATCAATCAGATCGTAAACCAACTTGATATCGGATGGGTAGAATCCGAGTCAGTATTAAACTTCTTAAATAATCATTACATTTACCCTGGTTCAGATAAGAAAGAAAAATCAGGTGATAATATCTTAAATCGAAATTTTAAAAAAATATCATTATGCTTCTACTTGTTTGAGCATTGCCTTTCGCTGTGAATAAACCCGGATAGCTCTGAGCATATCGAGTTTTCTAAACATCGGCCAGTACGGAGCACAGAAATAAACTGCCGATTCATGACCATTTGCAAGCCATGGAAGGAAATTTGACATCCTGCACTCGTTACCGGTTCTGACAATCAGGTCCACTGGTGGAATTGTTATATTCTTACCGTACAGATATTCTTCAAGAAGATCTTCAGATATATCACTTGTTTTTATTTTACTATCCCTGACATCGCCTAATATATTCTTTGTAGCCTGCAGAATCTCATTTCTGCCACCATACGCCAGGGCCATGTTCAGATAAAAATTATCATAGTGAGCTGTTGCTGCTTCTGCACGCTCAACTGCATCTCTGAGATCTTCTGGAAGCAATTCCCGATCACCGATCATCTGGATTCTGATCCCATATCGGTGAACCCGTTCATCATCGATGATGCTTGCCAGTTTTTCCTTGAACAGGGTAAAAAGATCAGAGACTTCTGAATCAGTCCTATTGAAATTTTCAGTTGAAAATATGTACAGCGTGATATACCGGATTCCAAGTTGTTGTGCCCAGTCAAGAACCTCTTCAGTCCGGTCTGCCCCAACCCGGTGACCATAGGATGTAGTCAGTCCTTTCTTTTTGGCAAAACGACGGTTACCATCCTGGATGATTGCTATGTGCGTAGGAATATGCTGACACTGACGAGTGATGAAGTACTCATAGAGAGGTTCAATGAGAGACCGTATCATAGAGGAGTCACCTCAACAACCAGCCCGTTATCAGGGTATCGTTCTATAACATATTTTTTGCCAGGCATAACTTCAACTAGTGATTCAAGAGCCCACCAGGCCATCTCTATCCGATCATCAAACCGGGAATACAGATCTGTATCCAGATCATCAGGAACCGGTGACGTCCCGCCGTCACATTCACAAACGCCGTACACGATTGTGCCGTCAGGGGTGATCTCATCAAATTCCCGTGCCGTGTTAGATGCTATCCGCTTCAGACGCATCCGGAGCTGCACCCGGTCTTTGAAATCAGATGAGCACCAGTGAACTTTTGAATGAAAGAGGATCGGTGCGACTGCTTCTTTTCCACCTCTGACAGCGTTTGATACATCGCCCCGGAGTTCAAAACCCCGACCCCGCATTTCAGAGGCATTCGACTCTCCCCATTCTAATTCATTGATGTTCAAAAAATCAAGGTCATCGATTATTGCAAGAAATGCCTCAATTCCAGGCAGGGATGGAACTTCTACCCCTACATCAAATCCCAGTTCCCTGGCAGTTTTGATGGATTCATGAAAATCGCTGTTTTTAATAGAGGACCAGGTTTCATGGGGAGGGTGGTGCCTTATTTCATCAACCAGGCCCCGGATTTGCATCAGTTGATCACGAGATGGGGCAATTCCTGTATAAAGATGAATCTGATGGGAAGGCCCGAACTCATTTTTTAACGCTGTTGCATAGGTGACCAGTCGATCAATAACCTGAAACGGCTCGCCTCCGGTAATCCCGGTGCCTAGTGCGGTCATCTTATGAGCAACTGCAATCATCTCATCAGGAGAAGTGATCGCATGCTCATTTGCAAAAATGACGTCCTTGTTTTTTCGCTGCCCGGATAACGGACAGTACCAGCATGTTCTCTGGCAGAGGCCGGTAACAAAAAGAACCAGTTTAGCCCCCTCAAAACAGAGTGTGCAGCCAGCACTGAGCCGACTGTGAGGGGGGATATCTTCAGAACTGCTATCGTCCATTGGCTATCAGATATTGGTATCCTACTATCTATCTCTTAATAGTTCTATATATTCATGATCGTTTCGCAATCAAATCAAAAGATGTATAAAAAGAGATTAGTTCAATCGCTTCTGTTTTGAAGCTGCAAGTTTTTCAATTATTCCGGTATCGACTTCATGTTCGGTAGTTAGTTTGCCAGTCGATACAGCGTTCTCAACAAATCCCTCACCATCTTCAGTCCTAACCACCAGCGTAGTGTATCCAGCAGGAGTTCCTACTGAACCTGCAGAAATGTCTGCATCAAGGGCAGAAAAATCTCCACATGTATGGCATCCCTGCCGTACTGCTTTTGCTACCTCATCAAGTGAGAGTGTGCTGGATGAACCGTCTGTAAGAGTAAGCTCCAGTTTTCCCTTGACATCCATCTTGGCAATCTGATGAGGTGCAAGACCTGAACGTTTCAGAATGTCTTCCATCAGGGTATGATAATCAAAACTCTCTGTGCAAAAGAGCCCGATAATCAGACGAATGGATCTTCCATACGGAACCAGAAGATCATTTTTAGAATTTTTCATGCCTCGTGCTGCCTGCACGACACAGGGTGTTCCCACGACGGCGATATGTTTCAGTTTCCTGTCAACAACTGCTGCCTTAAGTGATCGGAGAACCGGCACAGACCAGTTATATCGTGAGCCCGCATGTTCAACCAGTTCACCTTCATTTGTTATCAGGATCGAACGTGGGCGGTGACTCCACCGGTCCTCTGTAAGTGTGACAACACCATCAATCAAACCCTTCTCCAGTGCTGCCATCAGAATTGCTGTTACAGCACCTCCGTTCTGCTGGTGAGGAACAGGGCCTGTTGCCTTGGCCTTGAGCAGGCTTTTGTATGAACCGAGGGTTTCTTTTTTCTGTTCACGTGTCCGGGGACAAGCATCATAGCATGCCCCACAGGGGACAGAATCAATTGCCATCTTACAGTACCCTGATGAGGAGGGATGATTAATTCCGGGCTCTTCAATGAAAAACAGTGCATCAGCAGGACATACAGCCACACATGCTCCACATCCGCTGCAAGTACCTGCGTCCCAGACCTCCTTGCTCAGATCCTTGTAACTCTTTGTATCAGCCATCTGCTCACTCCCAGATATACTTACTAGCGAATGGTCTGGCACTAACCGGTGCTATCCTTGTAAAGGAAGATGATAAAATATCTGCAGGATTATAACCGAAGTGCTCAGAAAACTCTTTGACAAACGGTTCAATTACAGAAAGATCCTCTGTTGTTGCTTCACGTGCAGATGCACCGATCCCAAGTGTCCACTTCTCTACCGGTCCCCTGATGTAGATTGCCCCGCCGTGGATACCACTTGCTAGGCTCATCTCGGCAAATGGTTTAGGTTCTTTTTCGCCAAGTCTGAGCAGGACGATAAGTCCTCCTGCCATGAATTCACCAAGGAAGGCCCGTGCATTACCACCGATAACAAGGACCGGTCTTTTCTCCATATACTGTTTCATATGGATTCCACCACGGTATCCGATGTCATCTCTGACATAAACACGGCCTCCTCGCATACTGTGTGCTGTCGCATCACCACTGCTTCCGTGAATGACGATAAGACCTTCATCCATCGTGTTACCGGGAGCATGATCTGCATTGCCTTTCACGATGACAGTGGGCCCTTTCATGAACATGCCCAGGTCGCCACCGGGAACGCCTTCAACTGTTATCTTGACATTCCCGGTAAGTCCGTCACCGATGAACCGCTGGCCCATCACATTCTTCAGCACTATCTCGTCTACACCATCTGCGACAGCCTGCCTGATCAGTTTATTCAAAGGGGTGTAATGCATGCCCTTTGCATCGATCTCAACAACAGACATCTCAGGCCCCCACCGGTTTAATGTCAAGAACATTCAGCATCGACTCATCAAGCATGTATCCCCTGAGCCGGTCACGGTTTCCACGAAGTGACTCAATGCTGTTGATTCCGGCTGCTCCCATCAGTTCTGCCAGTTCAAGTGTCCATGCATGAATCAGGTTTTCAACATTTCTCGATGCTTCATCAGTGTTGAGACGGGCAACAAGATCAGGCTGCTGCGTTGCAATTCCCCAGGCACAGAGGTTCCGGTAACAGGTTCCACAGACCCTGCATCCCATCGCAACCAGTGCAGCCGTTCCAATATATACTGCATCTGCACCGAGACATATCGCCTTGGTGACATCAGCACTGTGTCTGATACCACCGGAAGCGATGATTGAAACTTCGTTCCTGATTCCCTGCTGACGGAGTTTGGTATCTACTGCTGCCACTGCTGCTTCAATCGGAATACCTACATGGTCTCTGAAGACAGCCGGTGCTGCACCGGTTCCACCCCTGAATCCATCGATAACCACAGCATCAGCACCTGACCTTGCAATACCGGCTGCAATTGCTGCGACGTTATGAACTGCTGCAATTTTTACGAATACAGGTTTCTGATGTTCTGTTGCTTCTTTCAGACTGAGAACAAGCTGCTTGAGATCCTCGATTGAGTAGATATCATGATGAGGAGCCGGACTGATTGCATCACTGCCTTCAGGAATCATCCTGGTGCATGAGACATCTGCACAGACTTTCTCACCGGGAAGGTGTCCACCGATACCGGGTTTTGCTCCCTGTCCGATCTTGATCTCAATGGCTGCTCCCCGGTTCAGGTAATTAACATCAACACCAAACCGACCAGATGCAATCTGAACAATCATATGGTTCTGATACGGGTAGAGTCCCTCATGGAGTCCTCCTTCACCGGTTCCCATAAATGATCCGATTCGTGAAACCGCTTTAGCCATTGCCATCTGGGCATTCAGAGAGATTGCTCCATAACTCATATGCCCGATCATGATCGGGGTTTCGAGTTTGAGGTTTGGCACAAGCTTAGTTTTCAACTCGACATCATTGCCCGGACCATAGGTAATATCGAGCTTTCGTGGCTTTTTACCAATATATGTCCGGAGTTCCATCGGTTCGCGAAGAGGGTCAATGCTTGGGTTGGTAACCTGGCAGGCATCCAGAACTATCCTATCAAATATAATAGGATAATCCCCGGTGTTACCCATTCCACCGGAGAGAATTTTTCCTGATTCAGCCTGCTTATAGACATTTTCACGAACACGGTCAGTCCATACCGGGTGACTTCGATAATCACATGGCCGTTCTGTGATCATGATTGCATCACGGGGACACTGGGATAGACAGCGGTGACAGGCAACGCAATTCCGGGAGTTGACTTTTATTCTTCCATCTTCCATCCGGAAGACATTGTAAGAACAGTTATCAACACACCGGCCACAGAGCATGCACTGATCATGATCAAGGGTTACCTGGAATTTGAGCGGGCGTGATCCGATGATCATGCCACAACCCTCCCAACGATAGGCTGACCTGCACGGGGCATTGAGATCTTCTTGACATCAGGGTCCATGGTCCTGATTGCTGCCTCTTCACTTGAGACATACAGACGTTGATCATGTTCACCGATGACGAGAGGCCGCAGTTTGATCCTATCTGAGAATCCTACGAGTGAGTCGTGGGATGCCACTGCTATTGCAAATGGCCCATTCATCATTGCCTGGCCGTAAGTTAGGCGGATTGCAGTATTGAGTTCCTGCTCTGAGGGTTCCATCCGTTCGATCTCTTCCCAGAACGGAGGGGCGAGTGCACGGACTGCATGCTCAGGGCTGAGCCTGTGCTTTCTTGCAAGCAGGTCCATCAGGTATGCAACTACTTCAGTGTCAGTGTACATCCGGCAGATGTATCCAAAGCTCTCGATATATCTCCGGTTTGTTCCATATGATGTGATCTCACCGTTATGGACGACACTCCAGTTCAGAAGATTAAATGGATGAGCTCCTCCCCACCAGCCTGCTGTATTTGTTGGATACCGGTTGTGAGCTATCCAGAGATATCCTTCATAATCCTCAACCCGGTAAAAGTCTGCAACTTCTTCAGGCCATCCTGATGCCTTGAAGACACCGATATTCTTTCCTGATGAAAAGACGAGTGCCCCGGGTATTTTCGTATTAACATGCATCACCAGCTGAGTGACGATGTCATCTTCAGGAGTGTCACTCTGTGGCATCAGTTTCCGGTTTGGCCTGAAGAAATATCGCCATGGGATATGGACCTTCTTTATACGGCCGGTTTCATGGGTGGGGATCTCTTCATCATGCTCAACCATTCCCCAGGTTTCAAGCAGTTCCTCGACTTTTTCCTTGGGTTCGACAATATTATCATAAAATACATGTATTGCATACAGATCTGCGTAATCCGGATATACTCCGTATGCAGCATATCCCGCGCCCTCACCATTGCCTCGTTCATCCATAATCGCGAGGGCTTCTCTGATTGCAGACCCATCCATCGTTTCGCGAGTCTTATCAATCACGCCTATTATTCCGCACATATCACCACATACACCAAAAAGTCGGCAATTATACTGCCATTTACATCCGGATATGATTCCCCGGCTGGAGGCTTTTTTGTTGTAACCTCTTTTATACGTTCTTCGATCATATTAACATGAGTAGATGGAATAAACCATCCGGCAAGAAAATAAGTGTGTGATAACCGGCAGTGTTTATCAGATTCTGATAAATATCATGTACCTAAACTATATACACATCATACCGCTCAGTATAGGAAAGGTAAAACCGGTTGTCTTGTATTACTGAGCAACCTGATCTCGTTTTTTGCCTATTGCCATTTAGTTATTTCTATCGCAAAAGTTATTTTTTTATATTGCAAGGTAGAAGCTTGTTTCAATGTCAGATGCAAAGGTCAGCGAGATGATCGCTCGGGTAAAGGCTGATGATGTAGGATTCATCAGACTTCAGTTCACCGATATTCTTGGTATTCCAAAGAACGTCGCAATTCCGACCTTCCAGCTTGAGAAGGCACTCACTGAGGGAATCTGGATTGATGGTTCATCCATCGAGGGATTCACCAGAATCAATGAGTCAGATATGATTCTCAAGCCCGATATCAGCACATACGCAATCCTCCCATGGAGACCATCAGAGAAGAAGGTCGCACGGTTCATTTGTGATGTGTACACCTATGGTGACAAGCCATTCGAAGGTGACCCACGATACGTTCTTAAGAAGAATCTCGAAGAAGCCAAAAAACTCGGATACACCTTTAACACCGGTCCTGAACTTGAATTCTTTGTTTTCCAGCGTGATGAGGAAGACAACCCGACGACCAAGTTCGTAGACCATGGTGGATACTTTGATCTCGCTCCAAATGACAAGGCAGAAGACCTTCGTCGTGAGATCGTTCTTGCCCTTACTGACATGGGCTTTGAGATCGAAGCATCACACCACGAAGTCGCAGACTCACAGCACGAGATCGACTTTAAGTACGGAGACGCACTCGCAGTTGCAGATAAGGTAATCACCTTTAAGTTTGCAGCAAAGACCCTTGCACTGCTCAATGACATGCATATCACCTTTATGCCAAAACCGATTGCAAGAATCAACGGTACCGGTATGCACTGCCATGGTTCACTCAGCAAAGACGGCAAGAACACGTTCTTTGATGCAAAGGCAGACAAGCAGCTCTCAGAGACTGCATTATACTATATCGGCGGTCTGATGAAGCACGCAAAGGCAATCGCCCGTCTTGGCAACCCAACCATTAACTCATACAAGCGTCTGGTTCCAGGATACGAAGCACCGGTCTACATCACCTGGAGTGCAGCAAACCGCTCAGCAATGATCCGTGTCCCGGCAGCACGTGGCAACAGTACCCGTGCAGAACTCCGTAGCCCGGACCCAACCTGTAACCCATACCTTCTCTTCGCAGCAATGATTGCAGCAGGTATCGATGGTGTCAAGAACAAGATCATGCCACCGGCACCAACCGATGTCAACATCTATCACCTGAGCGAAGAAGAGCGTGTCAAGCTCGGTATCGAGATGCTTCCAGGTTCACTGAAAGAGGCAAACGACGAGCTTCTCAAGGACAAGGTCATCTGTGACGCACTCGGAAAGCACGTTGTCGATAACCTCACCGAGATCGCAATTGCAGAGACTGATGACTACCGCCTTACCGTTCACCCATGGGAAATCGAGCGGTACATCAACAACTTCTAACTTTTTTTCTTTAACTTCTGAAAGTAATTTCGTAATCTTGATAGGACTTTGTGCAGTTTTTATATTATGCATAAAGAACCAGGAGACTCCTCTACGACAGGAGCAATCATCCTGGTGGCAGTTACGCTCATTCTTGTCGCGATTGTTCTCATCTTTCTGCTGAGTTTCTTATCCTTTAATTCCCAGGATCACCTTGCACCTCCGATAATTCAGGTAACCTCCGTTCTTCATACGACCCCCTCGGGCACTATGAATGATGCCAGCCGGGTTAATATTCAAAATAAAGGCACTGTTGAATATAAGAACAGTGATCTGATGGCAGAGTTTTATAACGGTCACGAAAAACTCTATGCGAAAATTTATACGCTACACGGAACGGATTTTATCCCAACCAGGCATTTTGGTGTCGCAACGATTGGAGGAACCGGATGCAGAGGTGATTTTTTCTCGCCGAATGAAGAGATCGGGATCGATCTGACCAATGGATATTACCGCCCTGGAGATCTTGTGGAGCTCCGGATTTTTCAAAAATCCAATGATCATTCTCTGACTCCCCTGACCGGGAATCTTCTTCACTCATATTACATGCAGGACTGGCTGAAAGAGAATTTTTATTCAGACCATACAGGTTACCGGATCATATCGCAGCATCAGTTTCGTGCCTGAGATATTCTGTCATACTCCGGGCTGCAATGCGGGCAACCCTGAGTGGTTCAGGGATTTTACCATGATGAGTGAAAAGTCTGCAAGCCTTTGTCATCTCTTTTTCTGTGAGTCCCCATCCCCGGGCAAAAAGAGAATACCCGGTAGGTAGTGCAACTTGAGTTCGTTCTCCAAGATTCTGGTACCTGGCAACTCGGTCAACATCTCCCGGGAAATGAAGCAGGATGTGATCCACAAGTCCTTCAGATTCTTCATATGAGACACAGATAACCGGGATTTTTGTCGATGTGTGAATTTCTGACGGATTGATAATATTATACCAGGCGATGACACATCCGCTGAGCATGATCAGATTCAGGTCCTGGCGGTTTAGTTCTCTGATCATTCTGAGTATCTCTTTGGTTGCGTCGTCACCTCCGACGGTTACGGTTCCAAAGACAAATCCATCAACATGGAGGTCACGACGCATCACGACACCGCAGAGATGGGACTTCTCCCGTGATGAACAGCTCTCTGCAATCCCTAAAACCCGGATACCTGATTTCTGGAGTTGCATGAAAGAACCATATATCCATGCGATAATATGTACATAATGGATATCGAGAAGGATCAGGTCTGTGTGCTCATTCCAACTCTGAATGAAGAACCTACAATTGGCGGCCTGATTCATCGGTTTTTTGAACTGGGATATTCTGACATCCTGGTGATCGATGGAAAAAGTTCAGATAAAACACGGGAGATTGCAACAACTGCAGGAGCCCGGGTCGTTGTTCAGACCGGAAAAGGAAAAGGCAATGCATTTATTCAGGCACTCTCAGTCCTGGAAAAACCCTATATCCTGCTCCTTGATGGTGATGGCACGTATGATCCTGAAGATGCAGTGCTTCTTCTGAAGCCTCTTTTAATGGGGCATGATCAGTCAATCGGGAACCGGCTCGTACAGGATAATTACTCATCATTTCACCGGCTGAACCTTACCGGGAATCGCATTCTCAACTGGCTCTTTAAGGTGGCTCACGGGCGGTACCTGTATGATATTCTCTCCGGGTACCGGGCATTCACCCTTTCTTCGCTTAAACGAATGCATTTGTATGAAGAAGGGTTCGGTATTGAGACCGAGATCTCATCAGAGGCAGTCAAGAACAAAGATCGGATTGCTGTCATCCCGGTGAAGTACGGGGTGAGGGTTGGGACTGTCACGAAACTTGATCCCATTCATGATGGTATCAAGATCGGACGGACAATTTACCGGCTTGCCAAACTGAATAATCCGATATTTTATTTCGGGCTTATTGGTGCTGTGATTACCATGTCCGGTGTGGTCATGGGACTGTATATTATCAGTGAGTGGTTCAAAAAGATCGATCATATTCCACTCACCATCCTCTCCATGATGCTGGTCATCGCCGGGCTTCAGATTTTCATGTTTGGTATTCAGTCTGACATGTTGCTTGCATACCAGCGGGAGATGCTTCATGAGATCCAGAATCTCCGGGAAGAAGTAGGTGCGACTAATAAATCTTTAAATGAATAAAAGTCCAATAGAATATCGCATCTGCGATAATAGTCTAGTGGCATGACAGAGGCTTCCCAAGCCTTTAGCCCGGGTTCAATCCCCGGTTATCGCATTGAACAAACGGCCTTTGGCCGGTTTACTTTTTTTCAAAAACTTTCTAATCAATTATTCTGATGAACATAGTATTGATGCGAAGTTTCGGAATGTTTCGGACATAATGCAGAATATTTCCGTGATGAATTCACGTAATATCCGGGCCTAGATCATAATAATAGTAATAATAATAATTTTTTATGTACTTATTACGGAATATGTGAAATCATATAGTGCAGGATATCATCTTTGTGAAGGTGTGCGAGTGTGTGTGTATGTGAAATTTTTTTGTCCGCAAGGAGGGATCAATACTCTTATTTGATAGAGATTTATGGGCCAAATAAAGGATAGAGCCCGTATTTTATTACTCATGATTCCGTAATGAATCCGAAAAGCATGAGATAGCCGCAATTGGATCGTCTTCCCGCAGGGATCTGCTGGAGATATGACCGAGGAAATTTCGTGATTTATCTATCATCTGACAAATATACAGCAGATAATCCAGGTAATCCCGATTCATGCGTCCACAACTTCAGAAAGAATATTCTTGCCGATATGGGGTTTTAATGAGTTTTTAAGTACGAGGTCAACTTTTATTCCAAGTGTATCTGTTAAATATTGCTCCAGTCTCATAAAGGTAAACATATCCGGGGTTTCAGAAAATGACACTAATATATCCAGATCACTCTGTGAAGTGGCTTCTCCCCTGACTACCGATCCAAAAAGTCCAATCTCTGATATCCGGTATTCCTGAACAAGATATTCGTGAACGTGTTTTAATTTATTGATTTATGTGCTCCTTTGAAGGAACTGAATAACCTGGTGCATGGGCCATAATTATCAGAAATATATTGATTGATACACCTATTTATATATCTTATTATTATTTCCGGGCAGATTTTCGGAAGCAACTCAGGGTGTGAAGGTGACGATTCCGGTGGATGGTCAGGTATATTTGCTCATAGCAGAGCAGGTGAGGAATATACTCGATAAATGACCGAGGAAAAAAACGGCGATGTTTAGGATGGAGAAATGAATACGGAATGATATCCAGAAATAATAAACCTTGTAAAAGAAAAGTAATGGATAATAGGATGAATAGATCGTTCATCTTGGTTTGTATTAAAATCTGGAGAACATATGGATAGTCCTTCAAATAGATCCAGGACTTTGTCAGAAGTCATTCCGGATTTTGGTTTTCACAAAATAACTATCCGCAGGCATGCATTCGAACAAATGTATATTCGGCGTATCTCGGAGGACGATATTGAAGAGATCATCCTCACCGGAAAGGTAATTGAACAGTATCCTGATGATTATCCTTTGCCAAGTTATCTGATTTGTGGGTTTGCCCGTGCTCGGATGCTTCATGTTGTCGCTGCGTTTAACTGTGATGCTGGTGATATCATAGTTATTACCGCATACGAACCTGATGACGATCACTTTGTTTCAGGGAAAACCAGGAGGGAACTATGAAATGTATTATGTGTAAGCGGGGAGAGACAAAGCCCGGAGTTACGTCAGTACTTCTCACTCGCGATGATTTTACTCTGGTTATGCGTGATGTGCCGGCTGAGATCTGTGAGGTCTGTGGCGAGGATTATATAGAGGGCGAGGTTGCCAAGCGGCTCTATAATATGGCTGAAGAGATACAGCATCAGGGAACACTCATTGATGTAAGAAGATATCAGACAACTTCAGAAGTTTCATGCCCAGTCGAAGGATAAGGGGTTGTCAGTTTCAATCTGTAAAATCCTGTATGTAAGGAAAATAAAAAGAAAGAGTGATCAGTGATGTTTCTTTTTTTTGAGATAGTGACGTTCAAATAATTGTTCCTCGATTGAATATCTTTTATACATACCATAGTTAAATTTTGGAAAAAAATTATCTACAGATTCTTTTTATCAAAACTTGGGGTACCATAATTATCATATCTATATAGAATAATTCAAATAATTACGAGGTGTGCTGCGATTTCAGGCATATATAAAACATAAAAGGGTATTGAACCCGTTGTTTGAGTTTCCGGTTATCGCATAAATTCGCGTGTATCGCGATAACAATCATTTTTTCGATCCAGTCAGATGCCTGTTCATGTACCCCGCCGTTTACTGTCTGATAACGGCAGGTTTCATTGTGTCAAAATAGATTATGCTGATAGGGCTCTCGCTCGTGTAATTCGTGAAGATCATATTATCCAGGATGATGCCCTCCTCATCTCTGCCTTCATTACTGAGCGAAAGATCACCAACAATATTAGTATAAGACGGGCTCAAAAGATCACATGTAACCTTATCACTCTTCGCCGATTCATCAAACCCTACCGGGAAAATACAATTCCAGACATATACCGGGAATAGACAAACTTAATTCGGCATTATCAGCACGTGACAGTCCATTTTCTCAAAATTCACGGGTCGATATCATCCATATCTGCAAGCGGTTCTTTCTCTGGCTCATCGAAAATAAAGAGATATCCATTTCTGAGAAAAAATCCGAGCAATAAAACTTCGAAGAAAGGTCAGCACAAAAAAAGCATCAGATCTCTTGACAAATGATGAACTTCAGGCACTCCTTACCGCCTGCATGACCCCCAGAGACAGGGCACTTCTCATCACATTATATGAAGGCAGATTTCGAGTTGGAGAAATCGGAGAGATGAAATGGGGAGCCTTGAAATTCGATGGGACCGGGGTAATCGTGAATGTCACGTTCAAGACCGGAAAGCCCCGGTACATCAGACTGGTCATGTCAAAAGAACACCTGATCAAATGGAAGAGTGATTACCCGGAAGAGATCACTGATGATGCCTTCGTATTTCTCAATGAGAGAAGATGCCCTCTCACCTATCCGGCTGTAGCCAGGCAACTTGGCCGAATCTGCCAGCGATCAGGTATCACCAAACATATCACCCCTCATATATTCAGACATTCCCGGATCACCCATTTCATTCAACAGGGTGTCGGGGAATCTGTCATCAAACTCATGATGTGGGGGTCTATAGATTCCCTGATGTTCATCAGTTATGCTCATCTGACCGTGGCCGATATAGACCGGGAGATCTGTAAGTTGTATGGAATTGAACCAACGACAACCCAGGTATCCGGTGATGCACTTGAGCCGAAGATCTGCCCTCATTGTAAGGAGATGAACAGCCCGATATCCCGGCATTGCCATATTTGCGGTCATGGATTGGATAAAGCAACGATTGAGTCTGATGATGAATTCTTGCGATATGCAAATGAAAACCAGAACTAATTTATAATTTTTTAAAGAAATTTACTTAATAATGGCTAATGAAGTTTTAAATGGAAACAATCAAATTGAAGTATCCATTGAGAATATTACAGATTACATATCTTTAATAAATACAATAACTACTGACAAATCACAAAGATATGCATTTCGTGGGCAATCAAATAAAAAATACCCGTTAACATCATCAGCAGCACGTCGAATTAGAAAAACACTATACAAAACTGAAAATCTAAATTTTCCAATACAAATGGAAAAATATATTCAATATATTCATTCTATTTTAGATGATTACAAATTAAAAGGATTCGATAGAGATAAAAATATTGGACCTTACGATTTGCAAATACTGGCTGAACTACAACATTTTGGAGCAGCCACATGTTTAGTTGACTTTTCATTAAATTGTCTCCCCCCATTATATTTTGCATGTTGTTCAAATGAGGGTAAAGATGGGGCAATTTTCGCTATCAATATTAAGGATCACATAAAATATGCTTCATTAGATTACTATTCACTGTCCACGAAAAAAATTGACTCCTTTTTAGTTCAATTGCCTAGAATAGAGAGGGGACCTCCTGAAGAGGATGAATATATTACCGATGATGAAGGTAAGGATAATCGTACCAATCCATACGATTATACTATTTATCCAAGGAATTGGTATTGGGAAGCCCCTCACATCAATCAGAGAATACCAATTCAACAATCCATTTTTTTATTCGGGAAGCCCGATTTAGAATATGATAAAAAGATCATCATACCATATTCAATTAAAAACACAATTTTAGAGAAATTAGATCTCTGTTTCAATATTAATAAGGAAACATTATTTCCTGACTTTACTGGTTTTTCAAATAATCATGAAGTTTCAAATAGTGATTTTAAATTTTGGAGTTTCTCAGATAAAATTTATGCAGCCAAAGAATGTATAAAAATAGGAGAGCAAATTAAGATAGATCAGATATTAGATGAAATAAAAGAAAAAAAGCCGATTAGTTCATATTTTTTAGATGAATCTTTGATTTTTATTTTCTCAAAATATCATAAATTAGATGACTTAAAGGAAATTTATACCACCTTTACTCAATCAAAAACAGTCGATCCACAATTATTTTTATTTATTTCAAGAATTTGTCAAGCGTTAGGTAATCGAGAAGAGCAAGTTAGTTGGCTCGAAAAGTGTGAACAAGCTGCAAGAGAAATCGAAGATGTAACTCTATTCGAACATTGTAGACGTTTATTAGAAGATCCGGATGAAGAATACTTAGTTTAGATCACCTATATTTTCCCACTACTCTTTTATATCACCGGTCTTATCTGTGATATGGCTTTGTCCACGGGTGATATCACAACTTCCATGCCAGAGCCAAGGACCGTTTCAGAAGATATCATTCAGGCATACGAACGCCGGACCAGGTTTCATGGAATCGGGCGAGTATCCAGAATCGATTGGTGATATTCTCATAATTCGAGGCGAAACATGCTAAACTCTAGAATAGATAAAACCCGCACTACAGTTCTTAATCTTGCCGGACGCGGAACGCAGGCGGGGGTATGCTACTCGTATAATTTTCTGAGGTCATCATTCTTTCTGTCACCCGGAGGTGGTCAGTATGGGATGCTATAACGGGAATACCGGTGAATGTCGCTGTAAATCAGATTCGCCGAATACCTACTCCTGCACGCATTCTCACACAAAACAGATCAAATAGGTTTCAACAGAGCTGATTTTTCAGAAGAGTATTTTCAAGAACGCTGTATCATTTAGAGAATTTCTCTCACCCCCTCACACCCGAAACCCACTCTCCGGCACATTAGCCGATGAAACACATATTTCAGCCCTGCTGTTCCGGGGGTCGATCGCACAGCCGTTGCGGGGGTACCATGAGGTATTTCCCAGCTCCGGATCCAGCTCTAATGCCTTTTCATGTGCTATTTTGGCCTCGTCATATCGCTTAAAAGAGGGCAATACATTCCCGAGGCCATACCATGCTCCGGCATTTTCCGGATCGCGACTGATCGCCTGCTGGTATGCATCATAGGACTCGTTGTCCTTCCCCTCATCATAGAGGGCATTCCCCATCACCCGGTACACATCGGCATTCCTGGGATCGATCTTCATAATCTGTGCATAGGCATCGAACTGTTCCTCATGCTGCCTGACTGATTCTGCGTTCAGGTTCTGCCGATATATCTCCCTTCCTTTCCCATACCAGACCCCTTCATCTGCCTGGGGAAATTGTGTTGCTGCGGTAAGATATGCATCAAGACCCTGGGTATACGGGGAATCCTCGGGTTCAGGATCCTGATTGTACTGGAAACATATCTTCTTTCCTTCCGCGTACCAGGCTGACGGATCGTCAGGATGGGTGGTTTTCGCCTCCCGGTAACAGAGGACGGCACCATGATAGTCATCAGCATCACCCGCATAATCTGCGAATTTTTTGCTGATTCTCCACAAGGTTTGTAATGCTGCTGCCTTCCCGTACCATGCCTCGATACTTGCCGGATTACACTGTAATGTCTGATTGAATGCGTTATACGCCTGATTGAACTTCTGCTGTTTCATATAGGCGTTCCCTTTGGAAATGGATGATTCTTCATCGCCTGGAGCGACACACAAACCGGTATCAGAACTGGGAATGACATCCGGTCCTTGCAGGGTGCTGGTATTGTTTCCCGTGTTCTGAACGGCTGTCCATACGGCAAGGAATATTCCGGCAACCTGCCCCTGGCAGGTAACAGCAGCCAGGAGAACCGTGATAAAGAGCAGTATGAGAATGGCCGGTATCCGGGAATACATAGGGATACTTTTGTCTGGTTTGTTAATCCCTTTCCGGTGTCCCGATGAACGGACCTTTCTTTCGTAGGAATCCTTGATTCCCGAAACACATAACGATATTCCCCTCCTTTTTCTTTAATTTCTTCAAAAATTCCATAATCATTTTCCGATATCTCCATCATCGTTGAGTATTAGTAATTATACATAACAATGAGATTCACTATGCCAGCAATAAAAAAAAGTGGTTATCGTTTTAGTGGAAATGTTACCGTTTCATCAACGACTGGTTTTTTATAGATTACCGGTGTTTCGTCGTCATTATCCTCTTTTACATATCCTACAACCTTCTCTTCAGCTGTTGCAGTATTTGCATCAGGATTAACCGTGACCTTCAGATACCCGAGTCTTTTTGTTGTTCCAAACTGGTATCCTTCCGTCCTGGTACGATTAACTGTAACTGCCGGACCACCAGCATTTCCAACAATAAAGTATGGTGTCCCGTTGATTAGGAAACGTTCATATGCATGGACATGACCGGCAAACGATGCACTAATATTGTGTTCCCTAAATAATTCATCCCATGAGGCAAGTCTGGGATCTACCTCTTTTCTCCCGTTCATCCAGTCTGGATAATGCTGTATCGTGAACACTCCTTTAAGTGAAGGGTCGGTAAGTTTTTCCCGGAGCCAGGGAACCTGGCTTGAGGTTGTGTTCATCGATGGCTGCGGATCATCGCTTCCAACAAGTAATGCCTCTTCTGGATCCTGTGAATTCAGAATAAGGTATCTGATACCGGCACAGTCAAAACTATAGGTGAGTGGCATATTAAACGCATCATGATAGTTGCTTGCTGAAAGTGGTGCATCGCCATGATTGATATCATGGTACTCATGATTTCCTATAGTGGGATAGATTGTTGTGTTCCCAAGAACACCTTCAGCGTTATGGAAGAAAATCCCCCATCTGTTAAAATCATCATAACTTGCATGGTCGCCACCGGTAAGGATAAAGAGAACATCAGGTTCCTCAGCTATTGCATCTGCAACAAAATGAAATCGTTTGTCTTCAGAATATCGGGATCCTTCCTGGGTATCACTTAAAACAATGAACGTAAAGGGTCCTTTCTGTGGTAATGTCCTGAATTTCCTGGGTGAAAAGGTATCTTCTTTCATCAGAGGTCGTACCCTGTACGTATACGATGTTTCAGGCTCAAGGCCTGATATGAGCACATGGTGCATCGATTTCTCTGTTAGATCCGTTACAACTTCATCGAATTGTTTGGATTTTTCATATGAACTTGTTTTTGCATACTGAACAATACCAGGACCAGTGGTATCCTGCCGCCAGTTTATCGTAGCTGATGTGAGTGAGGTATTTGTTACCCATGGGGCCCAGTTTTCCTCCCAATTTTCCGTGGTTGCTGCAGAAATTGTGTTAAATGTTAAAATTAATGAAAATAGAATAATTCCCAACAAACCTAAGTGTGATAAATTCATATAATTCCCAATTTGCCCATAACTGAATCGAAAATTCTGTATCTTAACTAATATTGTAAAAGGTACTACTTATAGAGAAATGATTTAATTCTAAAATACTCTCAAATATTCTATACTTTTATGAGATTATCCTCGAGGATA
The DNA here is from genome assembly GCF_003173355.1 of Methanospirillum lacunae. Classification (NCBI taxonomy): domain Archaea; kingdom Methanobacteriati; phylum Methanobacteriota; class Methanomicrobia; order Methanomicrobiales; family Methanospirillaceae; genus Methanospirillum; species Methanospirillum lacunae. Next base: position 377,035 of record NZ_QGMY01000002.1, on the reverse strand, counting down.
GTTAAAACCCCTTTCGAAAAATTTGAGTTAAAAAACTCTTTATAAACTCGGTACTGAAAACAGGGGGTTTTAGTTATTCTTCTCTATCTGTAAATCTGATAGGTACCGAACCCAAGATTGTTGAATCTCGGCTAACCACCTCACTTGAATAGGAAAATTATTCAGTACCTTTGGCTTTGAAGGAAAGCGACCTCTGTTTCCTTGTCGCTCCGGAATTATTTGTATGGGCTCGGTGATGTAAACAAGTGTATCGCTAAGAATATCACAGATAAATGAGACTTTTCTCTGATATAAGCCTGAAATGAAATTTGAATCATTGCCATACAACCCATCCGTCTGTACGTAAGAGAATGGAATTTTTTCAGAGATAAATGAGTTTAACATCTCTAAAGCTAGTTCAGACTTTGTTTTGTGCTCAATTCGGTCAAGAGGAATTTCTGCTTTTAGACTTTTAAAGTGATTATGAACCCATGATTCTGGTAAAAATAACCGATAATCAATCAAATTTGAGACATTATCTACGCAATATGACGCAAAGACCACCACTTGGGCAGTACATGTGTGTCCAAGAGTGCCCAGATATTGATGTGATGTTCCAACTGAATCAGATCCATACTTCTGTTGACCAGTCTCATCAAAAATTACGGCTCCATTAGGCTCTAAATGGTGAATAATATTTGTTCGTGTCAATTTCATCACTTTTTCGGGAGACCATGGAGAAGAAGAGATAAAATGGCTAAAATCTCGAGAAGTTCCACTTTCGGGAATATTCTCGAATATTCTACTCATATATGAGCCACATAGCAGAGTCAAGAAACCGGAAATATAACTCACCGCATGGTGAAATACACTCTTAGTCTTGTTTGTGAATAGTGGAGCATATCCACATCTCTCTAAAAAGGACTTCGGATTGGCAGCACACGATTCAATTTCCTTTGCAGTGAGACTACCTCTTATGCTGTAAAAATCAACACAACGAAATATATTGGATATATATATATTTCGATCAAACGGTTCATGGCAATCAGATTTTACCAACTCAAGTTGTTACTCATACCCGGATCTCGTCAACTGATCCGGCAGGGATCCAGGAGTATTCTGACAGACCAGTGCTCCGGAGTCTGAGATCTGGCGATGTATGTTTGCCAGGTCAGATGATGAGACCCTTGTGCCGAGATCGAGACCCGGGGAATTCTTGAGTCAGGGAATTATACTGCAGTCCGGGGAATGTCAGAGGGTCTGACATCCGGAGGTGTTGATATCACCGGGTCCGGGCTGGTTTCACTGAGTAAGAAAATCGGGACCGTGAACTGGACACAGGAAGAGCGGTCTGTTGCAGCAGGCAGGATGAATGTGAGTGAGTACGGAGAATACGGGGGTGATTCATGAATCTCATGATATTGAATACTCATCCAATTAGGACAGATGAAATAATAAATGGAGTCTATTGATGAAGTGTTTACAAATTAATTCCTATTAAAGGAGGATTATATCTTATATTGTAAAACCACCACAATAAACAGACCTGCCATCTACCTGTCTCCATTACGGTTTCAACCAAACTGATGGAATCAACTCATGATGAAGATAGTTGTCAAAATTCTGGTTCAAATAATACCTGTCCGGAACAGGTAACATCGTCACTGGAGTTCCTGAATGATCTTAATCGCACAGAAATCCCCACACATTGTGCATTCCGGCTCACCATCTGAAAGTGAGGAGGCCCGTTCAGGATCGATGGCACACCTTACCTGTCCCTCTCTGTCAAGAACGGAACGGAGCATGGCGACGGACCGGTCCTCAGCCATAACTCCCGACTTAACAGTATCGCCAATGTGGGCAGCGATCCTGAACGCAATCAGCCCCTCTTTTACAGCATCCACTGTCGGAAGACCGAGATGTTCAGCCGGCGTGATATAGCAGAGATAATCAGCACCGGCAGCACTTGCCGTACTTGCTCCGGCACAGCCAGCGATGTGATCATACCCGACTCCAATATCTGTAGGGAGTGGGCCGGCAACAAAGAGGGGGAAGTCTGCCATTTTTTTATAGCGTCGGATCATCGGGGCGATCCGATCCAGGCGGATGTGGCCACCCGCACCCTCGATAATAACCTGAACCCCGGCAGCATGGGCCTTTTCTGCAAGATATACGTTGTTCTTCTCCTCCATCCGCTGGAGCATATCACGCTGGTCATTGATACAGCCACTCCGTGCCGTATTGCCCAGCGAGAGGACAATATCATGGTCCTGGCAGATGTGGAGGATAGTATCGAAATGTTCAATGAATGGGTTTTCACATTCGTTGATCGCCATGAACGCACTGGTGATAGATCCTCCTTTGGAAACTACCCCCAGGATACGCTTTCTTTTCCGGATCTGTGCGAGCATTGCTGAAGTGACAGTATGGATGACCAGTGAACTCATACCCTCTTCTGCATGAGACCTGACCGTTTCAAGAATATCGTCTGCGGTCATCTTCTTCAGGCCAATCTCCGAAACAGTCTGATATACGGGAACAGTGGTGATGGGGAGGCTGGTCGAAGAGAAGATTGTCTTCCGGATTCGATCTATATCCCCACCCATTGATAAATCGCTGATCGTGTCAGCCCCGAATTTTTCAGCGATTTGTGCTTTTTTTATCTCATCATCAAGACAGACTTTCGAGGATGAGGTTCCCAGATTGACATTGATTTTTGTACGCAGCCCTTTTCCGATACCAGTGTAGTGTCCGTCTCTCTGCATGATGACGATGCTGCCGGATCCTATACATTCCTGAACATATTCAGGAGAGAAACCCTCACTGGCAGCAATGGAATTAACTGCTGATGAAACTTTTCCTTTATGTACGCCTTGGATTAGTGTTGGTGTCATGGGCCAGAATGCTCCGGAATTCTGCTGTATTTTATGGCTGTTCCCACATATGGTTCTTGAGGAGATTCAAATAAGCATGAGAGATGAAATATTCAAGAATTTTGGCAGATTACACGGGAATAGAGCCCGCACCATGCGGTCGCCGGTTGGGTCACTATCGTATAGAACACCTGGTTGTGACACTGCACCGGTGGGCTAGCTTCTGCTCATTGCACGAATAAATTGATCTTACCCCGTCGAAACGGTTTTTTTGATGAAGATGATCTGTTGATCATTAATCGGATTGTTGGATATCCTAATATTTATCAGCCAGATTGGATTGAAACGTTTTTTACGGAATATCTGATCGATAGGGTGGTAGGGAGTATTGTATCTCGGCTTTGCCATAACCAGGAAAAAATGTTCATGGCGATGAGTGAATCGCCCATATGCACGCAATATTACAAATGAATTAGGTTGAGCCGGATGAATATGCCCCAATTCACCCTAACTACTCCAAATATCACTGGCTCATGAAAAGTGTATTCTAATGTCCCTTAATTCTGATAAAAGGAGAAACTCAAACCGAAAGAACTAAGCTACAAGAAGGACATTTATTTTTGGTTATAACAATGAAATCTCTACTTATAGTTGATCCTAACGATCATAAATGGTTATTGCTTGAAACTGTCATTTGTAATTTTGATAAACGCAGATTTGGACAAGAAATCTCTAAAGCGGGTATAAATCCGGGTCCATTTGCCCGATTCTATCTTTCAATAATATTTGTTGCTATGTTTTTCTCTATAGACATCATGTATGTCATTAGTGAAATTAAGAAACGTCCCTAATAACGAAAATTTCTAAATATTAGGGCGATTCCATCTGCCGATTGGCTTTACCAATTTTCGAGTCAATTTTCAGATGAACAATTCATTGCATTAACCAATGGAATATTAAATTCTATAAAACCGAGGAAAAGAACTAAAAAGTCACAAACAATCATAATTGACGGTTCTGCATTATCCATTGATTTGAATTGGTTTCGAAGGAAATATTCAAAATCAAAGCTTGACTCATTACCTTATTCCTGGGGATATTCGCCTTCAAAAGAGTATTACATCGGATATAAACTAACACTGGCAATAGATTCAAAATCATTATTGCCATTAACTTTTTTTGCTACATTCAGGTTCTCCAAATGATTCGAAAATTTTTTCTGAAATAATCGCTGAATTAATGAGAAGAAGCATTTTGAAAGAGAACGATAGTATAATACTTGACAGAGGATGTTACGCATATGAAAATTATGCTGAACCACTTTTAAATCATAGGATTTTGCCGCTTATCATACCAAAAAAGAATCTCAATATCAGAAAACTAAAAAATTTGTGATTTGATATTAGATCGATTCGAAAAAGATAATGTAATATATAAGAAATGAAAAAGTAAAACCAAATGTTATTTAAATCACGATTTTGAGTCTTTTAACAAAATATTAAAATAATTCCATATTTCACCCCTGTGACCTTGCCTCTCACCCCTAATCCCTCTCTCCAAGCCAAACCCCAGGAGAGAGAAACTCGTTTCTTCCGTGGGTGTCTTGGTTCGGTTTGCACCCCATCGCTTCGCTCCTTCGCTACAAAGCCACTAACTTCCATAAAGATCCAGGAAACACTTATGCCAGAAAAATGCGTTTATAATTTTCTGGATATTATGCATGGACTGTTTTCAGCGGATGAACCGGATCAATCCGGTCACCACTTTAGGGGTAGAATGGCTCGACATAACTCCCTGAAATTTCTTATTATTAGCTGAGCGTTCCTCTAGAAATTTGATGTTCTTGCATTTTTCGATTAAGAAAGTAAGAATCCTGTAACTGCCAATTTTAAAAAAAATTAGTCCAAAAATTTACGTAATTTAAGGTACCCAAAATAACATCTATGAATTCGTTTATCTGATGATTCGGTGGAAAAAAATATGCACAGTAAAAATCCCCAGTATGGAGGCTGTCCAGCGTGAATCATCTAACAGGACAGCCTCCTGGAGTTGATACGGGAAAAACGGAAAGGATTTATTGTTAGATGCAGAAATCAATGAGATTTGAAATCTCTAATTTCCAGATATGAACTATCTGAATAGATAGTTGTTCATGTGCCCATCACTAGTGACATCTCATATGAGGTATTGTGTTACCGGATAGGTACCTGAAAGTGAAAACAGGAAACGTCTTTTGAAAGCATCCTAAATCTGGAGATTACTATGCAGATATCCAGCCTTTTAAAAACTATTACTAAACCGGCGCTCTATGAACCAGGCAATGCAAGCATGTGGGAAGACGATTATATCTCCCATCACCTACTTCAACTGCACCTGAATCAGGACTGCGATGCAGCTAGCAGAAAACGAGTTACTATCGAAAGAACAGTTCAGTGGATAGAGAGACATCTGGAAACCAAGCAAAAATCGATCCTTGACCTTGGATGCGGACCTGGTTTATATTGTGAACTTCTAGCAGAACACGGATATCAAGTGACAGGCGTAGATTTTTCGAAACGTTCAATCGAATATGCCCGCCAGAGTAGCACCCATAAAGGATTATCGATCGAATATCTTCAAAGCAATTATCTTGATCTCACCTTTGAGAACCAGTTTGACTTGGTTATCATCATATTCTGTGATTTTGATGTTCTCATTCCACATGATCGAACCAGGTTACTGCAAAATATCTATCGAGCGTTAAAACCAGGGGGATTATTCATTTTTGATACCCTCAATCCCAAAGCACCCGCCGTCATGACAATTCCAGGTAAATCTTGGGATATGGCAAATGACGGGTTTTGGAAAATGGGGACATATCTTGTCCTATCTGAATCATTTCATTATGAGGGAGCAAATGTTATCCTCCAGCAACATATTGTCTGCTCAGAACCGGATCAATGTTCGGTGTACCGTTTCTGGACCCATTATTACCAGTATAACAGTATAGTTGCCATCCTTGGTGAAGAGGGGTTTTCTGTAGAAGACACATGTGATGACCTGTTACCAGATGATGGTTCGGGAACTCATACTATGGTAACCTTCTATGTAGCACGGAAAAAGTGAATTATGATCCATTTTCTTTTTTCCCGGCCATATTCTCATGTTAAGCAGTTTGGCTCTTCGCTGTTTCAAGTGGGGTAAGATGTGGGATGCCATTCAATATGGGATATGGTTATTGCAGAGGATCTTTAGGAGTTAAATTTGGTCAGTACATTAGTGGTTGTTTGCCTCGATATAACTCCCTGGTAATTTCACCCATTATATTTTCTTCAGATATCTTTCAAGAAGTACTTAAAATCTATTGAAAAACAATACGTCTCTTCTGTCAGGGAAAAAATCCGCTACAGAACACTCGTGGAGAGATCAGAGTGGCACCAGAAATTATCGGGAAATTTGAGTGACATGAAGAGATGTTTTTTAGGAATATCAGAAAAAAGAGGAAAAATCCCCTTATCAAGAAGTTGAGTTTGCAGATGTAGTGCAATTTTCACAGTATCCCATCATATACTGCTGGGTTGGATCTGATCCAGGATGGTCTTTAATGTATTTTGCCAGCATTTTCATGCCGCCATCAGTGGTCTTCGGGTCTGCTCCTGAAATGATATAATCATGTCCAACTGAAGCATTTTCACATTTTTCTACTCCATTAACTCCGATATACCATTCAGATGAATTTACAACCAGTCCACAATTGCATACAGCGTTGTCTGATGCTTTTCTTTCTGTATTAACATCTGCTGTAATATCTTGTGGAAGCACTGAACAGGGTTTAGTCCAGCAATCTGCCCAGGTTCCGTTTTGGATGGTTTTCAAATATACATCACCCGTATAATCAGAAGATGTATTAGCAGCGTCGATCTCACGCCCATCAACAGGGGCAGCATTATGGAATGAGTACGTCGATGTAATCTGTCCAACAGCATATCCTGCCTTAATCATCCATTGTCCATCCTCATTTTTGTACATGCCAATGGGGGCCCAGGATGAACAATTCTTTGCTCCTATTGATGGTCCTTTTTCAACCGAACAAGAGCAGATAACTTTTGAGGGGTCATCCTGTGAAGGAACACAATATGCGGTATCACAGAGAGCATATGGTTGATCACAGACACCAGCCGGAGTTACCTCTTTTTTTGCTTCTGAAAGTGAAGCTGTTACATTACTACTTTTTTCAGCGACTGCACTTGAAATCAGACATGAAAAGAGAATTAATACAACAATAATGCTTAAAATTTTTTTAACCATTCCCATACCTCCTACAAAGCAGGGTGATATCAATGGTAGCTTTACAAGGATAAATATCGGTAGGGTTTGTCAAATTGAACGCGTTTTTTCTTGTTAAAACTAAAGATTGTCAGATAATTACTAATGCCACTCATCACATCAATCTTTAAAAATAGGTGACGGAGTTTGATTCTTCTTCTTCCGATTTACATTGACAATCCTTCAATATGAGCAACACATTCAGCGTTCTGTTGAGGAGGAATTACCTCAGAATTTTATAATTCGGGTTTGATCCTTTTTTGACTTTTTCCACAATTTTTAGAGAAAAACTATCAGTTATCTCAAATTCTATCATATGCTCGGAAAGGAGTTGAAAGTCCATCGAATACAACCAGCGGGAGGTTGACAACATCTTATTGCAATGAATTTTGCTTCTTTATTTCCTTCTAAAATTGGTTCTATCGGTGTTTTTTCACCTAATTTTATAAAGTACTTTTGATAGACCAATTAATGAATAAAGTTGGGTAAGAGACACCACTCGTACTCATTTCACCTATCCAAGGCCACGAACCCCTATAAAAAATAGAGATATATCATAGACACCCGGGAAACTACGAGATATTATCAAGGCTATAGACTCAGAAAATTCAAATAGACTTAATCCTCCAGAAAAGACTTCAGGTCCATATAATTATCAAAGATCTCCCTGTTCTCCTGGAAGGCGACAATAATGTCAATGTCACTGTTAGGAAAAGCCTCTCCGCGAATGGATGATCCAAATAATCCAATCCGGACAACTCAATTTTTTTTCTGAAACATTGGAAGGAGAATATTTAGTTTTTCGAGTATGACTTCGGGACTAAAAATCATAATATGAATAGAGATATCCGGGGTAGTTTAATTCCTCTGTAAGAGAGTAATCAGAATATGGGTTGTTTTTCTTTCATGTAAAAATAAGCCCAATTTAGCCTTATTTTATCAGGTAATGAACAAAGAGATCATTAAATAACCCCATATCGTGGTTTTTTGCAATGCACAACAAAAAACCCTCTCAAATCACGTGATTTATAAAAATAACTTTGATTTGAGTGTCACTATTCACACAATAAGGACCCGTAATTCCCCTCCAGATTTACAACATAGTCTATATCAACTCATCCATAAATAGGCCAATATAAAAAGGATATGTAAAGGATTTTTTGGGAGATATTACAAAGACAAAATCAAATTATTTCACTCCAATTTACAATATTAACCAAATAATTGGTTTAATCAGAAAAATAGCACTCTCTCAAAACCAAATTATGACCTGACGTAAAATGGAATCACCAGGTAACTCAGAACAGGAATAAACCCCATTTTTGAGGGTGAATATATTTGATCTCACCCTCTGCTCGAAAACCACGAACCTCCATACAACCAGAGATGAAGGCAATTAATATAACGATATATAAAAAATTATTTCTCTTCCCTCTCCTCACTGCCAGAATTATCTGATCTCTTCCTGACACCACCGGCGGGAATTTTCATCTCAAATCTCACACCTTTTCCATATATCCCGGTTTCATTAATAGTAATAGATGTAATCGACAGGATTTCGCGAATCAGAAACAATCCGTACCCGGTATTTTTCCCAAACCCGCGACTGAATATTTTAGGTTTAATTTCGGGTTCGATTCCCATACCATCATCCTCGTATACCAGAAAATGAATTCCATTTTGTTCATATGAAAATATTGAGATTTTGTGTATTTCCCCTCCATGCCTGATTGAATTATCAAAAAGATTGAAAAATACTTTTTCCAGTAATAAATCAGCAAAAATTTCAACGCTTGAGCGAACTTCAAGCGAAATCCCATCAGCATTTGGAAGAGATTTCCATGCCCGGGTTGCTAATCCTTCTACTGATAACCAGACCGGACTTCCGACTCCAAGATTTTGATAGGCTGCGGTAAACTGAATTAAATCTTTCATCATATCAGAAGAATCCCTGATAATCTCTAAATGATGTTTATAGAGGTCCGGATTGTATGATGAATCGATCATGACATTTGAATATCCTGAAACTATCGCGATTTGATTCAGAAGATCATGCCGGGTAATGCAATTTAATAAACTTAATTTTTTTCCTGCTTCTTCAAGTGCCTTGTTAGACTTTGTAATATCTGATATATCATGTAAAATAACCATCCTGCATGTTATCATCTCTTTCAAATTATAGACCGGATACATCTCAACAAGAAAAAAATATTCTGTCTGGTCTTTTTTCTTGTGAATAGTAAACTTTGTTCCGTCATTTCCAGTTAAGGCCGGGTAATACTCTTTGAGAGGCGAATCTATTGATTCCAGATTCCTTCCCCGCAATATTTCCTGATCTTGATCAAAGAAGAGTGATGCTGCTTCATTAATCTCCAGTATCCGGTTTTTTGGATCCAGTACCATCACACCTTCATGAAGGTAACTGAAAATGTTCCGGTACGGGATATACATGAGATCGAGAAGTTTGTACCTGAATATGGCATGAAGTAAAAAAACACCAATTATCACGAGAAAAATGGGAGACAAATCAAAATCTGGATACAATTTCGGAAACACGAAATATGATAATACACACACGATTCCCACAATAAAGGATAATTGAGTATATTTGAGTTGAGGACGGAGCAATGGCGGAGCATGATAATATACCTGAAGAACAACTAAAAATCCGAAAATGGCAGCTGCAATATTGGCTACAGTGAGGAGTCGGTATAGCATCCCCGGAGTATTGGAAATGACCACCAGGTCATTGATCAGGAGAAATGTTGAATTTTCATAATACAGGTGATGGTAATCATTTGTAAAATACCCGATAAACACGATAACCGGGATGAGAAAAATCAGAAACAATAATTTATTTGTCAGGTATTTCGTATATCCTCCAAATTCCAGTGCAAACAGAATCAGAAAACCTGAAATCCAGGGTATGGCAAGATACTCAAGTTTCAAAAAAAGGACATGAAGTGCGGGATCATCTGTGATAACCTCAAATCCATAGAAGAGAGACCATACAGAGATAAGACCCATCAGAATGCTAAATGATTTTGCACTTCGAATCTCTCTCCTCTTCCATGTGTAAAGGGATAGATATCCTGTAATTAATGCAGAGAGAAAAAATAGGTAAAACAACGGATAATTTTGAAATGCCATACCAGCGAACCCCTTAACTGAAAGAAATATGTTAAATATTTACGACAGTTTTTAACATGCAGCACGTATTACCAGGTCTTTGAGATTTCTGATCAATATTTCATAAGGAGACATTTATAGATGCCTAAACACACTCGTTTGTACCACACAGATCATATTGATTCGTATTCATGCAAAAGATACCATAACTCAGGAAATTAAAATTCAAGAGTGGAATGAAAGTATAATTTATATCAAAAACTCAAATATCAGGAATTATAATACGACCTGGTGCCCAGTCTCAACCGATCACAAGGCTGGCCAATCTTATTTTATCCCAAAAGATACGCATATACTTAAAAAACTGTAATTCAGTACATGAGAGCGGAACAAAAACCCGAACATCTCTCTCTAACATGAAGTTTCCCAACCCATAGATCTAGTGAAATACCCTTATCTGGTAAAAATCTTATAGAAGCATATTGGGAATAGGCAAGAAAAAACGATGACCGATATTTATACCACATTGCGAAGAGACCTGAAAGAACTCACCAGCCCGTCAGGTTTTCTTCAGATTACCTTCATCGCAACTGTCCTTGTTGTCCTCTTCTACATAAGTCTCCGAAATTACCTTCTCTTTCATGGAGTTGTTGAACTCGCCGGTATTGCAGTTGCATTCTCCATCTTCATCATCATCTGGAATACCCGTGGTGTCATCAACGATACATTTTTCCTCATTCTGGGGATCTCATTCCTCTTTATCGGAGGAATTGATCTTGTACATACACTTGCATATAAGGGGATGGGAATAGTACCCGGTCCCGATGCGGATTATGCTACCCAACTCTGGATTGCAGCACGATACTTCCAGAGCATTTCATTCATTATTGGGTCACTTTTTATTGGTAGAACGATTACAAAAGGCCGGAAGTATGATGCAGATATCATCATTACCGTTTTCACTGCAGCCATTACATTGATATTTGCCAGTATCTTCATCTGGCAAATCTTCCCAACCTGCTACATTGAAGGTATCGGGCTCACCCGGTTTAAGATTACAAGTGAGTACCTCATTTCACTCATCCTTATTGCCACGATCATTATCCTGTATCATAAACGGAAACACTTTGATAATGAAGTCTGGCAGTATATCATCGTTGCACAGGTACTCCTCATTCTTGGAGAACTGGCATTCACCTCCTATGTCTCAGTTTTTGGTTTCACGAATATGCTCGGGCACCTCTTCAGATTTTTATCAGTCTATCTATTCTACCGGGCATTTGTCGTCATCAGCCTGACCAGGCCATATAACCTCATCCTCCATGATTTAACAGAAAAGGAAAAAGCCCTGAAGGAGAGTGTGGGACAATTCCGGGCGGTTTTTAATCAGACATTTCATTTGATGGCCGTCCTTGACCCCCAGGGAACCCTGATAGAACTCAACACGGTTGTAACCAAATATCTCCAGGATGAGCATAAAGATCCACGATCAGAACTCGGAAAACCGCTCTGGCTTACCTCATGGTGGACACACGATCCTGCCAGCCAGGAACAATTAAAAAATGCGATCACCCGGGTCAGAAACGGCGAGGTGATACGGTTCGAAACCACCCATCCATTAGGTAAAGAACTGATGGATATCGATTTTTCACTAAAACCAGTGAGAGATCCACAGGGCAATACTATTCTCCTCATTGCCGAAGGTTGGGATATCACTGCTCGTAAAAGAGCAGAGGCGGCGTTGCGGGCAAATGAAGAAAAATATCGGCTTATAGTAGAAAACAGCCAGGACCTCATTTACACACTTAACTCCAGAGGAGAATTCCTCTATGTATCTCCATCTTTTCAAACGGTTCTTGGTTACAATCCTGATGAAATTACCGGTCATTCTTTCCAGCCACTCATCCATCCTGATGATTTTCCCAACCTTCAGGAAGTATTTCAGCGCTATATTAGTGTTGACTGCACTCCCCAAGGAACGGAATATCGTGTCCGTAATGCCTTTGGAGAATGGCGCTGGCACGTCTCCCGAGGAAATGTTATAAGGGATATAGACGGGAATTTTAGTTATTTCATGGGCATTGCGTTTGATATCACCGAACGCAAGAAAGCAGATGAGGCGCTGCAAAAGAGCGAACAACGATTCAGGGAGATTTTTGATAACGTTTCAGAAGGTATCTATCTCCTGGAAGTGACAGAGGATAGCCGCTTTAAGAACCTGGAAGTTAATCCTGCCCTGGAGAAAAGTGTAGGAATCTCCAAAAAAGACCTCATCGGGAAATATGTTGATGAAACAGTCTCTCCGGAGGTTGGTCAGGCAGTAAATGCCAAGTACCGCAGGTGTCTGGAGTTAGGGACAACCTATGAAGATGAGATTGAACTGGATCTGCCTAGTGGAAAACGTATCTTCCATTCATCACTGGTCCCTCTTCGGAACCGGGACGGTCATATAGACCGCATCCTCGGAATCACGTATGAAATTACTGAACGCAGGAGAATAGAGGACGATTTACGTGAGAGTAAGAACCGTCTTGAAACGATAATCGCAAATATCCCGGTGGTTCTCTTTGCAATGGATAAAGAGATGCGTTTCACCCTTTCTGAAGGACTTGGTTTGAGGAGTTTAAATTTTGAACCTAATCAGGTTTTAGGCCAGCGGGTTGATGATTTGTATGCAGAATATCCCGATATCATTATTGCATGTAAAGAAACCTTGAGTGGAAAACCACAATCATTACAAGTAAATATCGATGGCATAATTTTAGATGTTTATACCAATCCAATCTATGATGAAGAGGGAATGGTCTATGGTCTTATTGGAATCGCATCTGATATTACCGAACGAAAACGAGCTGAGGAAGCGCTCCGTCAGAGTGAAGAGGAATTGCGAACACAACTCGAAGAAATTGTTAAAGTTCATCAGGAAAAGGCAAAGAGTGAGGAGAACTTCAGAATTCTTGTAGATAACGCCCCTGATGCAATATATATACAAACAAATAATCGTTTCAGGTACCTCAATAATGCCGCCTTGCAGTTATTTGGCGCCGCTTCAGCAGATCAACTACTGGGAACGGATTTTATTGACCGTATCGATCCCTCATTTCATGAGAATATTCGGGACCGGATACAAAACAATAACGAAGACCAGGTCATAGTCGAACTCCGTGATCTGATTTACCTGAAACTGGATGGAACCCCGGTTTATGTCGGGGTAAAAGAAGTACCATTTGAGTATCAGGGAGAGACCGGCTCACTTGTCATGATCCGGGACATTACTGAACGAAAACGGGCAGAAAAAGCCTTACGGGAGAGCGAGGAACGATATCGTGTCTTGTTTGATGAGTCTCCAATTTCCCTATGGGAGGAAGACTTTTCTAAGATCAGGTACTGGATTGATAAGAAACAAGGAGAAGGTATCGAAGATTTTAGAAGATGGTTTGAAACGCACCCTGATGAAGTCAGGTTATGTGCCAAGATGGTAAAGGTCACCCGAATAAACCGTGCTACACTGCTGTTATTTAAGGCTAAATCCAAAACGGATTTTTCAAGTGGCTTTTCAACCATCTTTGAATCTGACTCTTATACATCCTTCAAAGAGGAGATTATTTCCCTGATATCCGGGAAAACCGAGTTTGAATCTGAACTTCCTTTTCAGACGATGACCGGTGATAAAAGGGTGGTCCTGCTGAAGATGCTCGTTGTACCCGGCTTTGAACAGACTCTTGAAAAAGTCATTATCTCGCTTCTCGATATAACACAACGCAAACTTGCTGAAGATGCGTTAGTTCAGGCAAATGCAAAACTTAACCTGTTATCAAGTATTACCAGACATGATATCGGAAATGATCTCCAGGTAGTTCTTGGTTATCTTGATTTTGCAATGGAGGAAGACCTGAATCAACCGGTGAAAGGGTTTTTAGAAAAAGCATATGCATCTGCAAAAAATGTTGAGGTACAGATATTATTCACACGTGATTACCAGGATATTGGTGTACGTTCACCAATCTGGCAGGATGTCAGTAAAGTGATCTCTCATTCGATCAAATCTATTGATATCAGCCCGATTCAGATTCAAATAGATATATCAGGGGTTGAGGTGTATGCAGACCCATTGATTGAGAAAGTTTTTTTAAACCTTGTTGATAACGCAAAGAGATATGGCGATACTATCACCTTGATTCGATTCTCCGGATTTGAAGGAAAAGAGGGATATTCCATCATCATTGAGGATGACGGGGTAGGAATCCCGACTGAATATAAATCAAAAATTTTCACCAGGGGATACTATAAGCATACCGGATTCGGGCTCAATCTTTCACGAGAAATTCTTGATATCACGGGAATAAGCATCATTGAGACAGGTGTCCCGGGTCATGGAGCAAGGTTTGAGATTTTGGTACCTGCGGGGAAATTTAGAAAGATTGGATAATGATTCCCCTTTATTGACGGATTTCTCTTTTTTCCGATATCTGAAAATGTGTTCCAAAGAGATTCACAAAGAGATAAGGAATACTGAAAAACATCCCCGACAGGTATTGAAAAGGAATCAATTAGGCTCTTAATAGAAATTTTTTAAATCGATAACCATCTTTTGGATCTTACAAAAGAAAAGAGCTAACCTGAAAGGAATCGGAAACATGGATTCCACTTGACAAGTATCTCTATTCATGTAAACTCGATACAGGTGAGATTACTCTTAAACCTTCAATATGAGGGATTTTTTCGTACAAAAAATCATCAGAAGAGATCATCAAAGAATGGTTCTTGTTATGTTGTTCCTCATTCTAATCATAGCCATAATAAGCGTAATCCTGGCATAAATTATGCTTATCATCAGAGATTTTGCCAGAATAGAACAAAACCATTTCCAACGAACCGAACAGTACAGAGACTGATCTATCCTGCCGCTATTGAACAAGTAATCGCGTTTTCCCCTTTCAGACAACTACTTTCGTATAATGGATCCTAATCTTGTGATGATGAGAACTGTTCACTCATGAGGAGATTGATATTGCAAAACGGATACTTCATATTCACAATCATATCACTCATAATACAAAGCATAATGTTTGAAATAATTGAAGTGAAACAGGATTAATTCTAAACGTGCAATCTACATACGCTTCATAGTATGAAGCAATCATTCAGGATTGCTCCAGCACGTTTTGCATTATGCTATGGTACGAGAGAGAAATGATCTTTCTCATCAAAACAGAGGTATTTGTATGAAAAAAATGTGGCTATCAATTATGCTAATATCAGTCATCTCCGGTTCTCTTCTCGTCGCCGGATGTTCATCAGTTATAAACACCAACGATCTCACATTCCTCAGCTCGCTTCAGGAATTTCAGAATGAGTCAGTAACCAGGATAGGACATATCAATGCTGATGTAAAACTGAAGCAGTGGGATGCTGTGAAAGCCGATCTGAAAGAATATCAGGGAGTGATCAAGACCGAGATTGATCATCTGAATTCGCTTCAGGTTTCTGAAAAAGTGATCCCAATACGGGAAAAGGCCATCGTAGCCCTTAATAAACAGGACACAATCATTGAAAAAGTTCAGAATCTTACAGAACTCAACGAATCAGTGATTCCTGACCTTGCAGGTGATTATCTTTCAAGTGCAATCGATACAGCACTCAAGTCCACTCTTTCTGGTAAAGAATGAAAAATCACTTTTCTTTTATTCAAAATCCAATTCGAGATCTCATCCGCTCTTCTTTTAGGAAATTGCATGACAAATAAGCGGGAACTTGGAGATCTTATCAGGAAAAAAAGGCAGGCAGTTCTCATCGTCAATACCCATTCCCGTAAAGGGGAGAAGTTATTTTTCAGGGCTCTTGATCTTCTCCATCTTCGGGGTATTGACGTAATCGCATCATATCCTGTCCGAAAACCCGAACGATTGAGAAAAGTGGTAACCGAGGTACTGGATCAGAAACATCCTCTCATTATCATTGGCGGTGGTGACGGGACATTTAACACAATTACTGATCTTTTTGTCCACAA
Organism: Methanospirillum lacunae; assembly: GCF_003173355.1. Lineage (NCBI taxonomy): Archaea > Methanobacteriati > Methanobacteriota > Methanomicrobia > Methanomicrobiales > Methanospirillaceae > Methanospirillum > Methanospirillum lacunae. The sequence continues at coordinate 360,739 of NZ_QGMY01000002.1, read as the reverse complement.
AGATTCTGTTCTGGGCATTCTTCCAATGGGGACGGCGAACAATTTTGCCCGGTCAATGGGGATCCCTATGTCGCTTGAAAAAGCTATAGAGGTTATCGTTCATGGAAAAGTTGTTGACGTAGACCTCGGAATGATAAATGATCAATATTTTATCAACATCGCAACGATAGGATTTTCCCGGGATGTGGTTTCGGCAACTCCGAAACTTCTGAAACGATACCTTGGAATGGTATCTTACCTATTGTATGAAACCAGTTATCTCATTTCACAACAACTGTTTTCCTGTTCTATCACCATTGACGGAGTTACTGAATGTATCAAAACAAGACAATTGATCATTGCAAACGGAAGTTTTTATGGGACTCGTAAAATTACTCCAGATGCTCATATCGATAACAAAACTCTCATCATTTTTGCAATGGACTCGGAAAGTGAATGGCAGGGACTCAAGTTCTGGATAGGATTCCTTCTCGGCCGGCATCTTGTATTTCCTGAATCACGGTTGTTTAAGGCACAGTCAGCATGTATCGAGACAAAACCCGGGAAATACGTGATCATGGGGGGAGAAAAGATGACACGGACACCAATCCGTCTTGCGATCGATCCGGCAGCGGTTACCATCATGGCTCCTGATTCATTTCAGGATCATGATGAACACCTTCTACTAAATGTACCTGGTTCTGACCCGGAGATCTCCTGATTTTTTACTGAATCAGGAGGTCTGCTTCTTCTTTTCTCTTTTGCCGTGAATTCCAGATCTTATACACCTCAAACCAGAGGACACTCACAACTCCGGCAAGCACACAGGTAATAAATTCTTCGAAAGATATCGGAGCAAACCTGAAGAGATTCTGAAGTGAAGGAATTATGAGAATCAGAGTGAGACCAATGAGTGTTCCGGCAAATACCCACCCCATCGCTTTGTTCGGAGTCTGGATTGTCTGAACCATCGTCTCTGACCATGAACGATTTGTCAGGATCAGGAGCAGATTAGCTATAACAATCGTTGTAAAGGTGAGTGTTCTCACTTCTGCTTCATTAAGACCCCTGTTTATCGCAGAAAGATACACCAGAAAGACAATTGTAAGAACTACGAACCCCTGGAGAAGACTGAGAAAGAGTGTCTTCCTGGTAAAAAGTCGTTCATCTTTCTGACGAGGAGGACGATTCATGACATTTGATTCTTCTTTTTCAGATTCGAACACAATTGAACAGGCTGGATCAATGATCAATTCAAGAAAGACGATATGAACTGGCATAAGAATGAGAGGGAGATTAAAAAGCACAGGTATGAGGGACATTCCGGCAATTGGAACATGAATGGAGAAGATATATGCCATGGCTTTCTTCAGATTATCATAGATTCTCCTTCCTAACCTGACCGCAGATACAATCGAGGTGAAGTTGTCGTCAAGCAAAACAAGTGACGAAGATTCCCTTGCGACATCGGTTCCCCTTCCTCCCATCGCGATACCGATGTCAGCAGATTTTAATGCAGGAGCGTCGTTTACCCCGTCACCGGTCATAGCAACAACTTCATGATTGGCTTTAAGGGCATTGACAATCCGCAATTTTTGCTCAGGGACAGCCCGTGCAAACAGGGTGGCAGTTCTGATTTTGTCTTTTAATTCTGGTTCCGGTATCTGTTCAAGTTCTGATCCGGTAATACATTCATCAGCATGATGAAGACCGATCTGTTGTGCAATGCTTCGTGCAGTCAACGGATAGTCTCCGGTGATCATGATAACCCGTATTCCGGCTGAATGACATTCTTCCACGGCCTCAGGAATTCCAGGCCGGATCGGGTCTGCGAATCCAATCAGTCCCAGGAATTCAAACTCAAAATCATGCTGTATTTCAGGAAGTTCAGGAAGAACAAACGAAGCTTTCGCAACCCCAAGAATACGAAGTCCTTTGGATGCAAGCGTGTTGATATGTTCGGCCAGCATTTCACGGTCAGGTTCAGGAAGATGACAGAGGTCAGCTATTGCCTCGGGTGCTCCTTTTGATGCAATAATGAACTCATTTCCATCAGGGGATCTCCAGACGTTAGACATAGCCAGGAGTTCGGCTGAAAGGGGATATTCTACAATCAGGTTCCAGCCGGTGTGGATATGTTCTGTCTTCCCAAAATCGCCATCTGACAGGTGGAAGAGTGCCTTCTCCATCGGATCAAAGGGATCTTTTTTGCAGGCAAGGATAGCGTACTCAGATAATTCATGACAGATATCTGGAACTGAATTTGCACCGGTTGGATCATGATCACAGATCACCCCACCGGCAAAAAAGGTCTGAACTGTCATTTTGTTCAGGGTGAGGGTACCGGTTTTATCTACACAAAGTACGGTGGCTGAACCAAGGGTTTCAATTGCCGGAACATGGCGTGTCAATACCTGTTTTTGTGATATTCTCCATGCACCAAGAGCGAGAAATATTGTAAGGACAACCGGGAACTCTTCAGGGAGAATAGCCATAGCCAGTGTAATCCCGGCAAGAAGACCTGATATCCAGTCTCCCTGTGTAAACCCATACACTACCACGATGATCAGGCAGAGAAAGAGCCCGACAGTTGCAATGGTCTTGACCATCCAGGAGATCTCTGTTTTAAGCCTGGTATCATCCCTGTCGACGGTCTGTAAAACAGAGCCAATCTTGCCCATCTCTGTCCGGGAACCGGTGGATTTGACCTCCGCAAGACCCTGCCCCTGAACAACCATAGTACCGGAATAAATGAAGGGCAAATCATCTCCTCCGGGATGCTGTTCAGATTGTCCTTCTGTCCAGGGGATTTTTCTGACCGGGACTGATTCTCCGGTCAGAAGTGATTCATCCACTGATATATGATTTGATGAAAGAAGAATACCATCTGCAGGCACCCGGTCTCCTTCTGAAAGGATGAGAATATCACCGGTTACCACTTCCCTTCCTGCGATTCGTTTCTGTTCTCCGTCTCTGATTACCAGAGCACGTGGACTTGAAAGGTTTCGTAAAGCTTCCAGGGCTTTTTCTGTCTTCTGCTCCTGGTACACCGTGATCCCGATGATGACAACCACGAAGCTCATCAGCATGATACCTTCAGTAATATCGCCGAGGAAGAAGTAGATCAGCCCACTTGCTACCAGGAGGATGAACATCGGTTCTTTGACAACCTCGAGGATGATTCCGGGAATACCACGTTTTTTTGTTTCCGGGAGTTCATTATATCCTTCAGTTCTGATCTTCTCAGTTACCTGCTCACTGGAAAGACCCCTGACATCGTCAATTTCGAAGATAGTCATGATTGACACCAATTTTTACGACTCTGGTTTGTTGCCATCGTCTATCTCACCGCTTTATGATATCCTGGTTGCAGAATCTGGCAGATGCCACCATTACACGTTACGTCAAATGATACCTATGAGTTGATAAGAAGTTCGATGAAAAAAAGAATCTGTAATGTAACAATTTGTAAAATTAAAAGAGATAGTATCCAATATTGAAAGAAAATATCATACCCGCTTCTACGGTTTTATCTACTCGTTGCATCCTTCTCTTCTCCACTAGATCAGTGTAAAATTTGAATTACTTCCTCAATGACAGACTTCAAATATCGATTCGAGAAAGAATGACTTCCACATACTTTTCGGTGATGAGATTATTTTAAACAATTAATCTCCAATAAAATTGTCTAAGCATAAAAGATAATTAATGAATATAATATTACCAATCCAGATTAATATTCTGTACAATCTTTTTTACATCCAGAAGAAGTATCAATTCAGATATATCTTTCCCCATTAAATCCTGATATGACCTCTTTATTACACCCTTCTGATAATGATCAGAAGAAGATTCATGAATATCGATCTCATGTGGAGAATAATTCTGAACTGACCGAACATCATCAACCAGAATTCCAATTGGTTTCTGACAAATAGAGGGATCGAGAATGATAATTCTGTCTTTTTTCTTCTGATCTGTTTTCTCTGAATTAATTGATAATAAATTTTTGATATCAATTACAGAAGTAATAACCCCCCGGAGATTAGTGATTCCACGGATATATGAAGGAGAATTTGGAATTAATGTTATCTCCTGGCAATTTATAACTTCTTTTGTATCAAATAAATTGATTGCAAAAGGTTGGGACTCAATAATAAATTCAATTACTTTGATGTCTCTCGATCCTGTTGCCTGATGAATGTTCGAACTTTGATAACCAGATTCATTCTGACTAGTGATGACACTTTCCTGCATGCAACAATCACCGTCAAATCTTAAAGAAATTCACCTGGTTCTGTACATTCTCGACAATGCCATTCAGGTTTCCTATCACCTGAGAGATCTGATTTACTGCTGCTGCAACATCATTTGTTGAATTGGCAGACATGTCAGCCTCTTTTGATGTATCTGATACAAGACCACCAACCTCAGTTACACTAGCAGTAATCTCCTGAACTGATGCAGCCTGTTCTTCAGTTGCTGCAGCAACATCCGTTACATTCTGGTTGATATTACTAATGAGATCAACAATCCGAGTAAAAGCCTGCAGGGTATCCTGAAGTGCCTTTCCTCCGTCTTCGACATCCTTCGATGTCTTTTCCATTGCATCCGATGCCTGAATAGAACGTTTCTGAAGATTCTCAATAATGGTTGCAATGTTTTCGGCAGAGGTCTGGGTCTCCTGTGCAAGTGATTTGACCTCATCAGCCACAACAGCAAACCCAAGTCCTGCTTCCCCTGCCCGTGCAGCTTCTATTGCAGCATTGAGAGCGAGAAGGCTTGTCTGATCAGAAATGTCCCGGATAAGGCCAACAATTTTTCCAATCTCTTCCATCTGTTCCCTGATATCTTCAATAATCTCCTTACTTTCATTCGTGGATGTGGTTATTCCACCCATTCCCCTTTCAGCAATACTGGCAAGAGTGACACCTTCTTTTGAATATTTATCTGCTTCATTGGTAAGTTTACTCACCTGTTCGCTCTTGATTGCAACCTGGTTTACGGTAGTATTGAGATCTTCCATTGCCTTAAGGATCTGTGTTACCCCATTGTTGCATTTATCAGCATTTTCACTTACATTCATTGATGAATCAGAAACTGATTTCACACTTGCAGCAACCTCCTCTGAACTTGCATTAGCTTCTTCAGCATTTGCTGTAAGTTCAGCCATCTGTTGCTTAATTATAAAAATGGCATCAGATACCGATTTACCACTATTATTAAGGGCATCTTTGAATCGTTTGAAATCACCCTTAACATTTGCCTTTTCGTCATATCTAACCGAGAAATTTCCACTCGCAAATTCATTGGCGATTCTCATTGCTTCCAGGTTCGGGTTGACAAATGCCTCTACCAGATCATTGGTGCCCTGTACCATAACCCTGAATTCACCATCATATTGGGATGCATCAAGATGAACATCCAGATTGCCATCTTTGATCTTCTCCGCAGTTGCCAGTATTGCAGCATTTGTGGCTTTGGATTTTTCAAGATTTTCATTAATCTTCCGATTCTGGTTTTCAAGATTTATTGTCATAGAATCAAATGAACTTCCAACTTTACTGAGTTCATCGGTACCGATCATATTAATCCGGTATGACAGATCACCGGATCCGACAGATTCCATGCCTTTAAGGAGGAGGTTAAACCTACGGGTAAGATTCTTTATTATAAACCATGCAAAGCCAAGAAGGGCCACCAAACTGACAATGATAATGATTATTGATAATGTCAGCATCTGATTATACAGGCTATCAGTATCTTTGTAGAACTGATACGCAGATTGGTTATTGATATCTACGAGGTTTTGTAATTTCTTTTCAATCGCTTGCCGTTTCGGCACAGCTTCTTGTGCACGAAGTGTACGGGCTTCATCATTCTTTCCTTCATAACTTAATGCAAGAACCTTCTCTATTGACTGAACATATTCGGGCATTGTCTGCTTTATTTCCTGAATTGCAGCCTTTCCTTCATCAGTCATCTTCATGGCTTCATACTCTGAAATCTTTTTGTTGAAGGAATCCAGTGATTTATCGATGCTTTGGTTTTTTATTGAGTCCATCTTGGTTTTATCTTCTTCAAGTATGTACTCTGAAACCCCATTTGCAAAATATAATAGATTTGAATTTGCTTCTTCTGCCTGCATTGTATGAATGTATTTTATCTCATACATCTCATTTAACTGTGAATTGATGAGATTTGCCGTATACATCCCACTCAAACCGACAACAATAATAGCAATAATTCCAATCGTTACAAGAGTGTACAATTTCTTACTTAACGTGATATTGTCAAAATTAATCATTTTTACACCAAATATATCCCAAATCTAATTTAACAAATTCAATAATCTATCAAAAACTGGATCTGAACGCCTGTTTAAACAACCATCCTGAATTTTACGTTGATCAGATCCAGAAAACCATCACAATAAAAAAATGAACCAGATTCCATTTTTTTAAAGTCAATCGCATTCTCTATCAAAAGACTCGAATACATACCTCACCCGCAATACTCATGATAACCTTCAATCGGCCGTACCCCTATTTTAGCAGGAGGGTATCGGCGCTGATTTCCATACATTTAACAAGGTTTATAAAAACCAACTAAGGTATGGACACAATCCACAAATCAATCCTGAATGCACTTTCAGGACACAAAAAGGGGCTAAATATCAGAGAAATATCAGAAGTCTGTAACCTGAATCCTCACACCACTGCCAGGAATTTAGATATACTAGAACTATTAGGACAAGTCAGGAAAATCGAGATCGGCAGATCTAAAAAGTATTATCTGATAAATTCTATTCCGGCTTTAGGATTGATAGATGTTACATCAGATCTTATCCTCATCATAAATTGCCAACACAGGATTGAATACATTAACCATTCAGCAAAAAAAAACTCGGAATCGAAGAACAAAAGATTGCAGGAGTACGGTTGGAATCATTAAATCTTGATCTTTTTTCTTCCCGGGAGATTCTCGAAGGTCTAAAATCGTTTACACCTGAGAAAATATCCCGTATAGAAATCCCATATACATGGAATGAAAAATCGCTTTGGTATTCAATATCGATTGTCAGTCTTTACTTAAAACCAGGCACAATGTCTATAGCCATTATCGCTGAAGATATCACGTCACAAAAAATAGGTCAGAAATGTCAGGAACTTATGATATCCGTACTCCAAATTCTAAACTCCAGGTTTAGTGAGGGCAATAGTGCTATACAAAATATTCGGCTCAGTATCCTGCAATCTTCTTTGGTAGAAATAGTAGAAATAGAATTAATAAATAATGGATCTCCTTTAAGCGATTCCAGAGAATTACCCTTTTTTTTGGGAGATATCAATCAGGGCACATCCAATACGATAGCATATAAATATCTCAAATCGGTTTTGGGTGAGAGAATAGCAGCAGAGTTGTATGCCTGTATTTGTAGAGGTGAAACCGATATCGAGGATCCATTTTTTACAAACGGCGGTAGTTTTTACATTAATTCGTTGAATGATTTGATAATATCATTCAAGGGACCTGATCTTCAGGATACTATTCTGAACCAGAAAAGCCACGACAAATATGAATCGTTGGCCATTATTCCCATTACATCCCAAAGGGGAGTTATTGGTCTGCTTCAATTATTCGATAAAAGGAAAAATATTTTTTCAAATGACATACTCAGTTTCTTTGAAGGTATTTCATATTTTATTGGTATCGCACTTGAACATCAGCAGATGGAAAAGGATCTTAAGGAAAGTGAAAAAAAATACCGAATGATTGCTGATAATGTTCAGGATGTTATCTGGGTGATGAATTTAAATGGTAAATTTACCTATATCAGTCCTTCAGTTCTTCAATTCCTTGGATATCATCAGGATGAAATGTTAACAAAGACAATCCCCGAAATTGTTCACCCTAAATATTGTCCGTATATTCTGAACATGATCCAGGAAAATATTGAAACTGTGAGAAGGACCAAAAAACCTCTTATTGATAGGGTAGAGATCAGGCTCTCACATAAAAATGGTTCCAATGTATGGACTGAGATTGTAGCCCAATATATGTGTGATGATCTAGGAAATCCATCTGAAATCGTTGGTGTAAACAGAAACATAACAGATAGAAAACTTTTCCTTGATGAATTGGATAAGTACCGAAATACTCTCGAATCAACAATTTGGGAGAGAACTCTGGCTCTTCGTAAAGAGATAACAATCAGAAAACAGACTGAAATATCTTTGCGGGAGATGAATCAAGTGCTCCTTGATATCATAAATTTTTCTCCGGATGCAACATTTGTTGTTGATTCTAAAGGGATTGTGATAGCATGGAACTATGCTATCGAAGAACTGAGCGGCTTTGATGCATCAGATATAATTGGAAAACATAAAGATGAATGCTCTTTTATTATTTACAAAAAAAAAAATCCCTTTCTGATCGATTACCTTTTTGCTGAGTCTATCGTAATAAAAAATAATTATCATAATATTCATCGAAAAGGACTCGTGATAACTGCAGAAAAGTCCTCAATACTAATAAAAGGTGAATTAAAAACAATACGGATAAAAGCTGCTCCACTGTATGATACGGAATCAAACGTCATAGGTTCTATCGAATCAATTTGGGTATTATAACTTGATTGAAGACAGTGCCAAATCCGAGGTTTTATTAGGAGCATTATTAAGAAAATCAGAACCATATTACTCAATAACAAGCAATTTTTGGTGTGTCTTTAGTTACAATCAAATAGGAAAAATGGATCGGTCCATCTCCCCCTTTTAAGAACCATACGTGACCCTTTTTATTTATGCGGTTCATACATCATGAAACCCAAATTTCGGGCAGATATAAGGAAAGTAAGTACGCTACACTTAGACATCTGGAGTTCTTGATACATCCTATCCATGCGGGTAATTAAGTACTCATGATCAAGATATGGATTCATTTCTAGTTTAACCATAAAATTTCTCGGACTGGTGTTCCAGAATACACACGTAGTTTGTTTTCCTTTCTACACAAAACCAAGTTTCTGTTTCCAACCTTGACCAGTGCCATCGAGTGATCCATTTATGCCCTTTATCGGGATGTTTTCATTTCATCCATTACCAGAGTTGATCATCTTTCAAAACATCATCCATCCCATGAAGATATATAACATATCAGGATAATGTTATCAAATCATGTCATTTCAAAAATAGGAGAATGTTATCCGGTTTTAAACACATGGATTAATTTCTGGGTCTCCTCAACCATTGTCTTCATAAGTGAAGCCTCATCAGCAACCTTTCCTGTTGCCTGATCTGTCTCTTTCGCAAGATCAGAAAGATCTGCAATGGCCTTTTTAATTGGATTCATAGCATCGTCGATGAGTTGAATTTCAGTATTGATCTGGTTAGTAACATCAGCCTGGTTTTCTGTAGTTCTCGTGATATCTGAAATACTACTGATTACTCCATTGACATCTGATACAATGACATTTAATGAGGCTAATGTCTGATTTACGCTTTCAATACCGATAAGAATTTCATTATATGCGTTTTGCATTGCAGTGCTTGTGGTAACACTGTTACGGGTAATTTTTGTGATCAACTGATCAATATTTCCTGCTGCTTCCTGCGATCTTCCGGCAAGTGTTTTAACTTCATCTGCAACGACAGCAAAACCTCTACCAGATTCACCTGCTCTCGCTGCCTCAATTGCTGCATTTAATGCCAGCAGATTTGTCTGTTCTGAAATATCAGTGATGATTTTTAAAATACTGGAAATCTCAAGGATATCCTGATTAAATGCCTTCATCTCCTCGACAGCCTGCCGGGATATCACTTCTACAGATTTCATTTTCGAACTGGCATCCTGACCAAGCGAGACAGCTTCTTCCCCGGCTTTTGCAACTCCTGCAGAAACATCACAAATCTCTCTTGAGCTCCCGGCAATTTCTTCAATAGATGCTGATAAATGAGTGATATCCTCAGTTACTTTACCGAGCTGATCGACCTGACGGTATACGGTTTTTGAGGTCTCATCACTAATATTCGCAACATGGGCAGCAAGCCCGGTGAGATTCAATGCCCCTTCGGCCACATGACCGGAGGATGCATCAAGCAGTTCCATCTTTGCATTGATACTGGTCAGTGCATTTCGAAGTGACTCAAGAGATGTATTCAGATCACGCTTAATTGAGACAAGAGGATCTCCTTCAAAAATGGGTGCAGAAGAAGTCAGATCACTATGTGCAACAGCAGACAGATTCGTGGATAGTTCAGCAATACTCTTTTCTAAACTAAGTGCCAGGTTTTTCTGATCTGTAAAGTCATCATACATCCCAACCAGTTCGATAACAATATTATTTCCATCTGTTATCGGAATATAATAAAAATCAAGATGCCGGACACCTAGAGGAGTTTTAATACTGACCTTTCCTCTTTGAATTGTTGAGGTTTGTATGGCATCTTCGGCACTCCCTCCATCACGTGTTTCAATCATGTAGTCTTTTAAACTCATCGTAAGGAGTTCTTCTCGTTTATATCCCGATATCTGTATCCAGACATCATTAACCGCTACTGTTTTCAATTCAGGGTTGTAGGTAACAATTGCTATAGGGCTTTTTTGAATAAGTGTCTCGGTTTTGTTTATCAGACCAGATATCTTCTCTGATGATTCTTTTACTTCCATTTCAGATTTCTTGATCTTCTTGATATTTCGCATGAGATAGAGGATAAAAATAATAAAAATAACGAAGATTACGATTGTAACGACAATATACAGCCAGTATGCTTCTAAGAAGTTGAAAGGTCTGTTTTCAATGGTACTTCCTGCCGGAAGCATACCAGGTTCAATATTAAAGCGACGCATCTCAACATTGTCAAACATATAAACATTAGGGCTTTCTTTCATCACCGGGATATTTTCTGGTTTTTCTCCTTTCAGAATCCTGATTGCCATATCGGTTGCTGTGTTACCATGTTGAGTCCCACTGTTCATCTTTCCGCCAATAACACCATTCCCAAGAGTGGAATCCAGAACACCATATACCGGGGCACTACGATATCTGCGGACCAGGTCAGCATCTTCTTCATATGTTAAAACTTTACCATTCTTATCTTTGGCAAAGTTTACCAGGAGAATAGCATCTGTTGACGGAATTTTAGAGACCTGATCTGTCAGTTCATCAACTGTGAGATTATTCAGGATTTTAAATTCTGCTTTATTTTTATACTCAGGAAGGATGGCATCCAGTTGCGACCTGAATGCTTTCCCTGTAGAAGTCCATTCCTCGTTGATGATATAGATCGTTTTGGCTTGTGGATGGTTTTTCAAGATCAAATCAATATTATCTTTAAAAGAGGCTTTTTCTACAATCCCTGTAAACCCAGATATTCCCTTAAGCTGTGAATCATCAAAGTTATTCACTCCGCAAAAGACAACCGGGGTCCCAGGAAATAACAAGTCCCGGCTTTTCAATATATACTGATACGCATCATCATCAGAGACAATAATAGCATCAAAGTGCTTTGATGCATATTTTTGTTTCATATATGATTGCAGATCAGCAATTCTGGTCTCATTTAATGGGATCGTCCGGGTATTCAGATACTCAACATACACTTCAGATCCAGGAAGCCGGGTTGCAACCTCACTTCTGATAGCATTTGTGATTCTGTCAGACCAGCCCCATCCCAGATGATAGGAGTTGATATTCAGAATGTTGTAAGCCTTATCTTCGGCTGAAACATTGACCGGAATGATCAAAACACAAACAAATAGTAAGAATACAAAAAACAGAGCAACTTTGGATTTCATCTCCTCGATTATTAAACTGTTCCTATATAGGTGCATCGATCTCAATGAGAAAAAACACAGAATTGAGACCTAATTTTAATAAATATTCATTTTATAAAAGAATCTACATCAAATAATTCACAGGACTCCGTTTTTATAAATATTTCCAGAGTACTATTAATACGATTCAACTTTCAATCAATATGTTCCAAAAATACTAATGACAGGAGAAAAACCAATATAGAACATCCTTAAAAAAGCACAATTATTTCAAGATAAAATTTAATTCATTTTCAATTTTTAGTATAACCCACTTTTTATTTTTAAGATACAGAGCACGTGAAATAAATATCACCACAGCTCAAAGAAATATGTTTAACCTAAATCGGAGGGGGTTTTTTATGAAAAAATTAGATGATATATCTATCGGCAGGAAACTGGGAGGTTCATTTCTTGCTGTGGTAATTATTATGGCCCTAGTCGGAATTACCGGCTATGTTGGGGTGACAACAACTGATAATTACCTTGAACAGATGTACAGTCAGCAACTCGTTCCTACTGAAATGCTGGATTCAATGCAGACTAATATCTGGCATCTTCGTGGAAATCCACCCGGATTTGTTCTCATCCCTGAAACCCTGGCGGCAAGCAGGGCCGAAAGTGATGATCTCATGAAATCCATTGATGCGAACCTCTCGGGATACGAAGCGTATCTGGCATCTGATGATGAACGTGCAATATATAATAATGCAGTCAAATCCTGGAATGGTTATAAAGCTGCTTTCGCTAATTTCAATACAATCGTTGACACTGGAGATACCAAGGCTGCAGTCGCTGCATTAACAACAGGAGATCTTGTAACCGAAAGGAAAGCATTCACTGCAGCAGTAGATAAACTCGTCTTAATTAATCATAACCAGGCTAAATCGTTAAAAGAAGAAGGAGTTAAAACGGTATCAAGCATTATCCTGATAATTATTTTTGCCATCCTTATCGGAATTATTCTTGCAGTATCTCTGGCAACCATCATCGGCAGAAGCATTACCGTGCCACTTTCAAAGGGTGCTCATGTAATGCAAGAGATGAGTCTGGGTCATTTAAGCAACAGACTCAGGTTGGATCGGAAAGATGAAATCGGAGTTCTTGCAGGTGCAATGGACAATTTTTCGGATGATCTGCAATTTGTAGTTGTTTCAGGACTGAAACAGATTGCATCCGGTGACATTTCACTCTCTGTTGCTGCCCATGATGACAAGGATGAGATAGGACCGGCATTAAATCAACTGACATCTGCTATCAATGGAATAGTTGATGAAGTCGGATTTCTTATCACAGAGGCAGAAGAAGGAAGACTGCAGAAACGAGGTGATACTTCCCAGTTCTCTGGTGCATACCAGAATATCATTGTGGGCATCAACAATATGCTTGACGCAATAACCACTCCTCTCAATGAAGCATTAAGGGTATCAAACCTCTATTCACATGCAAAATTCAGTGCAAGGTTCGATGAAAACGTTTCAGTAAAAGGAGATCTTATCGCTCTGAAAACCGGACTGAACACCATAGGAGAGGAACTTTCAAAGGCTATATCAGAAATTTCAATTCAGATAGGAAATCTGACAGCCTCTTCTGAAGAAGCAGCAGCAAGTGTCGAAGAGATCACCGCAGGATCTGCATCAGTAGCACAGAGTTCAGGTGTAGTAAGTTCAAATGCCGAGAGTAGTGTCAAAGCTATAGAACAGGTTCTGATAGCTATGGAAGAACTCTCAACATCAGTGACAGTCGTCGCTTCTAAAGTTGAGGCAGTAAGCAGACTATCTCAACAGGCAAACGAAACATCATCAAGAGGAGTTGCCCAGGCTGCAGTAGCAGAGAATGGAATAACGGCAATAAATGGTGCTGTCAATGATGTCGGAACGATTATATCAGAAATTCGCAGCCAGATGAATGAGATCAATAAGATAGTCGTTATAATAAGTGATATAGCAGATCAGACCAACCTTCTGGCACTCAATGCTGCAATCGAGGCAGCTCGTGCCGGAGAAGCGGGTATGGGTTTTGCGGTAGTAGCAGACGAAGTCAAGACCCTTGCACAGGAATCCCAGGGTTCTGCAGAAAATATCGCTAAGATTATCAGATCATTGCAGCAACAATCAGAGCGTGCCGCAACTGCGATGAACCTTGCAACCAGTGAAGTTTCAAAAGGATCTGTGGCGATAACTGACACGATCAAGTTCTTCCACACAATTGCTGAACAGATAGAAGATATCTCAAGCAATATGACTGAAGTTGCTGGTCTTTCAGAGGAAGAAGCAGCATCAGTTGAAGAGATCACTGCCAGTGTCACAGAAGTCAAGAACATGACAACCGAGACTGCCGAGGAAGCAGTAGGATCGTCTGCTGCAACAGAAGAGACTTCGGCTGCACTCAACCAGGTCTCTACGATTATCAGCGATCTCTCAACAGTTGCTACAAGGATTAATGAATCAGTATCCAGGCTTAACGGATAATCTTATTCAAACCCTCTTTTTTTTAGTTTATTATCTCATTCGTTTGAGACGTTCTTATTTAAACAAAAACAGGGTCATGACCCTGGAAACTTTAATACTGTTTTAATGCATCAAATAAAGATCAAGAACAAAATCAAAATTTAGAAGACATACTTTCAGTATGAATTAAAAAATCGTATTCATCTGAAGCAATACAGAAAAGATGCCCTACAATTTAAGAAATCGTAAAATAACTTGCAGAAATGTAAAGCAATATTTTTCAATATAATCTCCTGAATTAGGGTACAATTTCCAAGTACTTCACAGGATGTGAGGGACAGGCCAATCATGATTTTCCAAAACTCCCCATTTGTTGTCCCACTTATTTTTTCGGCTGTAATGTGTGGAGCCCTAGGAGTTTATAGTTATAAGAACCTTCATATCCCGGGATTAAGGTCATTTATTTTCCTGATGTTCGGGGTGACGATATGGCTGGTTGGCAGTATCTTTGAGTACGCACTTCTGGAACCAGGTATCAGGTATACTGCTGTCATCTTTGAATACTTGGGAATTGTGCTTGTCCCGGTTGCCTGGTTTCTCTTCATCCTCACCTACACAGGCAGGGATGAATGGATTCAGGGGAGAAAAATCTGGTTGTTCTTCATTATTCCAGCCATTGTGGAGTTAGCTGTTATCACAAACCCGGTTCACCAGTTATATTACACATCAATAACCACTGAAATAATCGACGGGGTTTCGTACCTGGTCTATCAGCACGGCCCCTTGTTCTGGATTCACACAATTTATTCATATATCTTAATATTAAGCGGAATAGGAATTCTTGCGTCTGAACTTATTTTCAAAAGTCCAATCTATCGAAAACAACTTCTTATAATTTTTATTGTGTGCCTGATCCCATTCTTCTTCAATATCCTGTATGTTTCAGGAATGTGGTCAGTAAAAGGTGTAGATATCACACCAATCGTCTTTTTTATTACCGCAGTTGGATTGTTTATTTCTTCTTACTTCTTCCAGTTTTTAAACCTGGAGCCGGTGGCTCACAACCTGCTCTTAAAAAACCTGAAAGATGCATTGATCGTAATTGACACCAAGGATATCATTGTCGATGTAAATCCTGCTGCCCTTATACACCGGACAGACGGAGTTAAATCCTACCTGGGTGAAAAAATCATTACAGTATTCCCATTTACGAGGGAAGTTCTTGAAAACTGCACTATAGGTTCAAATACCCCAGGGGTCCCCATTGAACTTCCAGTGAATGGATTTTTACGTTTTTTTGAAATGACATGTATTCCGGTGATAAATAATGGGGGAATTCTGATTGGCAAACTGATTACTCTTCATGATGTACATGAGCAGACCACAGCAGTACGATCAATCCATAGAGCAAACCAGAAACTCCAGCTCCTTTCAGGTATCACAAGACATGACATCAAGAACCAGCTTTCAGTACTCACCGGATATCTCTCCCTGGCAGATGAAATTGATTCAGAGGAGTTCAAGAGTACTTATCTTGAAAAAATTAAAACCGCGACCTGGATGATTAACCAGCAGATAGAATTCACCTCTGTATATCAGGATATCGGGCTTTTTGAACCCAAGTGGTTCAATCTCTCAATACTCATGGAACAGGTAAAAAATCAAATTCCAGCCACTACGTTAAATTTTATCAATGAACTCAATGGAGTGAAAATATATGCAGATCCAATGCTTGAACGTGTTCTGTACAACCTGTTTGACAATACTATCAGATATGGTGTGAAGACCACTTTCATCAGGTCGTATTATGTTATCGATGGCGGAACCCTGAAATGGATCATCGAAGACGATGGAATAGGAATTGCCATCGAAGACAAGGAAAAAATCTTCCAAAAAGGATACGGACACAATACAGGACTTGGGCTCTTTCTTGTCAGAGAGATCCTCTCCATCACAGACTGTTTAATTACTGAAACCGGAGTGCCCGGAGTTGGTGCCCGTTTTGAAATCCGAATCCCGGGAGGCCAGTATCATCTCCAAACCGATGATGCCAATTCCACATAGACGAATGGCTATCTTTATCACCAATATGGATCAGGTCCCTTCTTTTCTTTTATAATAGAGTCATACACCTAAAATTTTAAAATTTTATAAGGGATTTACTAAATTATTTTTAAAAAAGGGAGTCTGAATCTGCTGTCAACCGTTCAGGCGAACATGACACTGGTGGTTGGCAGGCGGGATTCCCGTTCAAAGTCATATCTGAACTTACTGAGTGCCATTATGAAATCATTCTGGCAAACCTTGGTATGTTCCTGTCTGATGGCAAACATACCCGCCTCCATACATATGGCATTCAGATCAGCACCATTACGTCCTTCAGTCAGGCGTGCAACCTCCATCATGTCCACACTGGTGTCAATGTTCATACCCCGGGTGTGTACCTGAAGAATGGCAAACCTTCCTTCGGTATCTGGAAGCGGAATCTCGATAATACGGTCAAACCTTCCCGGCCTGAGCAAGGCTGCATCGAGAATGTCAATCCGGTTGGTGGCACCGATGATCTTCACATCACCCCTTTGCTCAAATCCATCCATGGCTGCAAGGAGCTGCATCAGCGTACGCTGAACTTCCCGGTCACCAGAGGTCATTGCCTCTGTTCGTGATGCCCCTATTGCATCGATCTCATCGATAAATACGATGGATGGTGCTTTTTCCCTGGCGAGGTCAAAGAGTTCGCGGACTAGCCGTGCTCCTTCTCCAATATACTTCTGTACTAATTCAGATCCTACTGTATGCAGAAACGCTGCATGAGTCTCGTGGGCTACTGCTTTTGCAAGCAGCGTCTTGCCTGTTCCGGGTGGACCGTAGAGCAGCACTCCCTTCGGCGGGGTAATCCCGATGTTGGCAAAGAGTTCAGGGCGTGTCATTGGAAGTTCAACAGCTTCCCTGATCTCTGTTATCTGTTTTTCAAGCCCTCCGATATCCTCGTATGTTTCTCCTGGCAGCTCTACAACCTCCATTCCGTAGACCTGCGAGTCATAACTGCTTGGCAGTAATTCAACGATAGCCAGGGATTGCTGATTCAGGGTGCACCTGACCCCGGCTTTCATCTGCTCAGTATCCACCGACTGCGAGACCCTGACAAGGAAGCGTGGCCCGGCGCTTGACCGTACCACAACCCGTCCGGAATCTATTACATCAGTGATCGTCCCAACAATCAGGGGCGGAGTTTTAAGGTGTTCAACCTCGCTCTTCAGTTTTCTGACCTCACGTTCATATCGGATCTTCTGAGTCTCGATATACCGCTTGTCAGATTCCAACTGACGTATCTGCTCCTTCAGCTCCTGGTTCTGCGACTCCATCCCTGCTACGCGCTCAACGAGGTAGCGATACAACTCCTCGGGCGTTTTCGGGTCATCTGATTGGCGGCCAGTCTCTGACATCCGTCTGATTAGTTATATAGGGGAAAGTGACTATATGATGATTGCGAAATATGCAGTGTGAAATGTGTGGGGCAGAAAGTAAGGGCCCTTTGAAACGAGTTCGGATTGAAGGGGCCGAACTCTCAGTCTGCAGTAACTGTGCCAAATACGGGACAGAACTGCCAGGGGCTGCAAAATCACCTGCAGCTCTGGCTAGCAGAGCGACAGGATACACTCAGGCTTCAGTTCCCCAGGCTCGTCGCTCACGCGACCTCTTTGATCAACTCGGGGGTGATCTGGTAGAGGATTATGCAGATCAGATCAGAAATGCCCGGTTAAAACTCGGTCTTTCCCAGAAAGATCTTGCTCTCGCCATGATGGAGAAGGAACTCCTTATCAAGAAGATCGAGAAGGGAGAACTGATTCCCGAAGAAGATGTCAGGAAGAAGATCGAAAAAGAACTTGGAATCAAACTTATCGAGGATTCTTCATTAGAATCGCTTGATATTCATCAGTCCAGGATGACTACAACCATGGGTGACGTCATCAAGATCAAGAAAGTAAAGAGATAACGCATCTTTTTTTTCCTAATGATATGCGTGGATTAGAGAATTTCATATTTTATGAGGCTGATCTCTTCGTGACATGCAATAGCATGGCAATGATCCCGATATATTTTTATATTCTTCTGAGCGACGTTCTGATAATGAAGAGCAACCGGACTTCAGCGGGGCCTGAGGGAACCTGTCTGAGTGGAACATCCGGTTGCCTTTCTACGATGCTATTAATTGTTTCAGAGAGTCTTACTGCTCTTCTGACAACAGGAGTCTGGCATCATTCTTTTTGGCCGTTTAGCGGTTTTCGCTATTTTAGGTATTTTTGGTACTAGGCACGATCGCCTGTACCATATCATGGTGATCGATTATGAGAGGTAAAGATATAAGACTGGAACGTATCATGAACCGTAACACGAGAAAGACGATCATAGTCCCGATGGACCACGGAGTATCCCTGGGTCCTATAGAAGGATTGATCGAGTTCCCTGATGCAGTTAATGCTGTGGCAGAAGGCGGAGCTAATGCTGTTCTCGGCCATATTGGACTGTCGCTATTCGGACATCGACAACGTGGACACGATGTAGGACTTATCATGCATCTTTCAGCTTCCACTGCCATCGGACCAGACCCGAACGAGAAAGTTCTCGTCAACTCTGTGACCAACGCCATAAAGATGGGAGCAGACGCAGTCTCAATTCATGTGAATATCGGTGCAGACTCTGAAGCGCAGATGCTCGCAGATCTTGGACGCGTTTCAATTGAATGTATGGAATGGGGAATGCCACTTCTCGCCATGATGTACCCGAGAGGGAAAAACATCAAGGATGAGCATGCAGTCGAGCATGTCAGGCTCGCAGCCCGGGTTGCTGCAGAACTTGGAGTTGACATTGTAAAGACAAACTACACAGGAGATCCTGATACCTTCCGGGAGGTAACACGGGGTTGTCCGGTCCCTGTTGTGGTTGCAGGCGGCTCAAAGACAGATGACATAATCACGCTGGAACTTATCGAAGGTGCAATGGAAGGAGGAGCTGCAGGAATTTCCATTGGCAGAAACGCATTCCAGCATCCTGATCCCGCCCAGTTCGTCCGTGCCTGTGCCCTGATTGTGCATGAAGGAAAGAGTGCACACGAAGCGCTTGAGATCCTGAAGGGTGTGTAAGATGATCGGCAAACAGATCCGGATGGAACGGATCATGGACAGAAATACTGGAAAATCTGTCATCATCCCGATGGATCATGGTATGACACTCGGTCAGATAGACGGACTTCTCAATATGAGCGAGACAATTGGTGCCGTATCTGACGGCGGTGCCAATGCTATCATTCTGCACAAAGGGCTTGTCAAAGCAGGACACCGTCGTCATGGCCGAGATATAGGGCTCATCATTCATCTTTCCACCGGAACAAGTATGAATCCTGATCCCAACGACAAGGTCATCACCT
Organism: Methanospirillum lacunae; assembly: GCF_003173355.1. NCBI lineage: Archaea > Methanobacteriati > Methanobacteriota > Methanomicrobia > Methanomicrobiales > Methanospirillaceae > Methanospirillum > Methanospirillum lacunae. The sequence continues at coordinate 341,065 of NZ_QGMY01000002.1, read as the reverse complement.
GCACGGTTGAAGAAGCGATCTCACTTGGTGCAGACGCAGTCTCGATTCATATTAACCTTGGAGCTCAGCAGGAGTCAAAGATGATAGAAGATGCCGGAATAGTTGTCAGGGACTGCAACAGGTGGGGAATTCCACTTCTTGCAATGGTGTACCCACGAGGAAAAGGGATCAATCCAACAGACCCCAGGCATGTCGGACATGCAGTCAGGGTTGCTGAAGAACTCGGCGCAGATATGGTAAAGACCAATTACACCGGGGATGTAGAGAATTTTAAAAAGATCGTTGAGGCAAGTTCAATACCTGTATTTATTGCAGGCGGAGAAAAGGCAGGCGATCTTGAAACCCTAAAGATCATCAGTGAAGCAACCCACATAGCAAACTGTGCCGGTGTCTGCATGGGAAGAAATGCATTCCAGCGGGAAGACACTGCAATCTTTGTAGACAAAGTCTGCAAGGTAGTTCATGGGAAGGCAAAACCGGAGGACCTGTAATGAAACAGGTCCTGGTCGATGTCAGGCCATGGAACAAGGAACTTGCAATTACAGCCCTTGAATCTGGTGCAGACGGAATTGTTACTGATTCTGCCGCACCGGTCAGGGAACTCGGGCGGATCACAACCATCGCACCGGACGGGGATCTGGTGCTTGGAAAAGATATCGTTGAGATTATCATCAAAAGCACAGAAGACCAGGATAAGGCGATGGAGACAGCAAAGCGGATGCCTGTCATTGTTCATACACCAGACTGGACCGTCATCCCACTTGAAAACCTGGTTGCTGTCGCTGACTCGGTTATTGCAGTTGTAAAGAACCTGCATGAAGCAGAACTGGCTCTGGGTATCCTTGAGAAAGGTGTTTCAGGAGTACTTCTTCAGACTGAAGATCCAGCAGTTATCCGCGATGTTGCAAAAGCAGTTCAGGGGCATGGATGCAGACAGGATCTGATTCCTCTCACGATTACTGCGGTTACTCCGGCTGGAATGGGAGACCGGGTCTGTGTTGATACCTGTTCCCTGATGACTGACGGTGAAGGGATGCTTGTCGGCAATACTTCTTCAGGATTCTTCCTGGTTCACGCCGAGACCCTGGAGAACCCCTACGTGGCTCCACGTCCCTTCAGGGTTAATGCCGGTGCTGTACATGCCTACCTGAAACTTGCAGACGGGAAGACTGCCTACCTTGCTGATCTCAAGGCAGGAGACCGGGTCATGGTAAACGGGGCAAAAGGATCCTGCCGGGAAGCAACAGTCGGGAGAGTTAAGATAGAGCAACGTCCGCTTCTTCTTATCGAGGCAGAACACAAAGGGGCAGAAGTCACCATCATTCTCCAGAATGCAGAGACAATACGGCTCGCTAAACCAGATGGTTCTGCAATATCAGTTGCAGCGCTCAATCCCGGTGACGTGGTCCTAGGTGCTCTTGATACCGCAGGAAGACACTTTGGGATGGCTGTCAACGAGACGATCCTGGAGAAGTAATGAAGGTCGGGATCATTGGTGGCACAGGGCAGATGGGAGCTTTTTTTGCCCGTGTTTTCACCACTGCCGGTCATGAGGTCAGGGTGAGTGGGCGAAAAACCGAACTCACAAACCGCGACCTTGCAGAGCAGTCTGATCTTATAATAATATCAGTGCCGATCCACTCCACTATACCGGTGATCAAAGAGATCATACCATTCCTCAAAAAAGGACAGATCGTCAGTGATCTTACCTCACTCAAATCGGGACCGGTTACAGCGATGATGGAGAGTGTAGCAGATGTCATCGGAATGCACCCCATGTTCGGGCCAACTGCAGAATCACTCAAAGGTCAGACCGTCGTGATAACACCGGGACGATGCAGTGATGATCAGATCAAGATGGTCTCTGGTATCTTTTCAGATCAGGGAGCACGGGTGACGGTTACCACCCCCGGACATCATGACAGGATGATGGCTGTCATCCAGGGACTGACACATTTCAAGGCACTTGTCATGGCAGAAACCATGAAACTCCTCTCTATCACGCCCGAAGAGACAGAACTTTTTATGAGTCCAATCTACCGGATAGAGACCTCTGTGGCAGGAAGGATTCTGGCGCAGGATCCCATGCTGTATGCAGACATTCTGAGTCAGAACCCTGAGGTATCCCATGTACTTGACACATGTTGCCAGGCTGCCGGCAATCTAAAGAATGTCATAGAATCAGGAGATACTGATGCGTTTACTGAACTCTTCATGGCAGATCGCAAATGGTTTGGCGAGTACTGTACCAGATCCCTGGAAATGACTGACAAACTCATTGCGGCGATGGTGAAGGCATGAAGATCGTCACCCTCGGGCCTGAAGGGACATTCTCGCACGAGATGGCAACACTCATCGGTGCAGACGAGATTGTTCTGGTTCCAACAATAGGCAAAGTCTTTGCTGAGGTTGTCAAAACCGGAACGACAGGTCTTGTTCCTCTTGAAAACAGTGAGGCCGGTGGAGTTACATCAACACTTGACTGTCTTATGCAATACCCGGTGACGATTACGCTTGAATCCTACCTCCCAATCCATCACTGTCTTGCCGGTACCTCAGAGCAGATCACAAGGATCTATGCTCATCCCCAGAGTCATGAACAATGCAGCAGGATAATAGAAGACCTGAATGTCCCGGTAATCCATACAGAGAGTAATGCCGCAAGTGCCATTGCACAGAAGAGCGATCCGGGATCTGCAGCAATTATCTCAGAACGGCTTGCTTCACGGCACCAGATCCCACTCATCAGATCCAATATCGAAAACAATGCCTGCAATATCACGAGGTTTGTACAGATAAGTCCGGGCAATTCTTCACAAGGATTACAGGCTACAGGAGAGAAAAAAATGGATCAGGGCCTCGAAAAGTGTAGTCTGATCATTGATCCTGATGAGAACAGGGCCGGACTTCTCTATGATCTTCTCACCCCTTTCAAGCGGGAAGGAGTAAACCTCACCCGCATTGAATCACGGCCATCAAAACGGAGCATGGGCACGTATGTCTTCTTTCTTGATATTCAGTGTGAGGGAAACTGGAAGACATCAGTTACAGAATTGCAGCAGATTGCACCGATCAAACATCTTGGCTGCTATGGGAGATGGCAAAAACAGATGGAGAATTCATAATGGACATGCACATCGGCAGGTCTGGTCCGGTTCATGCCAGGATAAAAGCCCCACCTTCAAAGAGTTATACCCATCGTGCCCTGATCATTGCTGCCCTCGCTAATGGGATATCTTCAATTAAGGGTCAGCTTGATGCTGATGATACCAGAATTACAGCCCGTGCTCTTGCAGCACTTGGTGTCAGGATCGTATGGGAACAGGACCTGATCACGGTGTATGGCACTGGAGGGAGACTTCGTGCTCCAGACACACCAATCGATATCGGAGATTCAGGGACAAGTATGAGGTTACTTACGGCCGTATGTCTGCTGGCTGACGGACCGGTCACCCTGACCGGCAGTGCACGAATGCAGGAGAGACCGATCGGCCCGCTTGTTGAAGCACTCAACAATGCAGGAGCGAGGATTTCCTATACTAAAAACCCGGGATGTCCGCCATTGATCATTGACGGGACACTTACAGGTGGAGAGATCAGAGCCGATGGCAGCATATCAAGCCAGTTCATCTCCTCACTGCTGATTGCAGCCCCATATGCAGAATATGATGCCACGATTTCCCTTATCGGTCCGGTTGTATCAGAACCATACATCAGGATCACAACCGGTATGATGGAAATATTTGGAATTAAACCAGAACAGAAGAGTACAGATCCTCTAGTCTGGAAGATTCCAAGAGGAATGCAGTACAAACCATCATCATATACAGTCGAAGGTGACTACTCATCTTCATCATACTGGTTTGCCCTGGCTGCTGTAACAAAGGGGACTGTAACGGTAGAAGGACTGAATCCTGATTCTGAACAGGGTGACAAACGGTTGCTTGATATCCTGGAAAAGATGGGGTGCACCATCACCTGGAGCAATCCCAGCAAACCTGGCGAATCAGAAGTCACGGTCTCCAGGAGTGGTGCACTATCAGGTGTGGACGTGGATATGGCAGACTGTCCTGATGTAGTCCAGACAGTTGCAGTTGTTGCAGCCGTAGCAGAGACACCAACAAGGATTACCGGCATTCATCATCTCCGTGCTAAAGAGAGCGACCGCATTGCAGCTATCGTGAACGGATTACAGGAACTTGGAATCAGATGCGACGCATCAGAGGATGAGATCGGAATCATCCCGGGGACACTTAAAGGGGGCGTAATTCACCCTGAACGTGACCACCGGACTGCGATGAGTTTTGCAATTCTTGGAACGGCAATAGGTTGCCTCACCATTCTTGATGCTGGTTGCGTGACAAAATCATATCCTGAATTCTGGGAGGAGTTCAGATCAGTATGGAAGACCGCAGGATCGTGCTGATTGGCTATCGTGGCACAGGGAAGAGCAGTATCGGGAAGAATATTGCAGCAACGCTTGGATTTGGGCATCTTGATCTTGATGCCCTGATCGAAGAGACAGAAGGGAGAACCATTCCCGAGATCTTTGCTGAAGGAGGAGAAGATCTCTTTCGTTCTATAGAATCAGGGATTATTGCAAAACTGTCAGACAAACCTGCAGTAATCAGCACCGGTGGCGGTGCGATTCTCAGGTCCGGGAATATCAGATCCCTTCGAAGAAATAGTCAGATCATTCTGCTTACCAGTACCGAAGAAATGATAGCTAAGCGGATCGGGGGAACCGCCCGCCCATCCCTTACCGGGCTTCCACTTGAAGAGGAGATCCATACTACCCTGACCGAACGGATGCCTCAGTACCGGGCAGTTGCTGATCTTGTGTATGACTCAACCGGAAAAACTCCCAGGCAGGCAGCATCTGAGATCCTTCAGATCATCAGACCCGGAAAACGACTTTCAGATGAGATCAATGCCAGGCAGAAACTTGTGAACTGGGTGCTTACAACGCCGATTCCCGCTGCAGCCCATGAACCACTTCAGGCAACGATTCCCGATCCCTCAATCAGGATCTATGGAATCCTCGGAAACCCCTGCATGCACAGCCTCTCTCCTCCCATCTGGAACAGGCTCTTTCAGGAACTCGAAATTCCAGCCAGAAATACCTGGTTCGAATGTCCTGACCCCGCAAGGTTCATCCCGGCTGCTGAAAAGGCAGGAGTAAGGGGCCTCAGTGTAACCATTCCCCATAAAGGGCGAGTTATGCCACTCCTTGATGAGATACGAAAGGATGCAACTGTCATCGGAGCAGTGAACACGATCCTTCTCCTTGATGGAAAACGATATGGATTCAATACTGACTGGAAGGGAATTTATCGCCCTCTTGAAGGAATAAGTGGCGAGGTGGCTGTCATCCTTGGTGCAGGAGGGGCAGCAGCATCTGCTGTGTATGCTACATCAATGCGGGGATTTACTCCGATCATCCTTAACCGGACAGTTGAAAGAGCCAGAGAGATGGGAAGACATTTTGGTGTAGAAACCGGGGCTTTGAGTGACTTTACCAGATATCATCCGGATCTTGTCATCAATACAACGTCTGTCGGAATGAAATCCCACACAGCGGCAGCAAATCAGACACCAATACCTGTCTCATCACTGACACCTGATATGCACATATTTGATCTCGTATACACTCCTGCAGAGACACCACTTTTACGGGGAGCTCTTGATAAGGGATGTAGCATCATCCCGGGAACTGAGATGTTTATTCACCAGCTTATAGAACAGTTTAAAGTTTTGACCGGTATTGATATCCCGGCTGATACCGTGCGGAGGTGGATACTCTGAACACGTTAGGTCGCTCATTCAGAGTTACCACATTTGGAGAGAGTCATGGTGCAGCCATCGGAGCTGTCATTGATGGATGCCCACCCGGGGTACAACTCTCTGTTGAAGATATACAGCCATTTCTCGACCGAAGAAAACCAGGTACTTCTGACCTGGTAACGCCACGGCGTGAATCAGATCTCGTGGAGATCCTCTCAGGTGTTTTCCAGGGAAAGACCACTGGAACCCCGATCGGGCTCATCATCAGAAATCAATCAGCCAGGTCATCAGATTATGAACATCTCCGGGATCTCTTCAGACCAGGCCATGCAGACAGGACATATTTTGAAAAGTATGGAATCAGGGATCACCGGGGAGGCGGACGATCGTCAGGCAGGGAAACAGCAGGACGGGTGGCAGCCGGAGCAGTTGCTGCAATCTGCCTGAAGAGACGGAATATCTCAATTGTAGGAAAGATAGTTGAAATTCACGGAAATTCTGATCCTGTAATGTTTGAGCAGGAGATCCGGGAGGCCCGGGATCGGGGAGACTCTGTTGGAGGCATAATCAGCCTGACCATCACCGGCTGCCCGTCAGGTCTTGGAGATCCGGTCTTTGGGAAACTGGATGGTCTGCTTGCCGGTGCACTCATGGGAATCGGAGGAGTGAAAGGGATCGAGATAGGAGCAGGATATGCAGCTGCACGAATGTTTGGATCTGAACACAACGATCCCATGATCCCTGGCGGATATCTCTCAAATAATGCCGGAGGAATCCTGGGGGGGATCTCTAACGGACAGGACATTTCAATAAAACTAGCCGTAAAGCCAACCCCGTCAATATGCACCCCACAAAGCACGATTGACCTTGAAGGAAATCCCAGGACAATAGTTGTAGGAGGCAGACATGACCCTTGTATTGCCCTCAGAATCGTGCCGGTTGCTGAAGCAATGGCTGCTCTTGTAATTCTTGACACCCTACTTGAGCAGGATAAGTATGCTGCCTGGAGAGAGCCGGGTAGCCAGGAATTATAAATCTGATAATTTGAATCTGCCTGTTCATATTACCTATTTTTTCTCATTTTCAATAATCTATAAGCCAGGATAGCAGGCTTATTCCAATCAGAAAGGATACACCGGCTCCTGCTATCATAATCCCATACCACCATACAGACCCACGATCATCAGAAGATAGGCAACGATCTATCCAGATAAGAATCCCTACGATCAAGCTGAAGAGCATGAGCCTTATTGATACAAAACTTCTGGTAAGGTCCATAGACCAGAAAAACTGGGAAAAAAAGGCTGATGTTATGAGAACCAGGACCGTTGAAAGATATACCTTCCTGGTCATCACAAACCCGGGAATCGTTCGGGGAAGTGTTACCTGAAGAACCCTTGACCTCCCATAGACACCACCAAACATACTGCAGAACAGGGCAACAAAACAGACGAGAACAAACAGGCTGTTACCAAAGACACCGAGGTTGGTTACCATGAGAACGATTTCAAGTGTAAGATCTGATTCGGGTGCACCGAGACCATGTTCATATAAAAAGACGTACCCAACCGAGAGGTACAGGATGCATAACATAAAGAGTGAGGACATACCAAGTGCGGCATCAAGTCTTATCCGTCCCAGAAAATCTCTTTTATGACCAGTTACAGTTGAACCTTTGAGATGGTTGACAAGCCAGACCGAATAGAAAAGGAGTGAAAAACCAGATCCGACACTACTCATAATGATCGAGGACTCGTACACACTCATGAACGTGTTCAGGTCCAGAAGTTTCAGAAAGATCACATCATGTCCCGAGAGTGGCATGGCAAAGAGCATGGCACACAGGCCAACCATGATAATCCCTATGGCACCCATCAGGATCTTTCTGAAAAACCAGTATGAGTTGACAGATACTAGAAAAAATATTGCTGCAAAAAAGACAAAGACACAGATAATTGGAGGAATGGATACATGAACCAGTGCTGTAAAAAGCCTGGCCATTGCAAGAGAAGAATATCCAAGCATGAAGATCTCTACATAATAGATACTATTGAGCAGCCAGACTGCCCAGTTCATCGGGCCTGGAATTTCTGCAATTCCTGCAAATATGTCTTTTCCGGTCGCAAGTGTATATCTGCCAAGACCGGTGAGCAGGGCATACTTGAACAGCAGGGTGATAGCGATGATCCCAAGAAATGTATAACCTTCATCTGCCCCAAAAGTAATAAGCGATAACAGACCAAGCCATCCACTAGATGAAAGAGCAATGAGTATCCCAGGGCCCGGGAGCGGGTATCGTATTCCGCTAACAGACACGGAACTTTTCATATACGATATTTGATAACGGTTTATTTGAAGACCATGTTTCAGGTTTTTAGCAGACTGTCCTTTTTTGGACCTTCAATCGAGGGAAAGGCTGCAATAGATCTCATATGAGCAGATTTACTCCAGCAAAGATACACCTGGTTGTTGCCCTTGCAGGAATTGCGGTAATCGTATTACTCTTATTTATCCAGAATTCCGGGCAGGAACCAGATAAAGATCCAGGTGGACCGGTCTTTCCCAGAATATATCAGGATCTGGTGACATATGAGAGCCGAACAAACTTGTATAATGCAGATATCCTGTTTATCAATACTTCTTCAGGTGAACACGAAGATCTCTCAGAAGAAGAAGGTAATCAGTACAGACCAGATATTGACAAAGATAGGGTTGTATGGCAGGACAAACGATCAGGATACTGGAATATTTACCTAAAAAATCTCACCTCAGGAAGTCTCACCCAGATTACGAATCGTACTGACCGGGAGACCACTCCGCATATTTCTGGTGACAGGATCGTGTATGTTACTGAGAGAAACATCTCTCAGGACATTGCATTATTCAACATTTCGACCGGAAAAGAGTATATGATCTGCACATCTCCTGACGTTCAGTGGCAGCCTGATATTGATGGGGACTGGGTTGTATGGGAGGACTGGAGGAGAGGGCCAAGATCGGAAGGTGATATCTATGCCTATAACATTCCTCTCAATCAGGAGATTGAAATTACGAATTCCTCCACACAGGACTGGTTTCCGGCTGTTTCAGGAGGATGGGTAGTCTGGCAATCAAGTAAACACGGTAACTTTGATATTATGGCAGAAAACCTGACCACAAGGAAACAGATTCAGGTAACAACCGATCCATCACGACAATGGCTTCCTGTAATATCCGGAGATATCATCGTATGGATAGACGAAAGAAACAGGCAGTGGGATATCTATGGGTATAATCTCTCATCAGGTTCAGAGTTCAGGGTCACAAATGATACAGGCAACGATGCATGGCCTGCAATATCAGAAAAAAATGTTGCATACATCAATTATCCAGAAAAAAGCAGATCTAATCTCATGATAACAAAGATCTTCGGGTAGACCGGGGTTATTGTTGCATAGACCATATTTTATTTTTAAAACTATTGCACTGACAACATTATATGGGAACACTGCTAATCTGTTGAGGTGACAGCAAAATCTATCTTACCTCATGATATTCCCATAGGGGGATTAACATCAATTATCTTCAGAACTCAGGCAATATTCCTGAATCACCATCTTCGTTCACTCGGCCTCTCCTATGGTCAGTTCCCGGTTCTCATGTTTCTCAGGAACCATCAGAATGTTACACAGGAGACACTGGCACGCCACTTTCATATCGATAGAGGGACAATTGCCAGGTCGGTAAAAAAACTTGAAGATGCAGGTTACGTTATCAGAAGGATCGATCCAGATAACAGAAGGGCTGTAAAACTTTTCCTTTCAGAGAAAGGGACGTCCATTATTTCTGATTTGATTCGGATAGATACCGAATGGGAAATGACTGCTTCATCCGGATTGAATAAGGAAGAAAAAACTCAGTTCAAAGATCTTCTCTGGAGAGTAGCTTCAGCCAGTATCCAGGGGGTCAATGACATCGGTGAAAACTCCTTTACTTCATGCTGCTCCGGAGGTGAATGTGCATGAATAATTCTCAAGAGACTGAAGGTGTGAATCTCCTCAAGGGAGATCCAAAGGTTGCGATCCTTAAGCTCTCAATCCCGATGATCATCGCAATGCTGCTGATGTCAACCTACAACCTGGTCAATGCTGTCTGGGTGGCAGGTCTTGGATCAGATGCATTAGCTGCAGTAGGGTTCATCACCCCTCTTTTTATGGTACTCATCGGACTTGGTAACGGGCTTGGAGCAGGCGCCACCTCGGTTATTGCCAGAAGAATAGGTGCAGGAGACAGGAACGGTGCAAACGGTGCAGCGATGCAGGCAATTTTACTGGTGCTCGGAATATCGGTGGTTATCACAGTACTTCTGATTGCTCTGGCACGCCCGCTGATGATCCTTTTTGGTGCAGGGAAAACTGTTGATCTGGCAGTTGAATACGGAAACATCGTTTTTGCCGGTACTGTCCTTATTCTCTTTACCAATGTAGTGTACGCAATTCTCAGGGCAGAGGGAGACACCAAGCGGACGATGTACGTGATGGGAGCCTCATCAATCTTGAACATCATCCTGGATCCGATTCTCATTTATTATTTCAAGATGGGAATTGCAGGTGCTGCATGGGGTATGATCGTTTCATTGTTACTTGTGACTGTAGTTCTTCTCTACTGGTTCCTCATCAAAAAAGATACGTACGTAAACCTGTCATGGAAAGTCAATCTCAAAGAACCCAGAAATATTAGAGATATCCTCGGGGTAGGACTACCAGCAAGTTGCGAGTTTTTTCTCATGTCATTTCTGGCGATTTTTATCAACGCAATGCTGGTTATGGTTTCAGGAACAGATGCAGTCGCGGTATATACTGCAGGATGGCGTGTTGTTTTCTTTGCAATTATCCCACTCGTGGCAATATCAACTTCAGTCGTATCTGTGACAGGTGCAGCGTATGGAGGGCGACACTTTGAAAAATTCCCGGTAATCCATTCATTCTCAATCATATTGGGGATAGGTATTGCAATAGCCATCAGCATCCTGACCTGGCTTTTTGCATCTCAAATCTCATTTATTTTCACATATTCAGCAGAAGGAGCACATCTTGCACCGGCAATTGCCTCCTTCCTCGCCACGATGTGTATATTTTATCCGTTTGTTCCACCAGGAATCATGTCCTCATCTATTTTCCAGGGAACAGGACGTGGGATCTCATCACTGATACTGAATGTGCTCCGAAACATGGTCTTCATGGCCACATCAGCATATCTGCTTGGTGTTGTCTTCGGACTTGGTGAGCACGGAGTATGGTACGGGATCGTTATCGGAGATATTCTTGGAGGAATTGTTGGATTTATCTGGGTCAGGATATATATCAGCCGGCTAATGCGATATGCCTGATTTCAGGAAAAAAGAATAAAGAATGTTAATGTTTCATGACTGCAACTCTCCATGGCATGCCATGGAGTGATACCGTAGTCCATGCAATCTTAACATCCTCTTTATTCAATCCGGAATATGAATCTATACCAGCCCTCGCATTTTGCAGGTGCACTGCAGATTTGAGAAGTGAGGGTGAAGCATTAAACTGAGGATCATTCCAGGCTGACCTGCCAATCTGGGTTGAATCACTTTCTGCGAGTGCTGTCCCTTCTGGTTGTTCGACCATGAGAGAATAACCGGAATCTTTGAGTGTCTGCATCTTGTCAGGCGAGACGAGCACTGCCGGATCCACGAGTGCTGATACATATCCGGTTACAGTTTTTTGTTTTGATACAATCGGGTAGGTGATGACAACTGCATCTTTTCCTTCTACAGTTTTCAGGTATGTGCTCATAGTAGGGGCAGGGTATGAGATTATACTGGCAATATGCGGCATTTTTGATAGGTCTGTCCCGATTGATGACAGATAAACATCCGGATAAACGGCAGTTATCCTCCCTGACTTATCCAGAAGAGATGATTCATACAGACCGATCTGGTTAAGTGCAGGATTTTCTACGAGAGACGAGAGTTGGAGGTTCTGGTTCTCTTTCGAGACATCATTGCTGCTTAAGTTTGCAGCAACATCAGCCAGTTCCCCATCAATTGTATCAAGTCTCTTCTGCAGATCTGCAGAGATCCTCCCAAGTACCTGGAAGATCTGATCGTCAGATAAAACCGGTACAGTTGTTTCAGATTCATACCAGGCCTGTTCAGTTACTCCTCCCCCATTCAGTGGAGTTACATTTTCTACAGAGACCATGGTACCCCACATCCGGGTGGAGACCATATCAGTCTGTGGTGTGGCAGTCCCGGAGATTTTGAGGCCATCAATCTCATACTGGGCTGGGAGGTTCGTTGGAAGAAGTTGATCTCCGGTATCAGTAATAATCCCAAAGAAGCCCCCTTCAAGATCCTGATACACCACTGTCCCTATAAAGGAGAAGGAGTCAGGATTAGCATTAGTCTGGGCACTGGCACCGGAGAAGAGCACCAGTATAGTTATTACAGACAGAACTACAAATCCGGTAGTATTCTTGCTTATCGAAGTTACAAATTTTACATATTCATAGAAAGATGATCTCATATATCCCCCTGACTGAGAGCGATCAATTTCATGATTATAGGAAAAAATTCAATGATCCTATACCAAAAGTGCTCAAAGCCTGATTAATAACAGAAGAGGACGCTCAACTCATAAATTCTTTGTTCTTAAGTAGGCCGCTTGTTCTGGATCTATATATGTAGACGAGTCCGATGTTCTCCTCCCAATGATCCCGAATCGCTAACTCTGATAAAATCCGCCCTGGGCACATTGAGCGTACTTTTTCAGATAAACAGTGTGCAGTAGATACCGGGAATTTCAACGCTTCCCGAATCTGAAAATACTTGATCTGGCTATCCGAGGTCCCTGCGATCTCTGTGGTTCTCGGTATGTTGAGTATATCGAAAAGGTGACTGAAGACCGGAGAAAAAACCGGAATAACCTTCCTGCCCGGCGTATCTGCAAGAAATGTTTAGGCAAAGCCAAAAAGAAAAAGTCCGAAACGTTCAGGTCCCTTCCTGGAGTTCTGAATATTGCAGGTATGAAACGGGTTTATACTGACCTTGGTCGGTGTAAGATCTGTCATTCCGGGAAAGCGACCTGGAGAGATTCTGATAATCAGACTTGTGTCTGTGATTCTTGTTACGTGAATTCCGGTGTGACTCTCTCACCCCAGGGGGACGAATGCCAGAATTATTAGATATTCTAAGTAGTCTGGGGATTGAATACAGAAATATAATTGTCCCTTGTGTCTGTTGTGCTGGCCATCCCTTCCCGGCAGATCCATACTGTGAGTACTGCTCAAGCACAGGAAAAATAATGTACGGGATTGCAGACGTTGAGGTGCAATAATGTTCAGAAATGTGACCATATACCAGAATGAGATACAAAAAACGATAAAAAAATTTCAGGATCAAGGCTGTACGGTAATTCTCAGGCGATACATCGAAGATGATGTTAAAGCTCATCCGGAGGATTACCCGAAACTAGCCACATTGGATGAAATACCCCGTAAGATGACGATCACTGCAACAGTAAACCGGATGCCGGGGACTAAAATGTATTTCTAACGCCCGGCTTCCTGGATTGTTACTGATTATCACGCTAATGAGGTTGTGTATGGATAAGGAGAATACATGAAACCAAAACACATTTTATTTTTTTGATGCTGAAACAACCGGTGCCGATGTAAACAAAGACCGGGTAGTTGAGATTGCCTGGCTGTTTGCAACTACAGAAGGAGAAATAATTCTCGAAGATAGCAGGATGATTAAGCCGGACGGGTTCATTATCCCGGAAGAATCCGCGAAGATTCATGGGATCACTACTGAAGTGGCGATCAATGAAGGTGAAGATCTCTCCAAAGTTCTGTCTGACTTCTTCAGTGATATGGAAGATGCCGATCTCCTGGTAGGTCACAATTTGCAGTATGACCGGAAAATAATAAAAAGAGAGTGCTTACGAACGAAAATAAATAGCAATCAACTATCGAAGCCTCAATTCAACACGATGGTAAACTCTACCGTCTTTTTTAGGTTACCACGGGGAAATGGGACACAGGTTATAAATTTCCCAAACTTTCAGAAGCGTACGAGATTATTGTGAAGTCTGATCTTATCGATTGCCACGTTGCTCTTGTCGATACAGAAGCGTGTAAA